>JAERTH010000019.1 GCA_016844955.1 Fidelibacterota bacterium | reverse complement strand
TTCTGAAAGTTTTACTGTGTGTGCCAGTTCAAGACCTGGAATCAGTCTCTATGATCCAGAAGATTATGACAATGATCAAAACGGGTTTAAAAAGCTCACAGCCTGGTTCGAATCTCTCAAGCTGAACGCATCTGATATGATAATATGCATGGAAGCCACTGGCGTTTACGGTGAGCACCTTTGCTATTATCTTTATGAGCGTGGATACAAAGTAGCTGTTGATCCTCCTCTCAAAGTGAAACGGGCCTTCAAGGTTGCAGGGCATAAGACCGATGCTATCGATAGTCTTCAAATAGCTGAATATGCTATTAGATTTTATGATTCTCTGAACATCTGGGAACCTAGGGAGGCTATAGTAGAAAAGGTCAAGAGCATACTAGCAACCAGAGAACTTCTTGTCAAACACAGGACATCCCAAAAGAATGTACGGACAGCCCTTAAGCGCAAGCAGGTGATTCCAGAATCTGCGATTACTGTGTTGGAGCATGAAATCGAATCTCTAACAGAGAGCATCGAAGTTTTACAAAAGGATATGAGTGATTTGATCAGCTCCCATCCTCAGATGAGACAAATAATGGATATCCTCAAAACAATACCTGGTGTTCAGGAACTGCTGGCTTCGTCTATTCTGGTGTTGACAAATGGGTTTAAGGAGGAGAAGACCGGGAAGGAGCTTGCTTCCTACATTAGAATTGCGCCTTATAAGTATGAGAGTGGAAAATCAGTGCTGAGGAAAGCAAAAAGCCCTAAGCATGGACCAGCGATACCAAGGAAATTATTGCATCTTGCAGCGAGAACTGTTACGACTCACAATCCAACATTTAGAGAATACTTCCTCCGCAAACAGCTTGAAGGTAAAGACAATTACTTAATCTATAATAATGTCGCAAACAAATTACTCAAAATCATCTGTGCCATGATTCGGGACCGAAAACCCTATTCAGATCAACACTTCTCCATTAAACTTGATTACCTGAATTATGGCTTGCAAAGGTCATAGTAATCGAAGCACGAGATATCGGGTTGTTAGGTTCTAGGGTTCGATTTGCTCATGAGTTTTATGGAATTTAGGGGTTATAGGGTTATAGGGGATTAATGAATTTATTGCGGCATGCGGGTTCGTCACCCCGAACGGAGTCGAAGGGTATAGAATTGGGGTTTTACTGAAGGGAATCGAATTGTTTGGAGTCGCATGGCGCTTCATGCGGGTAGTTCTTTGAAATTATCTCTGGGGGGGCTGGGACATTTGCGGTTTAATAAATGGGTTTAGTGGGTAAATCTGTTAAGCCAGGTAACTGTCCTTTATCTTGAAAAAGTAGGCTTTTGCAGCCTCATATTCATTCTCGATTTCACCCTCGAGAATGGCCTCTTCAATGGCCTTTTTTATCTGACCAATTACAGGACCTGGAGGAATACCCAGCAATTGGATAATTTCATCTCCGCGTAGTGGTGACTGAAAGGCGCGCATGGCATCTTTTGCCACGACTTCGTCAATGCGATCCATGACGCGGTCAAAATTGCCGTAGTAACGCTTCACCCTTCTGGGGTCTTTGGATGTCACATCTGCCCGCACCAGAATCATGAGATCCTCAAGATTTTCACCTGCTTCTACGATGAGGCGGCGAATACCGGAATCAGATACAACTTCCTGAGCCAGAGCGATGGGTCTTAGATGCAAGCGGGTCATGCGTTTGAGATAGGCAGTAAGTTTCCGGGACAACCGCATACGTTTGCCCACGACATTAAGCATCTTACGCCCCACTTCTTCATGACCGTGATAACTCCAGCCAGTACCTTCGATGAATTTTTTGGTGGCCGGTTTGCCAATATCATGGACCAGGGCAGCGAAACGAACCTTCATTTTGTCGCTACGTTCAGCCGCATTATCAACCACCTTTAGGGTGTGATGAAAAACGTCTTTGTGGCGTTGGCCATCACGATCCTCTACTCCTCCCAGTACTGCAATTTCAGGGAAGACCAGAGGCAACAGATTGGCGAACTGCATCACATAAAAACCCAGGGAAGGAACCCGAGCCCTTAAGGTTTTGATAATTTCTTCAGTAACCCGTTCCTGCGATACAATACTGATCCGTTCGGCCCTCGCTTGCATGGCTTCCAGTGCTTCTGGCACCAATTTAAATTCCAGTTGAGCCGAGAAACGGGCAGCCCGCATCATGCGCAGCGGATCATCATCAAAGGTTTTGACAGGGTTCAGGGGTGTACGCAAAATTTTATCTTGAATATCCTGAATCCCACCATATTCATCAACGAGTTCACCAAATTTCTCCGGTGACAGATTGAGAGCCATGGCATTTACGGTGAAATCGCGTCGACTCAGATCACCCTTGAGATCGGTGTAAACCACCTTGGGTTTTCTGGAGTTGGACTCATAGGTTTCGGTTCGTGCAGAAGCCACTTCTATGAGAAATTCACCGTAGGGGATGAGTGCCGTGCCAAAATCGCCATATTCCACGATATCCGGGACGCCGAGATGTTGACCCAGATCCCGGGCGAAAGCCACACCATCACCAATGACCATGATGTCTACATCCTTGCTGGGTTTATCCAGAACGAGGTCGCGGACAAAGCCCCCAACGGTGTAGCATTCCAGATTTGATTTCGCGGCGAGGTGGCCAGCATCCTGTAGCACGTTAAGAATATTTTGTGGAATTCGCTTAATCATATGGCGTGAAGATAATCTGAAAACCTGTGACGTGAAGGGATTTGAGATTCTGAGTAAAATGAAATTGTGAGTTCCATGGACTTATGGGTTCTATGTTGAATTGTCCTCGTCTTGTTGAGCTTGAAGCATACCAATTCGTGTTTGTCAGTTCGACATGCTATGTTTGCCTTCCGCAATGGCTGCCGCAAGGCTCGCCATACGGATGCAGAAAATATTGAAATCACGAGAGGCTATTTTTTGTGGACCCGATTTGGATATTCAGGGGCTTTGTGGAACGAGGCCAGGAAGGTGAATTTCAAAATTTATTTTGCAGGGGACGGGTTTGGGCTAGTTTCAGCGCATGAGAATCCAGTTCAGAAATAGCCGAAATGTATTGGCCGGGGTGGAGCTTCTGTTAGTTTTGCTACTGGGCAATTGTTCAGTAATTTTTCCTGTCATTGCCCCCTTTTCTCATATCCCGGAACCAACAGGCCCCTATGCAGTAGCCACACGCACAACCTGCTGGGCGGACAGTACAAGAGATGAGACGTTTACTCCCGAGGTAGACTATAGGAAAATTGTGGTTCAAGTATGGTATCCGGTTGATGCAAACACTCCGGGAACACCGATATCATACATCGATAACCCTGAACTGAGACTTCCGGCAATTGCCAAGCAGTTGCGCTTACCTGTCTCACTGATAAAGCACTTTAATGGGGTTAACACCAATTCCATAGTGCTAGAAACTCCAGCCAATTCAGGAGGCTCCTTTCCTGTCCTACTTTTCTCCCATGGATTGAGTGGCATGCGGTTTCAAAATACTTCTCTCATGGAAGAATTGGCCAGCCAGGGTTATATCGTTTTTGCAGCTGATCATAGCTATGAAGCCAATATCACCATTTTCGGGAACGGTGATGTTGCGGAATATCGCGCTGGAAAAAGGCGTGCGTTGAATGACAATTTCATAAACACCATCGACCTCTCACAAATTCATATTGTGGTTGAAGACCTGAGGTTCACTCTGGATCGCGTACTTGATGACGCATCTGATCCTTTCTTAAATGGAGTCCCACAGTCCAATGGTCGGGTTGGCGTTGTTGGTCATTCCCTGGGTGGTGCGGCAGTTATAAATGCAATGGCCGTGGATCAGCGGGTTCAGGCGGCCATGGTTCTGGATGGATGGTATAGCCCGGTCCCCGACTCAGTTATCGAGCAAGGTTTAAAGAAACCAATTTTCCATCTCGGCCAATCAGCCTGGTCAACTCCCGGCAACTATACACGCATGGATCAAATGCTCCGGCGCAGCACGGGGCCGATCTACAAACTCCTGGTTCCGGGAACCCGACATGCAGACTATACTGACATGCCGTTGTTTACCCCTTTTTCACAGCTTATTGGGTATACTGCTGTCACAAATCCTGAATGGCTCAACAGTGTCATTCGAAATGTCTCGACCTGCTTTTTTGATGTCTACCTCAAAGGTGACGATCCCGAAAAATTGAGGCAACTCATGCTGGCAGAAACCAGAACCAGCGCCTACATCCGTATGCCTTAAAAATTCACCTCGAATCAAGATTGTGTTTTCAGCCTTTCAAAAAATGTGGGATGAACGCATTTATTGACTTAGGCATAGGTGATAAATATTGCCTTTTTTCTAGAACAGGGTTTAATCATTTGTATATTTGCGCCATGTCATAACGTTAATGCTTGCGGGGATAACCTGTGTGCCATATCACAGAATTTTGTATTTAAAAAACTAATTTTGCTTGTTAATAACAACCATGGAGGAAGCGTGATGAGTGTCATCAAGTCAAGAAGTATTTCCTGGATCATTATTGTAAGTCTTATGATAATGGTCATCCCGATGTGGGTCCTTGCTGAAGAAACCGGACCAACCCAAAATATTGAACAACTAAAACAAATTCGTGAAGTGCAAAACAAGAGTGTTTTGCTTAAAAATTTGCGAGAGAACAGTATCAGTACACAGGCAACACCAGAACAGGAGCGCATGCTTCGTCTGAGCAAAGCCCTTGATAAAGTGACACAGCAACATCAGCCAAGCATTAGGAAAAGCTATAGTCCTAATCTCAATCCACAATCGATCCAAATGCCTGAACCTCAGCAGACCACACAGAGTGGACTCCGTGAGGTTATGTATGGCAATGGTCATATGAGCGATCATCCAGACTCCCTGTTCTTCAATTTCCTCTCCGGGATGAATGGTTCCGATACACTTGGAATGGATGTAAAGCTATCCGGAAACGAAGGGACCAATTTTGGAAGTGATAGCTGGTTGAGTCCAGAGGTTTTTGCAAACCCAAGTATGCTCTACTTCCTGGCTGAAGATGGGTCTCTGGAAGACCTGCCTCCAGTACCCACTAGCGATGACCCTGAGACGGACTGGACAACTATTTCCTGGGAATGGCTAGGAGGCAATGGTGGTCAGCCATTAGCAGTCGGTAACCTCTGGGTAGTCCACACCCGCACATCAAACATGTATGTTGTCCTTGAGGTAACTGAGGTTAGTGGTGGCTGGCAAAGCCCTTCCTTTTCCTTTGATTATGTAATCCAGACAGATGGCTCCAACGACTTTGGTGGTGGAGGCGGCAGTATTATAGCTGGCAGCTCTTTTATGAATAATGCTGTGGATAACGAGCGCTATTTCAACTACCTCCAGGGTCTCCATGGCAGTGACAGCACAGGCATGGATGTCCGGGCAAGTGGGAATGAAGGGACCAATTTCGGAGCTGAGTTTTCATTCGGTACGGATTATAGTCCAATATACCTCTACGCAGCAGATAGCAGCCTGGCAAGTGTAACCGAGGTGGGTCTTGTGGATGATCCCGATATCAGCTGGGTGGAAACTTCCTGGGAAGCAAATGGCTACCAGCCCATGCAGGTTGGCAATGTTTGGGTCATTTACACGCGCACATCAAACATGTACGCTGTTATGGAAATCACCTCCATTGATGAATGGGGCGGATATTTTGAGTTCGACTATATGATCCAAACCGATGGCTCCAACATTTTCGACGTTGACCCACCTCAGTCAGATTTTACTATGACCGTGAATGGCATGGCAAGCGATGAACTGGAAATAGGATCGAACCCCTATTTTGAAATCACGCTGGATGGCAATGTCTATGGTGAGCTCGGTGTTTTCTGGGATGGCAATCAAAATGGGATGCTGGATGATGCCGACACGGGTCTCGAATTTTATGAATTCATGGATAACGATATTCATGATGAAGATATGACAGATGGAATTTTTGGTGTGACCTTTTCCGATGGAATGGCGGATGGGCTTAACTATCTCGTTGGAGACCTATTGTTTGTTGCCTTCGCTGACGAAGACATGGCCACAACACCAGTCACCTTCTATAGCGTCGCCACACCTTTCTCGGTTTCTGGCTCAATCTACATGAATGACGGCGGTGGCGCACCGCTTGACGGTATCGTTGTGTGGGCAGTCTACATGGAAGAAGATAACGATGAGGATGGCCCCTCAATCATCGGTGTGACTGATGGAGCTGGTCAATATCATCTCGACCTTCCAGATACTGGCTATGTAATGGTCGGAACTGAAGACCATTTTGGTGCTACCGAGGGTTTGGTCCCCGTTCCCAATGCACATCCTGTCCATGTAATGAGCCATGAGATTGTGCCTCATTTCTACTATATGGCACCTTCCAGTGCCATCGAGGGTCACGTTTTGGATCAAAACGGTCTGCCAGTTGAAGATGTACAAGTAACAGCTCATGCGGATGATGGTCCTGGTTATTCGGCTTTTACAGACGAAGATGGCTACTACAGCATTGGCGTTATGAATGGCGGATATGATGTTGAAGTTGCATGGCACTCGTTAACTGAACCGTATCTTATTCCATATGGCAGCTATGTTGAAGTTGGAGATTTTGCTGTAAGTATAGTAGATTTTACCCTCTACACAGCCAACAATACCATCACTGGAAATGTCACACTTGATGGCATGCCAATGCCTGGCGCTCATGTATTTGGCCAACATTACATGCTGGACGCCTACTCAATTACCATGAGTGGCCCAGACGGTTTTTACAGTCTCCCCGTACATGGCGACCTGGAAGACCTTTATTATCTAGGGGTCTATTTTGAAGACATGATGAATATCGTCCAGACTTCCGAAAACATGGATGTACCAGGTGGTACTACGGGTGAAATGATCACCCTGGAGACTATCTCCGGCGGACTCTATGGCTATTTCATAAATGGTGAAACCAACGAACCCATTATGGACACACACGAAGTAGGAATGATGCTCCGAGATGCAAATAATGGAATGGAGTACTATTCCGGTCCAGATTACGATGGATATTATGAAATTCACGTCCCGTCAGGCTATTATGAAGTCATGGCCGGTGGACCAGAGTGGATGTTCCCCGATAGCCTTTTCATCGGTATTGGTGATACGCTGATCAACATGGACATCGTACTCTACCCACTCAATTTTGATGCTTCCCTTGAGGGCTTCGTCTACGATGCTGATGGATTACCCATCCCCTATGCTCAAGTTTACATCAACAATGATGGTTGGGGTATGGGCACACAAACTGATGAATTCGGATACTACTTTTTTGAACTTCCCGTTGGTTTCTATTATCTCATGGCCTTCGCGGAAGGGTATCAGGATTCATATGGAGACATCGAAATACAAGAGGGTCAAAACTACTATAGTTTCTATCTGGAAGATTTTGATGTGGATGGTGCCGTTTGGGGCCAGGTCTACGATATGGGTTCTGAAGATCCTGTCGCTGGAGCAAATGTCTACCTGTATGGCAATGATATGGGCTATATGAGTATGACTGATGAAGGTGGTGAATTCTGGTTTGATGTCCCCAATGGGATCTACAGCTTGGTTGTTGAAAGCTGGGATTATCCCCCATACTGGATGGATGAAATCCTTGTCTACAACGACACGACTTATCTGGATATTGGTTTAAGCATGCCTGATGGCGGCCTGGAAGGATTTGTTCGTGATGATATGGGCAACCCCATCTGGGATGCCGAGGTTGTGATCTTCACAGTAACTGACGAGGACACAATCGGGTTCTGGGGATTCTCAAACGATTCTGGTTACTACAGCATTCCAGCCATGAATGGTGAGTATCACGTCTTTGCTTCTGCTCCTGACTTTGAGCTGGCCAACTTGGGTATGGTTACCATAGACAATAACTGGGCATATCTTGATATTACGCTCATGTCACGTCAGTATGGAACACCACCTATGATTAACTTCATTTTTGATCAACCCCATGATCAGGGTCGTTTTGTCCGAATGCAGTTTTTCCCCGGTGGCACTGATTGGGGCTCATTCTCTGGGTACAGTATCTGGAGAATCACCAATACTCAAATGGGTCCAATTATAGACTTTGTTGAATACCTGCCCAACCACGAGCTTGAAGCATACAATGTGGTTTTACCTACATTGATTGACTCAAGTGCCCACACGCCCAACCTTGAGGACTACGTAAGTGCCTTCTTCGTAACAGGCCACTGGGATACCTATGGCTTCCTGGATGGAGAACCAGGTTTTGGATACTCTGTTGACAATATTCATCCTGGCATGCCCGGACCTCTGAATTTGCTTAGCTCCGGCGAAACTGGTGTAGAGCTTGGCTGGGAAATCAGCATGGACGAAGACTTCCAGTACTTTGAAGTGTTCCGTGCAGATAACCCGGATTTTGTTGATGCCAGCATGACAGCAACGATTGAACCCATGTTTGTCGATGCCGAGGTAACAGTTGGCCGGACCTACTTCTACCAGGTAATCGCCGTTGATGCCAATGGCAATGCCAGTGAAGGTAGCAATGTGGTGACAACCTCCATTGTTTCTGTGGAAGATGCCGACCAGTTGCCCACAGCTTATGGTCTTTCACAAAATTATCCGAACCCCTTCAATCCCACTACGAGCATTGAATTTGCTCTACCGGAAGCGGCTCAAGTCTCACTGGAAGTTTATAACCTCCTGGGACAGAAAGTGCGCACACTTGTGAATGGATATGTACCAGCGGGTTATATCAACACCAGTTGGGATGGTTTGGATCAGAATGGAAAAGATCTGAGCAGTGGCACCTATATCTATCGTCTGAAAACAGCCGGAATGAGCATGTCTAAAAAGATGGTACTCATGAAATAACACCCACAAAGGCGGGAACGCTACAGAAGCAGTTAAGAGGCCGTCCTGAAAATGGATGGCCTCTTTTTTTAGGCCTTCACCGTACACTATCAGGCCGATCAGGCTAAATGAAAACGCCCTGAAAAATTCACCAGTAAAACAGGGCAATTCCCCCTGTATTCATGAGAATTACCAGGTTTTGTGATCCCTATCTTCAGCATGAGCCTTATCTGCATCTCGTATATATTTATTTATTATATGGTTATACCATCTCGCAAGGCCGATACATCCCCTGGACAAGTGGCCTCTGCCCGGGGGTCTTAATCATTGACTGAAGATGGACTAAAAGCTACTTTTGGCCGCTTCGATTTCATCCCGAATAATTGGGAAAAAACAAAATGGTAACAGAAGCACTGAGCGGGGAACAATTCCCCCATAAATTGGTTGAGTGAAAACATGAAATTGTTGTTAGCCACGCAAAACAAGCACAAGGTGGAAGAACTGACTCGTCTTCTGGAACCTTATGATATGGAAGTTGTGTCGCTCCTTGATTATCCAGACATCGGTGAAATTGTCGAAGATGGTGACACCCTGGAAGCCAATGCACTCATCAAAGCCCATGCTGGTTTTCAGCATTGTGGTTTACCAACCATTGCTGATGATACGGGGCTGGCAGTGGATGCACTGAATGGTGCACCTGGCGTTTATGCCGCCCGTTATGCTGGTAAAAATGCAACCTATGATCAAAATGTTCAGAAAATGCTGGATGAATTGCACGGTGTTCCTGAAGACCTGCGCCAGGCAAAATTTCAAACAGTGGCCGTTTTTTTTGATGGTGAAATGACCGTCACAGCTCTGGGAGAAGTGTCAGGTATGATCACAACCAGCAGACAGGGTGATTCAGGGTTCGGATATGATCCTATCTTTTTCCATCCTGAGAAGCAGAAAACCTATGCACAAATGAGTATGACAGAAAAGAATGAACTAAGTCACCGGAAACGGGCTTTAGCGAAACTTGTGAATATTTTGGGTAACACACACCATGCTTTTAATGCGGAGCTGAAATAATTAGAATCCTAAGCTAGTCTTTCCACTCATCCTCAATGGATACAAACCGGGCTTAAAACAAACAACGTGAGAACGATTGCAGTAATCATATTATCCCTTTTATTTCTCTGGCCACCTTCATATGGTCAGACAGATTCTGCGCAGCCAGCCGGGAAAAGTTTCAGCATAAGTGCTCGTTTTTATGAGCCGGCGAGTACACCACTTTTTGACGAGGGCAAACAGGGATTGTTCTTTAGCGATACCTCCCTCATTCTGGCTTCTCCCATGTCCCAATTGGTCCTGGGTTCTATCAAGTCCACCCTGGAGATGGACAGCACAGCAACCTTTTTCACCTTCTCCAAAATGATGGACGGGAAACCCATCGGCATTCCTACCGTGGTTTCTATTGATGACTTTGTGAGCCTGAGTCTAGACAATAAAAAGACTGATCTCTTCAAAAGAATTGCAACGGGTCGATTACAGGCTGAGGACGATGCTGCCTCCTCCCAGTCTTTTGAGTTGATTGGTGCCGATATTGCTGGCCAACGGGTTTCACTCCGCGTTCGCGGTAATGTGAACATTACCGGAAAATTCAGAACCGAGGATCGTAGCAAAACCACCAATGTCAATAATCAACAGCAATCCAATACCTTTCAGATTGAGCAGAAACAGGCTTTCAAAATTGAAGGTAAAATTGGCGATCGTATCAGTATCCAGGTAGATCAGGACAGTGAGCGAGATTTCGATTTTGAGAACAACATGGAGATCTACTATAACGGTAATGAGGACGAGATTATCCAGCGGGTGGAGGCTGGTAACATTTCCCTGAATTTGCCCGGTACTAAATTGGCCATGTTTTCTGGACAGAATAACGGCCTGTTTGGCTTGAAAGCCCTGGCCAAAGTGGGTCCGGTTGACATCACTGCCATTGCCTCACTGGAACGTGGTCGCAAAGAAAAACTTTCGCTAAATGGAAATTCAGAAGCATCAGAAGTTACCATAGAAGACTACGACAGACGCCGAAACACCTATTTTTATGTGAATCATTTTTATCGGCGTAAATCCTATCCACTATCCGATAACGGCTTGCACTTCCGCAGCGGGCGCTCAATACAAAACATCCGTGTCTATAAATACGTCTCCTACAGCCAGGCAGACCAGATTACCAACTTTGCGAAAATTTATAATGACCCCACACTGGATATTGCAAATGGTACCGAACCAGTAACCAGCAGGCAGGTGATTCAGCTGGAGCAGGGGTCTGACAAGGACTTCGTGCTCTATGAAGATCTGGGATATATCCGTATGAATACGCCGGTCCAGAGTAATGAAGTTCTGGCCATCGCCTATAAAGATACATTCTATCTCGCTGATGATCAGGATCAGACCAATCTCTTTGTTCCGGAATATGACCCAAACTTCAACCCCAAACGGACTTTCCAGGAAGGTAGTGATGCTGCCTTGGGTACCCCTGGAACGGCTGACACTCTAATCTTGAAGATGCTAAAACCTGATGATGCCCTGCCTGGTCAACCCTCCTGGGACTTGGAATGGAAGAATGTTTACTATCTAAAGACGGCAAATATCAACACCGAAGGATTTGACCTCAAGATCAAGCGCAGTCTGGGAGGTGAGGAATCAGAATTGGATGTAAATGGAAATTCATTTCTCCAGCTATTTGGTCTTGATCGAAAGGGTGTAGATAATGATCCAGACCCAGATGACATTATCGATCTGGATTATGCCAGTACCCTCAACTTATACTACGGTGAGCTCATTTTTCCCTACCTTTACCCGTTCAGGGCGGATACGGCTGTTGCCGGTCAACCAGACTGGATGACCAACGCAATTGGAGATTCTCTAAAAAACGGCGGAAACCCCAAGCTGGTTAAATATCCTGAATACCAGTCCAACTCTTTCTATGATAATGCCCCTGGAACATCTAGCTACAACAAGGATAGCAAGTTCCGGATGTATGTAAGTTATGCCAATCAGAGCTCCACTTTCAATCTAGGGTTCAATGTGATTGAAGGCTCTGAAGAGGTGCTACTAAATAATGTGCCCCTGGAGCGAGGTGCTTCCAAGGATTACACCATTGACTATTTCACAGGTCAAATAATTATTTTGAATGAGGCAGCTCTGGCACCGGGTGCTGACCTGGATATTAAGTATGAGTTAAACGAGTTTTTCCAGCTGGATAAAAAAGTGATTCTGGGATCCAGGGCTGAAATCAAGTTTGGTGAAAACAAGAAGTCATTTATCGGTCTGAGCGCGATCTACTTCTCCAAGAGTAGTATCGATGAAAAGGTCAGGGTTGGCAAGGAACCCATGGAGAACTTCATCTGGGATTTGAACACCCAGATTTCTCGTGATTTACCCCGCCTTACCAGAGGACTTGACTGGCTGCCATTGGTTAAAACGGATGCAAATTCCAATGTTACTTTCAGTGGTGAAATAGCCCAGGTAGTTCCCAATCCGAATACTGCTGTAGATGAAGGTCTGGGAGATGTGGGCCTGGCCTATCTGGATGATTTTGAAGGCAGTCGCCGAGAAGCCCAATTGAGCATCATCCGTGGTGCCTGGGGATTATCTTCAATTCCTATAGATGGGACAAATCGAGGCAATAGAGAGCGAGCCTTTACCTATTGGTATAATCCCTATAACCGCATTCTTACCAAACAAATCTGGCCCAATAAAGAGACCAGTGCGCAAGCCCAGAATGATGTAACCGATATTCTGGTTCTCAATGTGGTCCCCGATTCCTCTTTCTCAGTACGGGACGATGGTGGAGCGCCGGGCAATGCCTGGGGCGGTGTCATGCGTTCCCTTTCCTCTGGATATTATGACCAGTCCGAGTCCAAATTTTTGGAGATGTGGGTCAGAGGTGATGTTGGAAGGTTGCATGTGGATCTTGGATATATAAGTGAAGATCAACAGGAGCCGAATCAGCTTTGGACCGTAGAAATCACGGATGAGTATGATGAAGTCCGAACCGTAACCAAGGGTTATGGCATGCTGGATACAGAGGATATACCCTCAGAAGCATTCACCCGTGGTGATGGCTTTGTAGAGAAAGCCGAGGATCTTGGTATCGATGGTCTGGACGGTCGCGAGTCACCCGTTGCCGAAAATTTTGAGCTCTATGGAAATCATCACCCTTCCTGGGATAACTATTCCTTCGACCCAAACACCAGTCCCATAGACTATCGGCATATCAACGGCTCCGAAGGAAATCTGAATATTGAAGGTGGCACCTATCCCAATAGCGAAGATTTGAACAATGATGGTGCCTTGAATACAAGAAATGCCTATTTCACCATGGACGTGGATTTAACAGGTGATGACTATATCGCTGGGCGCACGAAATTTAGCGATAACACAGAAACCGGATGGAAACTTATCCGGATTCCCCTGGCTGATTTTGAAGCAGATGGAGAAGAACCGGAACTGGCATTGTGGTCTCAAATAAAATTTGCCCGTCTATGGATGGATGAAGTTCCAGCAGGTGGCGCTGCACTCCAGATTGCTGCGGTAGATATTGTGGGTAATGATTGGCAAGAGCGGGGTGTTTTTTCACAATATGATGGTGTTGAAACCACAGTGACTGATTCTTTGCATGGTACACTGAACGTCATTGTGATCAACACCGAGGATAACCCCAGTCGCTACAATTCAGAAGCCATTCCAGGAAGCTACGCTGCCCCTCCAGAAGGTGTTCAAGGAATTCTCGACCCCATTACCCAATTACGGTCCAAGGAACAATCTCTGGTAATCAGGGGTGACGATCTTGAACCAGGTTATACCATTGTAGCCGATAAACTTTTTCAAGGATCAAAAGCCAAGGATTTTATCCACTACAAATCAATGAAAATGTTTGTACACGGCTGGGATCGGCTCCGTGGGGGGAGTTACGAATCCACCTTTACTGATTATGTATCAGAGAATGGCTTTGTTTCAAACCTGGAATTCTTTTTCAGATTCGGTGAAACTGATGATGATTTTTACGAGGTTCGCCGACCTATTTTTCCCGGCTGGGATGAACGCAATCATCTCGATATAAATATGGCTGACCTGGCCAACTTCAAGCTGGCACTGGAAGACTCGGTTTTTATTATTCATCACCTTCTTGAAGATAGCCTTGGTAACGATATCTCTTATACTGATACAACGCTGTGGATCGAGCTGGAAACAGATGATAAATATGCTACTCGGGAAATGGATGATGGCAGTTTCATCGCCGTTAAAGGAAAGCCCTCCCTCTCCCGCGTAAAAATCCTAAAAACCGGATTCAGGAATTTATCTGACCAGCCCATGACCGGTGAAATCTGGCTGGATGAATTGCGTCTGAGTGATGTTGAAAAAAATAAGGCAACAGCCTACCGGGCCAGCATGAGTATGAAGTTCGCCGATGTGGCCACCTTGAATATGGATATTGAACGTCGGGATGCTGACTTCCATGATGTTCAGAAACAATTTGGTGGCGGTGATAATTCTGTCTCAGCCAACCTAAGTGGAAAATTATCTCTTAATAAATTCATGCCGGATTCATGGGGACTATCACTCCCTATTTCCGCCTCCTACCGTACCAGCGAGAAAAAGCCGAAATACATCACGGGTAGTGATATTAGAATTGATGAGCTGGATCCCTCACTGCAGGATACAGTGGAAACCATGACCACGCGGTCTGAGGCCGTGAGCTGGAACGCCTCCCTTTCAAAAAAGGTGAAATCAGAACACTGGCTACCCAAATACACAATTGATAATATGAGCATGAAGGTGGGAGCTACCAACAACACCTCCTCAGATGCACAGAAGAGTGCCCAGAAATCCGAAAAGATTGATGGTAGTTTTGACTATAAATTAAATCTGGGAAATGAATTTAAGGTTGCACCGCTGGCTTTTATGGAAAAAATACCCCTGGTTGGTGAAAAGCTGGCTGAAACTGAGATTGGTTATCTCCCGTCAAATGTTGGTTTTAATGGTTCCATGGTAGAGTCCAAATCTTCTAGTGTTTTCCGAAATCCCAATGCCACACCGAAAAAGCCAACCCATCAATTCACCATGAGTCGCCGATTCAATATGGATTGGAACCCACTGAGTACGGTGAGTGCAAAGTTTAATGCCAGCCTCTCCAATAATCTGGACAGTCTGAAAAACCGCAAAAAGGACATTCTCACCGATGGCGACTTTGGCCACCTCGGGAGCTATAAGGAAACCTATAACCTGAGCTGGAACCCCAAAGGTTTGAAACTGCTCTCACCAAGCATGTCATATTCATCAAATTTTTCAGCCGGTGATAAGATCAATATTGATCAACCGGGGCTGGATCTCAATGTAAGTTCCAATACTTCTGCTAATATGGCACTTACCATCTCGGAGCTTTTTGGTCTGGTTCACAAACCTGAGAATTCAACGTCCAAGGGCAGGTCAAATACCAGCACCAAGCCTGCTACCAGCCGGGGTCGGGGTCGCGCTACACCTGCGCCTGCACCTGAAGCAACTGAGGAAACGCCTACGGACTCTACCGAGAGTGCTGAATCGAAAATCAGCCTGACCAAGATCCTAGATTTCACATATAATACTCTGGATCGAATTGACCCCATTTCATTCAGTGTCACCCAGGGTGAAAATTCATCCAGTTTGCGACAAATCGCATCTCTTGATACCATCGCCGTGCCACGCTCAGGAGATACAACCGGTGTTGCTGACTCTCTGGTGCTGGTGGTTAGGGAAATGGACCTGAACAGTGTGGGTTATGGGTACAGGATGGGCTTTAACACAAATTTAAACAACCTCAATCACCCTGAGGCAACCAATCCTCTGGCTACCTCAAGTAATGTGAATTTGACCACGCGTTCCGGTTTGAAGCTGACCAAAACCATGACCACAAAACTCACCTTCACCTACGGGCAGAAAACCAGCCTGGCCAATAAAAGTCAGGGTGAAGTAATCAGCACAAATATGGATTTTCTACCCAGTGGTAATATTTATGGTTCACCCAAAAATGAGTATAAGTCATTTGGAAATTCAGGTATTCCCATTCCGTCCTTCAACCTGCGCTATTCTGGTCTAAAGGATATAGAATGGTTGCAGAAATACATAACCGGAGCCAGTCTGGATATGAATTATGCTGGTAAAAAAACCGCCAGCATGGAAAAGGGAATCACAACCAAAGAAACTTATTCAATCGCATTCTCACCCCTCATTGGACTTAGTGTTCAGGGCAAAAAGGGTATCAATGGATCGCTCAACTACAGCGTTACCAAAAAAATCAACAATACCATTAGCGTGAGTGAGCTCATCACCTCAACCCAGACATTTAATCAGTCACTGAATGCCGGTATAACCTATGCACATAAAGGTGGCCTGAACATCCCACTGCCCATGATGGAAGACAAGTATCTGGAGAACAACATCGATTTTCGCCTGGAGATTTCCTATACCGAGGAACAGGGCTACACGGGTACAGAAAGCGTTGATGAAATTGCATTCGGTGATGGTCGCTACACCAAAGCCCTTTCAGCACGTCCCAGTATGCAGTATAGTTTCACGGATAAAGTTTCCGGGAGCGTCTCATATGATTACAAGATTACTGAGACCAGGGAACATGGTCGTCAAAATGTCGGCGACTTCCAGTTTGGTGTAAACATCCAGATCAAGGGCTAGGAGGAGTATTTTGCGATACAATAGAACGTACATCTCTATCTTGATCATTCTGGCCTGCATCCTGCCAGTGAACGCCCAGACGGGTTTTGATGCCGATCGGGCCTTTGAAGATCTCCTCAACCAATGTGATCTGGGAACGCGAGAACCCAATTCATCAGGAGCTAAAGCATCTATCAAACTTTTTGAAGATGTGCTAAGACCTCTGGCAGATTCCTTCCATTTGCAAAATTTTAAACTGGATGATCCCTATTCAGATGCACAGCTGGATTTAACCAATATCATTGCCAGATTTCAGCCTGAGAAAACAGAACGTATAATTTTATGCGCCCATTGGGATACACGTCCCCGTGCTGAATACGATGATCATTCCCCTGACACACCTATTATCGGTGCCAATGATGGAGCTTCCGGTGTTGCTGTTTTACTGGAAATCGCCCGTCAGATTAGCGATGCACCCACAAACCCGGGAATCGACATCATCTTGTTTGATGGTGAAGATTACGGTGAACCTGGTGACCTTCAACACTATCTGCTGGGCAGTCGCTACTATGTTGACCACCCTTATCTGCCCCTGGCTCAACGCGTTGTACTGCTTGATATGGTGGGTGATGCTGAACTTACAATCAAGGTGGATCCAGTATCCTACAAATCGGCTCCCAGAATGGTGGAAGAGATCTGGGCCCTGGCAGCTGAGATAGGCTATGACCAATTCCAACTGGTTGCAGGTGCATCAATGTATGATGATCACGTTCCTTTTATCGAGAAGGGCATCCAGGCCATAGATATCATAGATTTCGAATACCCTGGACCCGATCACAGTTACTGGCATACTCACGAAGACACACCGGACAAGTGCAGCCCTGAAAGCCTGGAAGCAGTGGGGAATACCGTATTAAGCTGGTTATATCGACAATGAGAACAGTGAGTAAAAGGGACTCGCCATGAGTAAAATTTATGCCAACCCCTTCAATTGGGGACAGCCAGTCAGTGGAAACAATTATATCGCCCGTCCCGAGCAGCAAGATAGTATTCATGCTTCAATAGAAAATCAGACCCACCTGATAATTTACGGAAATCGAGGTACTGGTAAGACCAGCCTGGTGAAACAGGTTCTGGAAAAAAGTAGTGTCAATCATGTCTATCTGGATTTGCGTTTTGTCGTTAGCCGGGAAGGCCTCATCGATTCATTGTTGAATGAGCTGGAGCAGAATTTTCCGGCCCCCAAGGTGAATGGTCCCTTAAAGGAGATGCGAGCCCGGGGAGAAGCTCTGAGTCTGGGGGCTATCTTTGAACTCTGGTACGAGCTTCTGAAGCAGGGAAATCAAAAAATCAGCATGGCCTGGGATGAATTCCAACATCTCGTGAAACTCAAAGAAGATATTATCGCCGAACTCCGCAATTCGCTGGGTCACAAACGGGGTATTACTCACCTGTTTATCAGTCACCGAGAAGATGTTCTGCGAGAGGTCTTTGAGGACAGTCGCACCCCATTTTTTACCCAAAGTGAATTCCTTGGCATTGGCAATATTGATCTCGCACCATTTTCACGCTTTCTCTCCACACGCTTCCGCCGCATGGGTCTTAGCGATTTCGACCTGCCCACAACTGTCCTCAAATTCACTGAAGGACAGCCCCAATTAACCCAGGAGTTTGCCCACGCATTGGCTCAACTCTGGCTGGAGGGCAACACTACCCGACTCATGGATAGAACGCTGGTAAAAATGCTGAACGAGTACAATCTACAGTTCACAACGTTGTGGGATACCTTTGGTTTGAACGAAAAGCGCCTGCTGCTGGGGCTGGCAAGTGGGTATTCACGTCCAACTGAATTGGGATTCATCAGCAAGTTCAAACTTTCAGCTACCAGTACCGCTCACAATACAGTGGTTAAGCTGTTGCGGGAGGGCTGGTTGGTGAATCGAGATGAAGGGTATCACCTCTATGATCCACTCTTTTTAAAATGGCTGCAGCAGAGTCAGGATTCCCCTTGATGGATGCAGTTTCACAATGGATTTCTGTAGATGTTAATATTCCCGAATCACACCGGGAATTAGCCATGGATTATGCCATGGCCCTGGGCGGCCTGGCCATTGTGGAAAATGATGCAGTATTCCAGGTCAGCTATCCCCTGAATGATGATGTCCAGGTAATTCTGGGTGAACTTAAGTCCTTTCTACTCAGACAGGATGCGACTGCCATGGTTACCGAGAATGTAGTGGATCGAGAAAACTGGAACAAAAACTGGCAAGCCTATTTCAAACCCACTGAAATTACACCTGATATTATTATCCTCCCTGAATGGGAAGACCCTGATGGCTTTTCACATCGCATCAAAACCCGTATTAAACCGGCCATGGCATTTGGAACCGGTACTCACGAAACCACACAGCTTTGTCTGCAGATATTGAATGATAGCATTCTGGGCAACGAACATGTATTAGATGTGGGTACTGGTAGTGGTATTCTGGGTATTACGGCCTTGCATCTTGGTGCTGGTGCTGTGGATGCGCTGGAGAATGACACATTCACTGAAGAAAATATCAATGATAACCTGGAGTTAAATGGAATCACCTCAGGGTTCAAATTGCAAATTACAGAAGCTCCTGTTTTGCAGTCATACTATGACCTTATGGTGGTGAATATTATTCGAGCCAGACTCTTCCCTATCCTGCCTCATTTTTTTGATTCAGTTCGGTCGGGGGGAAAGGTGATTGTCTCTGGTCTACTCGCCACTGAAGATGAGGAAACCCGAGCACTGCTGGAAACCTCCCCCTGGAAAATTTTACAACCCTACACAAAAAACGAATGGATCGCCTATTTATGCGAAGTCAAATAGTATTAATTATCATGCTGATGTTAGTGTTCCTGGGTTGTGATCAGGCACCTACCACACTGGATGAAGAACCCTATAAACCATCAGATGAAGCAATTGTTCTATCTGTGGATATTGTCAACTTCGATTTCGATATACTGAATTGGGATTTTTTCTTTGCTGTGGCTGCCACAAGTCCAGAAGAATCCATTGTGGTAAGTGCTGAACTATCAGTTACTGGAAATTCAATGGCCACATTTATACTGGAGGATTCAGGGGTTGGTAGTGACATCCTGGTCAATGATGGTTTTTACGATGGTACCTGGTCTCTTCCTGACTCTATGTCTGCCTATATCGACACCTTGTGGACGCTTCATGTCACTGCTTTAAGTGCAGGAGAAACTCAGACCGATTCTCTATCTTTTCAGCCAGAACAACCTAGCGCTCCCAACATTATCCATATAAGTCACATGGATACCCTTGTTCGTCCGGCCACTGGTCAAATTCGGGACACAATCATGGTTGAGATATTCCATCCCGGAGGTAGAGACAGTGTGCGGGATGTTAGTTTGATATCCCGTAAACCTGATAGCACGTACGCCAATAGCGGGTCACCGATTCCACTGTACGATGATGGAGGAACCAGGCCATATAGCGGAGATAGCATCGCTGGTGATGGAATTTATAGTTTAATTCTGCCCCTGGAATCCCACCACCTCACAGGCACTTACCGGTGGACCTTTTCTGCACGAACCTGGCTGGGGATAGAAGCAACCCCGGTGGAAGACTCATTGATTGTTATCGAGTCTGATGTTCTCTTAAAAGGTACTCCAGGAATTGAGTCCTTGTCAGGAGTATTCCAATGAGAAATATTAGCGTTCTAGTCTCGTTTCTTATTACCGTTAGCGTCCAGGCACAACTCCTTCGCCCCACGTCCCATTCTCTGGAAGCTGATTCAGTCTATAGCGGATTACTGGGAAGCAGTATTTCAGATATTGAAGGCCAGGGTGATACACTCTGGTTTGGTTCAGGCCACGGATTAAGTGCAACTCATGATAATGGCGATTCCTTTATCAGTTTCAGCAGGAGATATTCAAATCTGGGCCAGGGTGGTGTTTCTGCACTGGCCGTCCATGGTGACAGTATCTGGCTTGCTATGGGCTATGACACATCAACCGCCTTTGGAAATTTGAAAGCGGGAGGCGGTATCAGTCGCTCCGTAGATGGTGGCTTAACCTGGACCCACTTACAACAACCCATGGATAGCCTGGAATCAAGTGTCATTGACGGTGAAACCGTTTATGAAAAATATTCTGAGATGGAAATTTTTGGGGATACCCTGCTCACCGTGGATGTGGTCACCCCTGTTCAAAATATCACCTATGATCTGGATTTTGATGGAACTCGACTCTGGGCAACTTCTTTTGGAGGTGGTCTGCGGGTATCCCACGATTTAGGAGATTCATGGGAACAGGTCATGTTACCCTGGGATAGTTTTGATAGACTGGATTCCTTACTTATCAGTGATCTAAAGTCTGAAATCGATGAAAATCCTGAATTCTATGCCCTGGATCCGCTGATCCATTTCAATCATATTGCTTTTGCCGTGGAAGCCTGGAATGATACAATCTGGGTCGGGACTTCACATGGTATCAACCGCTCTCTGGATGGGGGTCACTCCTGGGATCATTACACTTTCCAGAATTCTAACATTTCAGGAAACTGGGTAATTGCCCTGGACCGCCAAATCATGGGGAATGGTGATGAACGCATCTGGGCCTCAACTATTACCACCGGCGCTGGGGATGTCACCGGCTTTAGCTTTTTCGATACTGGCTCTGAATACTGGCGTGCTCCATTTCTGGATTATCGGATCTGGAACATCGCTTCAGATGCCAACAATGTGTACGCCGCCACAGACCAGGGTTTGTGGAAATCTAAAGATGGTCTTCACTTCAGCTTACTGCCAAGTTTCCGCCATGCGGATAACTCTGAAATCGTTTATTCAGATGCCGTCTATGCTGTGAATGTCAATACGGATGGAGGACTCTGGATCGGAACGGGAGATGGTTTGGTTGTCAGTTATAATGATGGACTCACCTGGAACATCCATAAAGCGCGAATTCCGGATGAGGAAGGTCAATTTTATGCCTATCCCAACCCTTTTACACCCCGCTATGATAAGGTCTTGAACAATGAGGGACACCTTATCATCCGCTTCACCGCAAATGCAGGTGTTACGGTTTCCGTCACTGTTTTTGATTTTGCCATGCACCGGGTGAAGCAAGTGTGGGACGATGTGGAGACCACACTTTCCGGTCCCCAGGGTTGTACCTGGTCCGGACGTAATGAGGAGGGCTATCTGGTTGCCAATGGAACCTATTTTATTCGCCTGGAGATTGGCTCAAATATTGAGTGGACGAAAGTGATGGTGATCAATTGAACCAGATAAAAATGTCATGCCTCGTAGGGGTAAATAATTTCGTCTCCCTGAGCCTGTCGAAGGGTCTAGTGACTTCGCTATTTTTAATTCTATTCCTTTTCCAATCTACCTTCGCTTCCGGATTGGGTGGATTCACAGGAACGGCCTCACGCTTTACTTCTGATCCCCTTTCAGCCGGGACAGGTGGTATCACCCTGTTCAGCAACACCAGCATTCTCAGCGCAACCCAGAATCCTGCATCCCGTGCCTTTGAAAAGCAGCGGGCTTTTGATGCCGGCCTGGTTCAGCTTTCTCTGGATCGCTTTATTTATACGGTGAGCGCCAGCGCACCCCTTCCTCCCACGGCAAATATTTCTGTGGGCATCGTATCAGCTGGAACCAACAATATTGAAGCCCGGGATTCCAGGGGGTACCCGGCAGGTGATCTTGATGATACTGAAACGGCCTATTTACTTTCATTTTCCAATCGTTTCTCAGATAAGCTGGCCTTTGGTCTGTCCTTCAAGCTGCTCACTCGAACCTTTACTTCTGATGATGACTGGCTTGATCTAAAAGGGACCGGTTTTGGTGCTGGTCTCGGGCTGACCCTAAAACCCCGAGATGGCAGCACGTTTGCCCTGACATTAAAGGACTGGAACAGCAGTTACAAATGGAAAACACAGGAGCTGTTTGAACGAGGCAGTAGCTACCAGGATGTATTTCCAATGAGTTTATCCTGGGGGTGGCTCCAGGAGCTAAACTCAATCTCTGTGGCGTTGGAGCATGATCATTATTTTATTGGTGAGAATATTTTCAGAGCAGCAGTTTTGTGGCACAGAATCCAGGGTCTTAACATCAATGCGGGACTAAGTTATGAGGATGAGCAAGTTATGCCTGGTGCCAGTGCTCGTTATGAATTGTTTAGAGACCGGACGATACCTATGCATATTGACCTGGGAATCAGCTTAGGGGTTGTTGGTGAAGGCACAAGGACCTATTTAGGATGGGGAGTCAATTTCTAATGCTGAAAAACATTATTTTTTTGCTGGCTGGGATTGGTCTGATTTATGGTCAGAGTAGTCTTGACATCCTGAGTACACCCACGGACACAAGAGATGCGGCGCTGGGAATCACCCTGAATCCAACGGTGAAGCCAACGCGCATATTAACGCATCCAGAACGAACCGTGACCTTGAGTGTATGGAATTGGGCAGCAGATATTCAAGGTGCCTATATGGGTATCAGTCGTCCAAATACCCACCTGAGTTTGCAGGCCATGAACAGCGGCGATCTGGAACTAAGAGATGGTATACCTACGGTAGAACCCTTGAGCACATTTCAGTACAATCTATTTAACACTGGTGGTGCATATGCTCGCAATATGGGACCTCTGGTTGTTGGGCTGGGTGCAGAATTCATCTATGAACGCACGTTAAATGCCTCGGCTGCCGGTCTTTCCCTCAACCTGGCTACCGCCTATGAATTAAATGAGCGACTGCTGCTCAGTGCAGGTGTCAGACACGCTGGCAGTACTGGAGATCTGGATCAGGAAAACACAGAGCTCCCCACAGAGGTCTGGGCACAACTTGATGCAGCTTATGATAATTTAAACATCTATGGGGAGCTCAATAATGGCTCCATCCCCTCTGCCCTCGGCATATCTTATGCACTCCTGAACAAATTTGAATTAATTGCGGGATTGCAGGTTATCTCTGCTGAACCTGACGTTGAGTTTCACCCTTCTATTGGATTTACGGCGGACTGGGACAGCTTTACCATAGGCTATGCAATCTACCAGGTGGATCACAATTTAGGTCCACGTCATTTTGTTTCGCTCTACTGGAATTATTAGTGTTTAAAATTTCACAACGAAATGAACGAATCAAACGAATCGATTTTGTAGATGCCTGTTTCGAGAGATCAGGCATTTTTTCATAGTACTTCTTTCGTCATCCCAAGTGGCCTGCGGCGGCGAAGCGCGGCAGGAGTGAAGACGCGAGTCGAGGGATAATACATTGTAGGCACGCAGGACGATTACTGCGCCCTGGATTCTGATTTGGGGCATAAATAGATGAATGAAAAAGTTCTGTCTGCTTTCCATGGTACATGATCCCCGGCACCTTGACCCCGCTCGGTGTGACGGTTTGGGATGACAGAAACTTAGCACAATTGCCAGCAATTAGGCAGACTTTGCTATACGTTTGGATGACCAAGAAAACTGTCAGCGTCATGAATAGTGTAAGGGACCCATTCCATGGATAAACAAACCACCATTGCTGCCTTTGAAACTCATGTTTCGGCCGGTAAAGCTGAATTCTTCAAAAAACATGGTATGGACTTCATTATGGGAGCCCGCGAAGGTGTATGGATTCATGATATAGATGGCAAAAAGAGGCTGTTTAACTGTCATTCAAATGGTGGCGTTTTTAATCTGGGGCATCATAACCCGGAGATAGTGGACACATTGAGAACTGCCCTGGATGACCTGGACATCGGCAATCATCATTTCATGAGTCAGGAGCGTACTGGCCTGGCCAAACAGATCACGGATAGCATGCCTGGTGATCTGGATGTCTGCATTTTTGGGGTGGGTGGTGGTGAGGCCGTAGACCTGGCGCTAAAACTGGCCATTGGGCATACTAAGCGCTCAACTATTGTATCCGCCAATGGTGGGTTTCATGGCCATACTGGCCTGGCCATGGCTGTAGGTGATGCCCAGTATCGAGATCCCTTTGGTGTTCATGCCGGCAATATGGTACAGGTTCCTTTTAATGATGTACCTGCCATGCAAGCGGCATTAACCCCGGATGTGGCAGCTGTAATTCTGGAAACCATTCCCTCTACCCTTGGAATGGTCATGCCCGAGCCAGGTTACCTGCAAAAAGTGCGAACACTATGTGATGCCAATGGCACCCTGCTCATCATCGATGAGGTTCAATCTGGTCTGGGGCGCACCGGTAAATTATGGGCCTTTGAGCATGCCGGAATTACACCAGATATGGTGATTATTGGCAAGGGGATTTCAGGTGGTATTTACCCCATTTCAGTTACGGTAATCAGAGAACCGCTGGACAACATATTTAAGAAAAATCCCTTTATCCACATCTCCACTTATGGGGGTGCAGAGTTAGGCTGTCGAGTTGCCCAAAAAGTAATGGCGATGTCTTCTGATAAAGCTTTTCTAAACAGGGTAAACGAAGCTGGTGAGAGTGTCCGTACGGGGTTGGAAGAAATAAAGGCGAAGTATCCAAAATTCTTCACTGGAATACGGCAACGCGGATTGATGATTGGTCTGGAACTCCGGGATAATTATGCTGGTCCTGCTTTGACAAAGGCAGCCTACGACCAGGATTTGCTCATGATTTATGCTAACAATGATATGTCTATCAGTCAATTTCTCATGCCCCTGATTGTGACGGATGGTGAGATTCACTGGGCGTTGGAGCGTCTGGATAAGGCCATGAATGCCGCCAGGAAGCTGCGGACTGCATTGATGGCAAAAGAAAAAGGTGGGGCGTTTATTAACCGGTTTTCAGGGAATGACTAAAATTATTACCTCATATTCTGGAGATTGCCGCAGTCGTGCCTCCTTCGCAAAGACGGGGGGAGGAATATGAGCATTTCTGTTGCGCAGCTCCAGGAATTTGAGCGTGTATTAGACCCACTGGATCCCCCTGCTTCACCCATTCCCTGTAGCATTCTGGGCTATGGTGAAATTTCCACTGTCCTGCAAATTGACAGCGCTCCTGATCTGGCTGCCAAACGGATGCCCCTGTTTGCTTCAATACAGGCTGCCGATAAATATGCTCAGGATTATGCCAGCTATTGCAACCGCCTCCGCTCAGCAGGCTTAAACATTCCTGAAGATACTACCCTGTCGGTGCAGGGTCATCAGGGCATCACCGTGCTCTACATCCTGCAAAAAAAATTGCCCCCACATCGCTTCTGCCACAATCTGATTCACACTGAAAACTCAGAGTTTGTGGCGGAAATGGCACATGCCATTGTGGCTGAGCTGGAAAAGGTGTGGCGCTTCAATTCAGAAAATAAACCTGGTTTGAAACTGGCCATAGATGGACAACTCTCCAATTGGGTATTGCTGGAATCTGGTGAGTTGTTATTTATTGATACCAGCACCCCACTGATGCTGGAAAATGGAGTTGAGATACTGGATCCTGAGTTATTACTCCAGAGTGCTCCCTCCTTTATGCGCTGGCTGATCCGCTGGCAATTCCTAAAAGATGTCATGAATCGATATTATGATCCACGGCTGGTCTATACCGATCTCATTGCCAATCTCTTTAAGGAACAGTGCTCGGAAATGGTGCCGGAGTGGATTAATATTATCAATGCGGCTATCAGTGAACGGATGGACGCACTGGATATGAAACAGATCGAATCCTATTACAAAGAGGACAAGTTGATCTGGCAGTTGTTTCTGGGTTTACGACGCCTCGATCGTTTCATAAAAACAAAAATTTTGGGACAGCGATACGAGTTCGTTCTCCCAGGCAATATAAAGCGCTGATAATGCAAAATAGATGCTGGCTTAATTCTTTGTGCCTTGGCGGCTGGAGTACTTGTTATGTGTGACACTTTTGTAGCCCTACCCTCTGTAACCCAGGATGGCAGTATGCTCTTCGGGAAAAACAGTGATCGAGAAGCCTCTGAAGTTCAACTTCTGGAGTATCATCCTGAATGTCGGCATGATCCAGGTGAGATGGAGAAGTGTACCTATATTAGTGTTCCCCAGGTGGAGGAAACGCATGCCGTATTGCTGAGCCGCCCCTGCTGGATGTGGGGTGCTGAAATTGGCGCTAATGATCGTGGTGTGGTTATTGGAAATGAGGCAGTTTTCACAAAGATGCCCTATGAAAAAGAGGGTGGCCTCACCGGAATGGATCTGTTGCGACTGGCTCTGGAGAGACGCAGCACAGCTCGAGGCGCTCTGGAAACCATCACAGAGCTCCTAGAGAAACACGGGCAGGGAGGAAACGGTGGCTATCACAATAAAGCTTTCTATTACCACAATAGTTTCCTGATTGCCGATCCTAACGAAGCCTGGGTTTTAGAGACAGCAGGTCATCTCTGGGTGGCCAAAAAGGTGGAGGACTATTATGCTATCAGTAATGGTCTAACCATTGGCTCTGATTTTGATCTCATGCATGAAGATTTGATCTACACGGCCCTGGAAAAGGGTTGGATCAAGAAAAAGGCTGATTTCCATTTCGCCAACTGTTACTCCGATACATTTTACACTAAGTTTTCCGCCTGTTCAGCCCGGCAGAGTCGTGCTCAGCAGATGCTGCGTCAGAAGTCCTATTCCCTCACCGATGCCTTTGCGCATCTGCGGGACCATGGCAGTGAGTCCTACCGGCCTGATACGCATTTTCTCATGGAACAAGTTTGTGCCCACGCTGGAGCCAGCCCCGCCCGTCAGGCCTCTCAAACCACAGCTTCATTTGTGGCCCATCTGAAACCTGAGGTGAACACTTATTGGGCAACAGCCACCTCAAGCCCTTGCTCGTCCATCTTTAAACCGATCTGGTTCGGAGATGACCCTTTACCCACTTCTTTTGTAGGTGAACATATCGATCGTTTCGATGAGGATATTTTCTGGTGGCATCATGAAGAATTACATCGACAAATGCTGGGGGATTTTCAACATCGCCATGCCCTGGTTCGCAAAGAGTTTGATGGCCTGGAGCAACGCTGGTTAAAGACAGCCGAAACGGTGAAAGTGAAAGATCGCGCCGCCCTTACTGCGGAGGCCTTTAGTCTGGAGCGTGAATTTGCTGACGTTCTCATTGCTATGATGGAAACTGAAACCGTTCACAAAAAGCCCCGTTTTCCCTATCGACGTTTCTGGAATAAGCAAAACAAGCTGGTGGAGCTTAACCTGAAATAGGCCAAACGTTCTTCAGACTATTCTTGGACAAATTTTACCACAATCAGCACCAATCAAAAGACAGTCGTAAGAAGGATTTTTATGGGTGGCTTGTTTTTAGCCACGGATGAAACACAGATTTCCATAGATAGTAAAAAATACCTATATTTGTGTTTATTGTGATTCGAGATCTTTCAAATTGGTTTTCCCGGGTATGCCCAGAGTTTTGCGACAACCCTTTTCACCCGGTGTTCATCCCGGCAGATTTCCGCCTCTACAGGAGTTATAACTTCACATTACACGTTGAAGCCTGGTGCTCATCCCCTCACAAGCGCATTCTTCTGCACAACTCTCGTTATAGGTTTGCATGAGTATTTTAACCAATCTGTGATTATCCGTGGGTATTAGTGACAAAAATCCTATTGACCCCAGCCCCGGATGGTACAGGTAATTGAACCCTCAAATACGTTTCCAGGTAGGTAGTGTTTGAAATCAATGAGTACAATATTTTTCCTTCCCTACGCCTGTCTCTTGCTTATCTTGACCAAATGCGATTACTCGTATTTACCCTGTTAATTTCCACACTCCCTGGGCTGTTTAGTCCACTTCACGCGCAATTGCGGAAAGCTGCAATCGACGACTATAATAATTACACTATCGTGGGCGAAATGGGGCTCACAGTCACCAATTTTGGCATCCTGGGTGAGGGCTGGAATAATCCCGATCAACCGTCCTGTCGCTATAAGCAATATGGTACAGACAGGGAAATGGTTGAGCTCATGAGTTTCGCCGGGCTATGGGTAGGCGGTATCCCTGTTATTAATGGCATAGAACAACTACCCCGCGTGTCTACAGCTATTGTGGATGGGGCTTTTGACTATGGTGAAGAAGGTTTTGAGTTCAATACTATTGACACCACCAGGGGTGATACCATTCATATCCGCTCTAGCATTTCATCCAGGCAAGTCTCACCACTGGCGGATTATTTCTCCACAGAAGCGATTAGCCAACAGGATCTCCTGGCCGATTTCAACGATTTTAATGACTCCACCATTATCAACCATCGCCCCCTTGGCATAGAAGTACATCTGGAATCCTACGCCTGGAGTTATTCCTTTATGGAATCCTTTGTGATCCTGGACTATACCATCACCAACAGCAGCGATAGAGTTGATTCCGCCAATGTGGGCTGGGATATTAAAGATCTCTTTGCTGGCATATGGGCTGATGCCTCAGTCAATAATATGAATTATAAAAGTCGGTGGGAAGCAGGGAGCGGTTTTAGCTGGTATGATAACATCAATGCCTTCGAGAGCTCCTACAATGCAAATGGATTCCCCAGAAACATTGGGTATCAGTATGATCATGACGGTGATGAAGGGTGGTCACGAGCCTACTTCGGTATGATGGTCCTCTATGGTCCGAATCGCAGATCAACCAGGTTTGAGGACAGCCAGGGAGATTGGTTTACCTACTACAATCAATGGCGCTGGAACAGTCCTGAAAATATGGATATCCCCGAATTCAACATGCCGATTTCAGATGAGGAACGCTACGATAAATTATCCACATCAGATTTTTATGATCAGGAGTTTGGCCGATTTTATGAGGATAATCCGTGGTTGGAGTTACCCAATTCCTGGATGATGCTGGTTTCAGCAGGTCCCTTCGGAACACTTCCAGAAGATGAGGGATTTGTATTGCCTGTTGGTGAATCAGTCAATGTGGTCTTTGCTGTCATCGGTGCCCCCTGGTCGCATCAGGGGACAGTCAATGATTTTGACCGCCGACAGGATTTGATTAAGAATGGGGATTGGGCCCAAAAAGCTTTTAACGG
>JAERTH010000018.1 GCA_016844955.1 Fidelibacterota bacterium | reverse complement strand
ACAGATCCACCGGCAAAGGCAACGCCTAAGGCTTTGGCCAGACCGGTACGAGCTGCCTGTGAAGTACGATAGTTAGCTTTTGTGGCAACACGCATACCCAGGAAACCAGCTAACCCAGAGGCCAGGGCTCCTACGATAAATGATGCGGCTACGAGAGGGCTTTTGCCTTCTCCACTGTTGGCCAGGCCTAACAGAATCGCTACTGCAACAATAAAGATCGCCAGGACACGATATTCAGCTTTCAAAAATGCCATGGCTCCATCAGAAATGTGTTTTCCGATAGCTTTCATGGAATCCGAACCTTCATCCTGCTTATTGATCCAGCCTGTTTTCCAGAAGGCAAACCCCAAGGCAACAAGACCCATGACGGGAACCCAGATCATCAACTCACTCATATTATTTCTCCTCCTTAATATCCTCTGCCTGAACCTTATGGGTGTTCACATTGAAACGATTCATCGTATTATCGATGTCTCCTTTCAACCAGAACTCTACAGCATCAGCTGCTTTACCCACCTGCTCAGGGAGCATATCTAAATCTTCTTTAGAATAATTTTCCAGTACAAAATCTTCTGAAAGACGTCGGCCTTGATCACCGCCAATACCCATTCTTAAACGGGGAAAGTTCAGCGTGTTCAAATGCTGAATGACAGACTGCATTCCCCTATGAGTTCCGGCCCCACCTTGTTTGCGAAGTCGTAACTCGGGAAATGGAATGTCCAGATCATCAAAGGCTATCATACAATCTTCAATTTCTATCTTGAAATAATCAGTCAAATGACGTACTGCCTGTCCACTATTATTCATATAGGTGGTGGGCTTCATCAGGATTGCATCCCACTGCGCGCTTTTGGTAAAGACATAACTGCCTTTACCGGGTTTAAAGCTGAGCTGCCAGCGCCTGGCAAGTTCATCAATAACCATGAAGCCTGCATTGTGTCTGGTTCGGGCATAGCGCTCTCCCGGATTTCCAAGACCAATGATTGCTCGTAGCACAATACGTCTCTTTGTGACAAATTAATTATTCGTCACGACCTTTATCAGAACCTTTATCGGAATCGCCTTCAGAGTCTTCACTTGAGCCTTCTTCATCTTCAAACTCAAGATCGTCTTCATCAACTTCAACAACTGTTTCTTCCATCTTCTGTGGCAGAACAACAGAAAGAATAGTGATATCATTTGCCAGAAGGACTTCATAGGTATCACTATGAATATCACTGGCGTACAGACCTTCACCGATGCTTAATCCGGAAACGTCAATTTCGATAGAATCAGGAACATCCTCACCCTTACAGCGAACCACAACTTCGTGGATTGGTTGTTGGAGGACACCACCTTCTTGCACACCCATTGCAGAGCCTGTGGCTATAACCGCAACTGGGATCTCAATGATGTCACGCAGACGTACACCTAGAAAATCCATATGCAGAATTTTGTCTGTTACTGGATGCCATTGGACATCTTTCACCATGGCGCGACGTTGTTCGCCATCAATAGTGATGTTAAAAATCTGTTCTCCTGAATGCATAGCTTCGCGCAGATGCGATTCGGTCATGACATAAGACTGGGCTTCTTCACCGCCTGAATAAAAATTCACGGGCACATAACCATTCCTACGAAGGGCTTTTGCAGCTCTCCGACCAAATTCACTTCTTTGCTCAATCTGCAATTCGAAACGTTCTTTTGCTTTTGCTTGAGCCATTTTCTTCACTTCCTTTACTTCTCTATACTAAATATCAAATAATACACTGATGGATTCTTCATCGTGAATCCGCCGTATCGCTTCACCAAAAACAGGGGCGACACTAATTGGTACTAATTTTTCAATCTGTTTCTTCGGTGCAATCTTGATGGTATCAGTCACCAGGATTCTATCTATGGGCGCCTTAACCAAACGCCTGATCGCAGGTCCCGAAAGCACACCATGGGTAACAGCGGCATTGACTGATATTGCACCCATCGCTCTGGCTTTTTTGGCTGCTGCAACCATGGTTCCGGCGGTATCTATCATGTCATCCATGATCAATACATTTTTTGCGCCGACCTTACCAATAAGGTGCATGACTTCAGCTTTATTGTGCTCTGGCCGACGTTTATCAATAATGGCCAGGTTGGCATCCAACAGTTTGGCGTAGGAACGAGACATGGGTACTGAACCAATATCTGGCGCAAGAACTACCATATTGTCCAGCCCAAGATTCTGAATGGCTCCTACAAGCACCTTCTTTGAGTAGAGGTGATCAAAGGGGATATTGAAATATCCCTGGATCTGACTACTGTGAAGATCCATTGAGACCACCCGGTCTGCACCGGCTGCCTGGATGAGGTCAGCAAACAGTTTGGCGCTAATGGGCACGCGAGGCTGATCTTTACGATCCTGTCTGGCATAACCATAATAAGGGATTACTGCCGTTACGCGTCGAGCAGATGCTCTCTTGGCAGCATCTAACATGAGCAATAACTCAATCATGTTAGTATCAGGTGGATTTGTACTCTGAATGATGAAGACGTCTTCACCACGGATATTTTCATCAAAACGGATCCACAACTCACCATCGCTAAATGGTTTGATGGTCATTCGTCCTAATTCCATATCCAGGTATTTGGCAACAGCTGCCCCGAATTCGGGGTTGGATCGACCGCAGAAAAATTTGGGTTTCATTCGCTCGGTTTCCATTTGTTGATTGGCGTTTTGGGATTGCATCTAAACAAGTCGCCCCGGTTCTGACTTTGGTCAGGTTCCAGGTGCATGTTGACTTGAATTAGATAGGTGTTCCGGGAGGAGGATTCGAACCCCCATGACCAGCTCCAAAAGCTGGGGTCCTACCATTGAACGATCCCGGAAGGAAAAAATTCAGATGACGGGGAGGGTGATCTGGGTATGGTAACGGTTTATAAATATTTCCTGAGCAGCTCTAGCTTGTTCAAGAGTATCAAAGATGCCATACACAGTCGAGCCACTACCCGACAAACTGGCAAAAAATGCTCCTGTGTCCTGGAGCTCGTTTTTTAACGTGCCAATTTCTGGATGTATATGAAAAACTACAGATTCAAATTCGTTTTCAAAAAAC
>JAERTH010000017.1 GCA_016844955.1 Fidelibacterota bacterium | reverse complement strand
GACTGGCTTGATTTATCCACCCAGTCAGGGGCACAACATCATAGTTTAAATGATGATGATCATGTGATTGTGGATCTGCCCTTTAGTTTTACCTACTACGACCTGGAGTATAGTGAGCTCACCATCAACTCAAACGGTTGGGCTGCATTCGGGGCAGACTACATCAATTACTTCCGGAACTGGTCCATCCCCATGCCGCTGGGTCCTGACGCCATGATGGCACCTTTCTGGGACGATCTGGATAATGATACGCTGGTCAATGGCCAGGAGGAGGGTCGACCGATAGATGTGTATAGTTATCATGATCAGACTGAAAATCGATTCATTGTTGAATGGCACGAGGTCTGGAATGGTTTTGGTGATCGGAGCTATCTGGAAACATTTCAAATTGTGCTACATGACCCTGCCAGCTTTGTGGCTGAAGACGGAAATGGAATAATTGAATTCCAGTATGAAACGGTCCATGATGTTGATCAGATTAATAACTACAGTACAGTTGGAATTGAATCTCCAGACCAGAATGACGGACTCATGTATGTCTATGCTCTAAATTATGCACCTGGAGCTGCCGAATTGGAAGCGGGTCGTTGTATTCGGTTCACCACCAATCCACCCGAGTTTTACGTTGAACCTGAACCGGTTGGAGTTAACACTCAGATTCCCACATCCTTCAAGGTGGGAGCTGCCTATCCCAATCCTTTTAATGGAGTCACGACCATCCCATTTTCTCTCAAGGCCAAGGGCGATATTGACCTGGAAGTTTATGATCTGTTGGGTCGTAAATTGGCATCAGAAAAAATCACGGGTCTCACTTCAGGTTCACATCGCTACCAGCTCAACACTACATCCCTGAATTCAGGGGTATACTTGATCCGAATTGAAGTGGCTGGGGAGCATCATATTCAAAAGGTAACCCTGCTCAAATAGTAACAAAATTTCACCCCCTCTGGTGACCAGTATTGGTTGTCTCAGGGGGCTGAAGTGGTATTTCAGATCAGAAGTCACTGGATTCATGGAATTCAGGGCCATGGGTGGACTGTAAGTGATTTATCAAATTGTTAGATTGCTTGCATTCCAGGGCATGATCCCTTCTACTATATTCTCCGAATTGGGGTAAAGTATAGAAAGGAAAATCATGTACAATAAATTCCAGAGTGTTCTCATCTTATTCATGTTAATCGGGGGTCTGTTCGCTGCTACAGATCCAGTTGAAGCTACCAGCTACCTATCTCTAAAATCGTTTGATCTAAACCACTCTTCTCTGGAAGCCGTGACTCCACAATATACCTTTGGTCAGGTAAGCTATACTCAAGGTGATTTCGATCATCTGGTAACTGACCTTGAAGGACAGATTCGTCTCGTGGGAGCACCTGATCTCCCTTCAACTACCACCCACCTGGTGGTTCCAGAAACCGGCGAAGTACAACTTGATTTTTCCTATACTTCAGTGCGTGTTGAATCCAATGTAGATCTGGTGCCTTTTCAACCGGTCCAGCTGGAAAAACAGTATCTGGAGACTGATTTTTCACGTGATGCAAAAATTTACGAGAAAGACGCCTGGTTTCCTGAGAATCCGGTAATTCTCCACGGTCGTGCACAACTGCGTGACCTGACTGTTATGCCAGTCGAGGTCACCCCCTTTCAATACAACCCAGTGCGTCGTGAATTGCGTGTTTATGAGGGACTCGTTGTAAATCTAAATCACAGCGAACCCATCACTCCTTTATCAAGACCAACCTCAAGATTTTATGATCCTATCTATCGTGGAATGGTTCCCAATTCAATCCTGGTGCTTGAAGAGAACTATCAGACACCTTCCATCCTATATGTACATCCCAATAATGTTGGCGTCTCATCACTGCTCACAAGTCTGGTAAACTGGCGTACCGAGAAAGGGTTTGAAGTACATACTATTAATACATCCCTGACCGGAACATCAGGTTCCCAAATCAAGTCATACATCCAGACCGCATACGACACCTGGGACAATCCACCAGAATTTGTTGTATTGGTAGGAGATGTTGGAGGCACGCTGGGGATTCCTACTTTTCATGAAGACTGGACAGCCTGGTATAACGGTGAGGGAGATCATCCCTATGTTCATCTCGCCGGTGCAGATTATATAGCCGATGCTTTTGTGGGGCGTATCCCTTATGGTTCCACCACAGAACTCAGCATAATCATCAGTAAAATCCTTAATTACGAAAAGAACCCCGATACCTCTGATCCTACCTGGTTTACCAGAGCACTTCTTGTGGGCGACCGGACATCATCCGGCCTATCTACGATTATGACCAATGAGAATATCAACGAGTATATGCAAACCAGTGGTTACGACAACAATTTTGAAGTCTATGGTAGTTCCTCAACTATCTCTTTCGTGTCCAATATGACTTCTGGCCTAAATTCAGGCGTTTCATTCTTCAATTATAGAGGATATCTGGGTATGAGTGGCTGGGGAGATACTCAGACCGGACAACTTAACAATGGAGCACAATTGCCCTTTGTCACCATCCTAACCTGTGGAACCGGTGATTTTGCTGGCAATGCCAAATCTGAAAAATTCCTTAAAGTAGGTACTGCCCTGGTGCCAAAGGGTGGTATTGGTGCAATTGGTACGGCAACTACAGGAACACACACGCTCTACAACAACTGCGTTTCAGTGGGACTTTACCACGGAATTTTCATGGAAGATATATATTATGCTGGAGCTGCACTTGAGCGTGGTCGTTTAAACCTGAATGCCACCTATCCCACCACTTCTGGAAATTATGTAGAAATTTTTAGCCACTGGAACAACCTCATGGGTGATCCTTCCACAGAATTATGGACAGGTGTCCCGGCTGATATTTATAGCAACGCTCCGGCCCAGATTCCTGAGGATGCACTCTTCCTTTCACTGGATGTTACCGATGATCTAATGAATGGGATTGAAGATGTCTGGGTTAGCCTTACTGGTACCGATGTTTTTGTCACTGGTTATTCTGACGCAGACGGTTCTGTCGTCCTGGAACTTCCAGCAATACTCCCAGCCAGCATGACACTCACATTGAGCAAGCACAATCATGTACCCAGCCAGTCCATCATTGGTGTTAGCCATGAAAATTATGCTGTCCTCATTGACACCACCACCTTCACTGAAAGTGTTGGCAATGGTGATGAGATGTTGAATCCCGGAGAAACGGCTGTTTTCAACGCCAGCTTCTCCAATATGACAGATTCAACCATCCATAATGTGACCATTGACGTAAAAGGGGAAGGTAGTGAGGTAGCGAGTTATTTCTTTGCCAGCCTTGATGTTGGCGCAACCATTACCCTGGATGAGCAAAGCTTTGATATTCCTGTGGATTATCCCGGCATTGCCAGATTTGATGTTGCCATTGATGTTGAAGCAGAGGGTATGAGTTTTAATGACCATCGTCGCTTTGACATTTATGCACCTTATCTCCAGATTAACAGCATCGGTGAAACTGGCTTACCGCCCTACACCTTCGAACCTGGTGAGATCAGTGATCTGGTACTCTTCTGTGAAAATGTCGGATCGTCGGCCAGCAGTAATCTCACCGCTGTATTACGGTGTGCAAATCCGGATGTTACCATCCTTGATTCAACTGCTTTATTTACAGATGCAGCACCGGAAGCACTGACCAACAATTCATTATCGCATTTTGAAGTTGAAATCAATACTCAGGTAACCCGCGGTGTTCAAGTCCCATTCCAGGTTGAATTTACTGATGACAATGGCTTTGTAGAACGCCTGACATTCCTGCTACCCATTGGAACTCCTGGCATGGGTGACCCAACCGGTCCAGATGCAGGCGGATACTTCGCTTATGAAGATCAGGATTTAGCCTATGCACTGGCACCCGAATATGATTGGATTGAAATTGCACCGCCAGCAGCAGGCTCACTTCCTGGTACCTTGGTACCGCTGAGTGACAACACTGCAAATCAGGAGGATATTGAAACGGTATCACTTCCATTTGATTTCGGTTTTTACGGTGTTGATTACAACCAGATCTCTATCTGCTCCAATGGATACATAGCCCTTGGGGAGAGCGAAACCGCTCTGTTTAGAAATTACCCGGTACCTGGTCCCATGGGACCAAGTCCTATGATTGCTCCTTTCTGGGATGATCTGATTATGGGTGTGGGTGATGTGTACACCTATTTCGATGCAATTGATCACTATTTTGTCATTGAATATTATCGTATGAAATCTCCTGCTACCAATCATGAACAACAATTTCAAGTCATTTTATATGATCCTGATTACTATGGTAGTACTGATGGAAACGGTGATATAAAAATTCAATATCACACCTATAACAACACCAATAGTAATGGCGTTGGAAGTGCCCCCCATGGTCAGTATTCCACTACGGGTATTGAAGACCATACTGGTCAGGTAGGAATCCAGATCACTTATAACAATACTCGGGCTACCACAGCACATACAATGACTGATGGAAGTGCAATTCTCTTTACCACCAGAAGTGATGCTGTGCTGCCCTGTCCCGGTTGGGCCAGAGGTGATATCAATCATGATGGTCAACGGGGCATCCAGGATTTAATTATACTGGTTAACGTTATTCTAGGTGAAGATACATTCGGTGAATGCGAATTCTGGGCAGCAGATAAGTCCCTGGATTCTACTATTTCCGTTTCAGATGTCATCCTCTTGGTTGATGAAATTCTGGGCAACACCGGTCTTGCTAGAACAAGCACGAAGCCAGGTACAGCTGAATTCATCATTGAAGATGGCAGTGTGTCAATCAGAGCTTCACAACCCGTTGAAGCATTCGCATTTACAGTGAAGACACAGCAAGTGCTAAATATGATGGATCATGCCGGACTGACCATTGTCACACGGGAAATCGAGGATGGCTACAAGGTCCTGGGTTATTGGGCCGGAGAAGCCCCCAGCGATGTTGACTTATTCAGCTTCCAAAATTCTGATGTAGAAATTCTATATCCAGAAGCTGGAGGCGCTGGTGGTGCCATGTTCAAATCAACTGTTGTGGTCACCCCGGAAAACTTTGAGATAACATCAGTCTATCCCAACCCATTTAATCCCACTGTGAATATTGCCTACTCACTGCCAACGGCTGAAGAGGTTACGGTTCACATTTTCAACGCCCTGGGTCAGGAAGTCAATTACTCCAACTTCCAGAAACATGCCGGGGAGCATGTATACACCTGGAATGGTCTGGGTCAGAATGGTCAAGTATTAAGCTCTGGAATCTACTTTGCCAGAGTTGCCAGTGCCGATTCACATCAGATGGTAAAACTGACGTATCTACGCTAGGAATTAGATACGATTAATGTCAGGGGAAGGTTATGAATAAGAATCTATTGCTCGTCGAAGATGACGCTGAGATTATCAGTCTCTTAAAAGAAGGTCTCCGTTATGAAGGCTTTGAGCTGACAATTTCAAAAGATGGTGATAGTGGCCTTGAAAAAGCCCGACAGGGAGATTATGGATTGATCCTTATGGATTGGATGCTCCCTGAAATTGCAGGTATTGACGTGGTTCGTACCTTGCATGAGGACAATATTCATACACCGGTGATTATGCTAACAGCCCGTCATGATGAGCTTGATAAAGTCGAAGCACTGGAGGCCGGTTGTGATGACTACATCACCAAACCCTTCAGCATTAAGGAATTGGTGGCCCGAATCAATGCTGTCATGCGTCGAGCAGCATCCAATGTCCATGATGAAGACAGCGCCGCTCGTACCATTACCAAAGGTGAGTTGGTCATTGATCTTGAAAAACGATCCGTTTTAATTCGTGATGAGGAGATTCAATTGACAGCTACGGAATTCAACCTCCTCACGCTACTCATCAGACAGCCTGGTCGCGTTTACAGTCGTAAGCAACTCCTGGATATTGTCTGGGATTACTCATTTGAGGGTTATGAGAATACCGTAAACACACATGTAAATCGTCTACGTTCAAAAATAGAGAAAAACCCCAACAAACCTGAGTATGTACTCACGGTATGGGGCGTTGGATATAAATTTTCAGATGAGATAAATAGCTAAAGACGCTATGGTTGAATTTCGCAAAATCCCTTTCTTTAAAACCTTAACATTTAAGGTTTCCAGTATACTCATTCTCTTCTTTATGTTGAATGGGATTATGCTGGTGTTATGGGATCAGGCTGACATTCTACATGCAATGGAAGTTGATATTCAAACAGCCTACCGCAATACTGCACTGGAAATTACAGATGAAATGGCAACTTTAGAGACCGACAGTTTAGACCTGTCGGTCTTTTTTGATTCAGTGGCGGCCTATTACCCCGGTATGGAACTTTTCCTGGTATCACCTGAGGGTGAGATCATGGAACACGGCAGTTATGTGCCTTCAACCCTCATTTATCCCACCGTTTCGATTGATATAATTGATTCCTTTATCAAGGCGGATACAGCGGATTATCCAATTGAGATAGCCATTCCTACTGCCACAGATCTGGATTTTGTATTTTCTGCAGCCCCTGTTGGTGAACCCGATGACCCTGAAGCCTATGTCCTGGTGACCATGGTAGAAGGTGGGGAAGATGTGGTGGTCACCTGGTGGGATGAGTATGGAGCACTGTTGAGCCGTACTGTGCTTTTCAGTTTGATTATCGCTGGGCTAACCGGTGTATCATTCTGGTATTTTCTCACGCGACGCATTGACCGTGTGGCGCTGGCAGTACAAAGCTATCGTGCTGGTGATGGCAAGATCGAGTTGGATGATCATGCCAGTGATGAAATTGGTCATGTCGCCATGCATGTAGGTGATATGATGGAACGTATTGATACCATGTTCGAAGAACTGGGTCGCAAGGAAAAAATGCGCACGGAGTTGCTGGCCTCCGTCAGTCACGAGCTGCAGACCCCGCTGACTGTTATGCAGGGCAATATTGAAACACTGGTGGAACACCGTTCTAAAATGACTGAAGAAGATCTCAGTCAGAAATTGAGTGCGGTTTATTCACAGGTTCAGCACATGAGTGCGCTGATTGACGACATGTTTGATGTAGCTATCCTTGAAACCGGCCAGATGCGCATCAATACAGAGCCCTTTCCCCTGGTCGAGTTAGTCGAGGATGTGCTTCAGACATATAGCCTGCTTATCGATCAATCCAAATTGACTATAGAACGCAATTTCTCAGATTCGATTCAAACCGTACTTGCCGATCCGCTGAGGATCAGACAGGTCATTCGCAATTTACTGAGTAATGCCATCAAGTTTTCTCCAGCTGGAGGAAGAATCAAGATCAGCACTGAAGTCAGAGCGAATGAAGTGATTATCTTCAGAATTGAGGATACTGGTGTGGGTATTGCGGAAGAAGATATTGAGAAAATTTTTCAAAGTTTTTATCGAACTAAACAGCAGATTAAAAATGCCATTAAAGGGACTGGACTGGGTCTCCATATCTGTCAACACATTTTGAAACTGCATGAAAGTACCCTGTCAGTGCAAAGCAGTCTGGATATTGGCAGTACCTTTTCATTTGAGTTAAAACTTTATAAAGAAGCTGTAACCATCTAGACTAGCTTTACTCTAAACATCAGACTTAAAAGGGAGCATGTAAATTATGAGTGAGACCATCACCACTGATAGTGGCCTACAATATATTGAGCTTGAAGAAGGCACTGGCAAATCCCCCCTCAGCGGACAGGGTGTTGTGGTACACTATACCGGTACACTTGAAGACGGTACCAAGTTTGACAGTTCACACGATCGGAATAAACCATTCAGTTTCACCATTGGAATTGGACGCGTCATTCAAGGTTGGGATGAAGGTGTCATGTCAATGAAAGTGGGCGGAAAAAGGCGGCTCATTATTCCCTCTGATCTGGGGTATGGAGCCCGTGGAGCTGGTGGAGTTATACCTCCCAATGCCACCCTCATATTTGATGTGGATCTCATCGAAATCCGTTAAGGACTAACGCCAATGACCTCAAATGATCTCGGCGAGCTGCTAGCTTCAAAACCTCTGGTTTTGCTATATTTTTCGACGCCGACCTGTGGTGTTTGTCAGGTGTTGCGACCCAAAATTGAAACACTGATTGCAGAGGAACCACCCTGGCATTTCCAGTATGTCAATACTGAGGAATCCCTGGAGCTAGCTGGTCAGCACCTCATTTTTGCTGTCCCCACCATATTACTCATGGCTGATGGTCGTGAAATAGGCCGATTCAGCCGCCATTTCGGGATGCAGGAACTGGAAGAACCAGTGCGGCGCTATGCAGCACTTTTAGGCGAAACCGGATAGGCCTGAATTAAGTAGCGGATTGCTCTTGAAGTGATTCTGGAGATGGTCCTGCTGGCGTTTGATTGGTCTGGTTCTTGATGGCGTCAATTTCTTCAAAGCTGAAAAACTTCCCCTGACCAATTCCCTCACATTCCTCTTCGATAATTTTCCACCGATACAGAGATTTCAGGTTGGCTTTCCAAAAGGGAAAAGTGCGACACTGAGTGGGCCGTCCTTCATAAATCGTACATCCATTTTCACCATAAAAGATGCAGTTGTCCCCATCATTTTTAAAAACGTACTGGCCCTCATGCAGTTCCATATAGGTCTCTGTGAAGGCCTTGACACTCAGATCAAGATGGCGAGCTGCAAAACCTACATCTTCTAAACTGGGATAAACAAATCCACCACCCAGTTTACAGCAGGCTCCACAACCTGTACATTCAAAGTGGAGTCCCTCGGCATAAAAACGAGGTTTTGTCACGGTTTTACCCATCCTAGAACAAACCCTTAACCAGACCCCCGTCAACCACAACAGATTGCCCCGTGACATAACTGGCGCGAACTGAGGTCAGAAAAGCGATGACAGCTGCCAGTTCCCTGGGTTGACCCAAACGTTTCATGGGAATATCCTTGGCGATCAGGGCTGGATCAGACAGGTCAGTGTGTAATTTCTTGACCCGTTCAGTATCATGAATTCCGGGAAGCACCAGATTCACAGTTACTCCTCGGTCTGCAACCTGAGTGGACAGTGTTTTTGCATATCCGGTGAGTCCGGCCCTGGCCGTATTTGATAGGATCAGGGAATCGATGGGTTGTTTTACGGAAACCGAGGTGATAAAAACAATCCGACCCCATTCTTTCTCCAGCATCCCCGGGAGTACTTCCTGAGCAGAGTCCTTCATAGCAATCAAATTATTTTGGAGTGCCTGTGCCCATTGTTGCTCATCAAGTGTATCAAAAAAACCGGCTGAAGGACCCCCATTGTTGGCAACAAGAATATCCACAGCACCCCATTTAGCCTGAATTTGTTCAAGCATTTGCTTCCGAGAACTTTTTTGAGCAAGATCGCAAACAAAAGCCTCCACAGTTGCGTCGGTGCTGCCTGATATTGCATCAGCGGCCTTTTGAATACGGGTCTGATCTCTGGAGCAGATTGCCAGTCGGCAGCCTTCCTGAGCCAGCTCCATGGCAGTTGCAAAACCTAAACCACTGGATGCACCTTGCACCAGGGCTACTTTATTCTTGATCCCAAAATCCATAGTAATCTCCTTACCATGAAACTAATCCGAATTCCTCTTGATACAACCATGTGGACTTTGAGTTAGGAGTTGGGTCATCCTGAGGCAATCGCCGAAGGATCTTGATCCTTGACCCGTTACTCTAAATCATCTTGCGTAGCAGAACCTTCCGCTGCTCAAATCATGAACGGAGCCAACAGTCAAATACCCTGTCCCATTGGCATGTCCTCGCAGGGAACAAATCTGTCCCTAATCCTGTTCACTTCCATGGTGTGCCGTCTATATTAAGCGGCATAAATATGAATAAAGGAACACATAAATAAATGGATTTCTACCAACTACTTCTTGCAGTACCTGCCATCCTGATCGCGCTGACATTTCACGAATTTGCACATGCCTATGTGGCATACAGGTTTGGTGATCCAACTGCTAAATATATGGGTCGTCTTACACTCAATCCCCTGGCTCACCTGGATCCAATGGGAACAATAATGATCTTCCTCATTCACTTTGGCTGGGCCAAACCAGTACCTGTAGATCCACGCTATCTGGGCAACCCCAAACGGGATCTCATGTGGATTTCGGCAGCCGGTCCGCTCATGAATCTGGCACTGGCTCTGCTTTCTGGAATCCTGATCCGGGTCTTTTTAGTTGCTGGACTGGCGCATGGACAAGCAGGTGGAACGGTGAGCATCCTTTTTCAGATGCTTTATTTTTCACTTTATATCAATCTGGCATTGGCTTTCTTTAACCTATTGCCTATTCCACCCCTGGATGGTTCAAAAATCCTGGCCGGCTTATTGCCCAGCAGATACGCATCGACACTCTATATGATAGAGACTAAAGGTCCCATGATACTCTTCGGTATTATCATGTTTGGCTGGATAACTGGATTTCATGTGCTGGGCGTGGTTATCGGACCCTTTATAAGTGCATTTTCACAATTATTCGCAGGGATCTGATGCCCGAACTTAAATTTGCAAAAACCCGGCGTCTGAGACGCTTTGAGCAGACCGTGTCTGATGACAAGCGTATTCAGTTTCAACGACTTACCTCAGGTTACCCCAAACGGAGTTTCCTGGGATTGATAGTCATGGCCGGGATTATAGCTTATCTACTATATTATTTATCAAAAGTGTAAGGATTTGTAGCATGCAGAAGATTGTTGAGTGTGTACCAAATTTTAGCGAAGGTCGTGACCTCGCCATTATTGAGCAGATTAGCACTGCCATTAAACAGGTGGAAGGTATAACCCTCCTGGATGTTGATCCTGGAGCTGATACCAATCGCACAGTGGTCACCTTTGTTGGTGATCCGGAATCAGTTGTTGAAGCTGCGTTTCAGGGCATCAAACGAGCCTCTGAAGTTATTGATATGCGAAATCATTCAGGAGCCCACGCCAGGATGGGAGCCACAGATGTTTGCCCCTTTATTCCTGTCAGTGATATGACCATGGAAGAATGTGCTGAACTCTCCCGCATCCTTGGTAAAAGAGTGGGTGAGGAGCTCAACATTCCGGTTTATCTATATGAACACTCAGCCGCTACACCGGAACGCCAAAACCTGGCCAACATCCGTGCCGGTGAATATGAAGGTCTTGCAGAAAAGTTGAAGAATCCGCATTGGAAACCAGATTTCGGGAAGGCTGAGTTTAACGCTTCAGCAGGTTCCACGGTTATGGGTGCTCGTAAATTCCTGATTGCATATAATGTAAATCTGAATACCCGCGATCAGAAAAAGGCCACAGATATCGCGCTGGAGATTCGTGAAGCTGGTCGCAACAAAAGGCACCCTAAAACCAACAAATTTATCCGTGATGAAAATGGTACCCCCATCAAACGTCCCGGAACCTTGAAAGCAGTGAAAGCCGTTGGCTGGTACATCGATGAGTATAAAATGGCTCAGATCTCCATGAACCTGGTTGATATGGATGTCACTCCCTTCCACGTCGCATTTGATGAGGTTGTAAAAGAGGCTGATCTTCGGGGATTAAGGGTCTCCGGTAGTGAACTCGTGGGATTAATCCCCTTGACAGCTATGCTAGATGCTGGTAAGTATTATCTGAAAAAGCAGAAATCAAGCACAGCAGTTCCACATGCTGAACTTATTCGTATTGCTATTCAGAGTATGGGGCTGGATGAGATTTCTCCTTTTAATCCACAAGAACGAATTATTGAATATCAACTCGGATCAAAGGATGCCCAAAACCTGGTAGATATGGGTGTCACCGAATTTGTAGATGAACTGGCTTCTGATTCACCAGCACCAGGGGGCGGTTCGGTCTCAGCCCTGGCTTCGGCCATGGCGGCCGGTCTCACAAATATGGTGGGTGTGCTGACCTTTGGGAAAAAGGGATATCAGGAGCATTGGGAAGAAGTTGAAGAGATCAGTAATCAGGCACAGGCCTTAAAGGATACTTTTCTTCATCTGGTGGATGAAGACACCAATTCCTTCAATGCAGTGATGGCTGCTATGCGACTGCCAAAATCAAGTGATGAGCAACAATCCATTCGTAATCAGGCCCTACAGGATGCTACTGTATACTCAGCTGAGGTACCTCTGAAAGTGATGCAACTTTCACTCGATATCATGAAGTTGGCCAGCCGTATGACGGAAATTGGCAATCAGAACTCCCTGTCCGATGCTGGTGTTGCAGTACTGCAAGCCCGGGCCGGACTTGAAGGTGCTGCCCTGAACGTACTGATCAATATCCCTGGTATTGATGATAAGAACATCGTAGCCAATTTCGAGCAGAAGGTTGCTGACCTTCGAGCAAAATCCACCACGCTTGCAGACCAAGTCTTATCGTCAATGACCACCAAACTCCTAACCCCTAACTCCTAACCCCCAACTCTTCACAATGTCTCGTATTCGCATCCTGCCTGAAATTCTAAGCAATAAAATTGCTGCAGGTGAAGTGGTCCAGCGTCCGGCCTCAGTCGTCAAAGAACTGGTTGAAAACTCCATTGATGCCCAGGCAACTCAAATTGAGATCACTATTAAAAATGGGGGGCGCGATTTAATTCAGATCATCGATAATGGGGTTGGTCTGAACCAGGAAGAGCTTACGCTGGCCATCCAACGCCACGCTACCAGTAAAATCGCTGAAATTGAAGATTTATTCAGGATCCGCACCATGGGATTCCGCGGTGAGGCCTTGCCCAGTATTGCCTCCGTATCCATGATGGAGTTGGTTTCAAAGGCATCTGGAAGTGATGCTGCATTTTCATTGGAAGTCCAGGCCGGTAGAGCTGCAGATGTAGCGCCCATAGCCTGGGAACAGGGAACTCGTATAACGGTCAAGAATCTCTTTTTCAACGTGCCAGCCCGACTCAAATTCCTAAAAGCAAAACGCACTGAACTGAATCATATTCTGGAACGAGTTAAGCCCCTGGCCCTCATTCACCCGGATATTGGCTTTAAGCTGGTGGCGGATGATAAGGTGGTGTTTGACCTGAGAGTTTCCAGTCCGGAAGAGCGGGTTATCGCCTTGTTCGGCAGTGAATATCGCGACAAAATCATTCCTGTTGAGGATTCCAGAGGCAACATAAAAGTATCTGGGTTTATCGGGAATCTGGATCTGGTGAGAGTCGCTCGAGGTGAACAATATCTTTCTATAAATCATCGACCCATTTCTGATCGCCTCATTAATAATGCGGTTTATCAGGCCTATAAATCATTGATCCAGAGAGGGGAATTTCCCTTTTACATGCTGAATATTTCTGTGCCACTGAATGAGGTGGATGTCAATGTGCATCCCACCAAAACAGAGGTGAAATTTAATGATGAATGGCGTGTCTATCACGTGGTGAAAGAGACGGTTGAAAGCGGTTTACGACAGACCCTGAAGGTCATGCCTGGGTTTCAGAGTCGTCCGCAGGCTGCCCCACTGTTTAGTCCAAATGATGCTACTTCACCCCAGACCAGTTTCTCCATCACTGGCACAGATCAGCCTGACCCGCACGCATCACCCCGCAGTCCTGAGGAAAGCGAGGTTCTTGAAAAAGCCCGCCAGTTTAGTCAGGTATTGGATCGTGGTACGGTGGAAGAGAAACCCCAACGACAAACCGGTGGGTTCATCTGGCAGGTTCATAACAAATACATTTTGAGTCAGATCAATAACGGAATTGCAATTATTGATCAACATGTTGCCCATGAGCGGATTCTCTACGAAGAAGCTCTGCGGGACATGGATGAGAATAAGGGGGTTTCGCAGCAGCTGCTTTTCCCCGCCTCACAGGAGTTCTCGGCCGATGACTATAATATTCTGGTGGATATCATTCCTTCATTGAATACACTGGGTTTCAGGTTACGGGAGTTTGGCCCCCGTACCATTTTAGTGGAAGCCGTCCCTAATGGCATGCGTGGTGGGAGTGAAGGAGCCATTCTCAAGGAAATCATCGACTATTATCGTGAAAATCGCGTCTTTGATTATTCACCCAGTAAGCGCTTGGCAGCCTCATATTCATGTAAAGCAGCAGTGAAAGCTGGTGACCCCCTTACTGAAGAGGAAATGCGGGTGTTGGTAGATCGTTTATTTGCCACTGAGAATCCCTTTTATTGTCCCCATGGCCGACCAATCATCATCAACCTTAGTATTGATGAACTGGATAAGCGCTTCGAGCGGCATTAGGCTGAAAAGCAGGATGTGTCGCCCTGAGCCTGTCGCAGGGTGGATACTCAAAAACTTGGTCCTTGTGCTTCGACAGGCTCAGCAAGACAGTAAAATGGAATTGTCACAGAAAAAGTAAACTGTAAACCCCTCATGAAGCCCCTGAAAATTCACCAGCAAGCAATAGACCACCCAGAGGCAGACTATCTAATTCTGGCCGGTGCCACTGCAGTAGGGAAAACCGATACAGTAATTGCATTGGCCGAAGCATATGATATTGAAATCATCAGTGGCGACTCACGACAAATTTACAGGCACATGAATATTGGGACAGCCACGCCTGAACCACAGCTTCTTAAAAGAATACCCCATCATTTATTAAATGACCTTACCCCGGATATAGTCTGGAATGCTGCCGACTTTTATCAACGATCCCGACGTCTCATCAATGATATCCTGGATCGTGATAAATTGCCTGTGGTTGCTGGTGGGGCAGGTATGTATCTGGATGCCATAAGATTTGGATTGTTTGATGAAAAACATAAGGATCCGAAGGTTCGTCAGAAGTATCAGGAAAAGATGGATGCAGGGGAGGCCGAAGTCTTGTGGAACAAACTGATGGAGCTTGACCCGGAATATGCCGGAACCTTCCACTTTAACAATCTCAAGAAACTCATGCGAGCTTTCGAAATCTATGAAACCTCAGGAATGACACCCTCTGAAGCATATGCTAAAAGTTCAGATCCTTTCGACAGGAAAGATGTATTTGTGGTGTTGGACCGTGATCGAAAAATCCTGTATGAGCGCATCAACCAGCGGGTACTTATCATGCTGGAACAGGGTCTGATAGAGGAATGTGAAAGGCTGCTGGCACTTGGTTATTCACCAGATCTCTATCCCATGCGGACCATTGGCTATAAGGAAGTCTATGCCCACCTGGCTGGTGAGTTGGATGTGGATAGCATGGTTCAATTAATCCAGAAGAATACTCGCAATTTTGCCAAGCGGCAACTCACATGGTTCCGCAATCACCCCTTCGATCACTGGATAGATTTAGGCACATAATCCCCCCGGAGGTTGAGCTTACCGAAACCTCAAACCCGTTAACAGGCTCAGTCACCTCGTGAACCTCAGTGTCCGAGCTCCAGCATCACAGAGCCTACATTCAAAACCAAAGTGTCTTCCTGAGCCTGTCGAAGGACGCGGTTCCAAACTAAAGTCTCCATCCTGTCATGGGAAATCACACCGGAGGTTGAGCTCGCCGAAACCTCAAGCTCGTTACAGAACCTGGCCACTTCGAGAGCCTAGTGTCCGAACTGCTACATTGGAGATTGAGGCTCCCGAAATCCCCATCCTCATCACATTAAGGAAATAAAAAAGCCCCGG
>JAERTH010000016.1 GCA_016844955.1 Fidelibacterota bacterium | reverse complement strand
GATATCGATATTGAATGGTTGCTCAATTATCGGGGGGGGAGTTTCCTCATCGACAATTACTCAGAATTGATACGAGAGCTACGTCTGAGGGATGTCAAGTTTGAATCAGTTCTGCCCGGATCAGAAGTAAATATTTATGGTACCATTGAATCCAATAATATGGATATCGTTTTGCTGGAGAAGGCCCCTAAAGTAGCGGTGTATTCACCCCCGGGAAAACAACCCTGGGATGATGCTGTAACGCTGGCACTGACCTACGCCGAAGTTGAGTATGAGGTAATCTGGGACAGTAATGTTTTGGATGGTGAGTTGAGTGAATATGACTGGCTCCATCTACATCATGAAGACTTTACCGGTCAGTATGGTAAGTTCTATCGCAACTACAGAAATGCGGCCTGGTACCGTAAGCAGCAGAGCGACTATGAGACCTTTGCCAAATTAAGAGGTTTTTCCAGTGTCAGTGAGGAGAAGAAAGCTGTGGCGCGTCGCATCCGGGATTATGTGCTCAACGGTGGATTCCTGTTTGCCATGTGTAGTGCTACCGACGCACTTGATATTGCCCTCTCTGCGGAGGGTGTTGATATTGTAGGTAGCCCCTATGATCATTCCCCTGTGGATCCGCAGGCACAGTCCAAATTGGATTACGGTAAAACCCTGGCCTTCGAGAAGTACAAAATTATTTCTGATCCCATGATTTATGAATACAGTGATATAGATGAACCACCCAGCGACCGTCCCAGAACGCGTGGGGCCGAGGCGGATTACTTCACATTGTTTGAATTTTCAGCAAAATGGGATCCGGTGCCAACCATGTTGACTCAAAATCATGTGGGCGTGATCAAGGGATTTATGGGACAGACCACTGGATTTCGACGCTCGCTGATCAAGAAGCACGTTGTGGTTATGGGAGATGTCCCTGGTCAGGAGCAAGTGAAGTATATCCATGGAAATGCCGGTAAGGGTACTTTCACCTTCTTGGGTGGTCATGACCCGGAGGACTATCAGCATTTTGTGGGGGATCCTCCGACACAACTTTCGCTGCACCGCAACTCTCCTGGGTATCGGTTGATTTTGAACAATATTTTGTTTCCTGCGGCCAAGAAAAAAGAACGTAAAACCTAGTCAACTCTATCTTCGCGAACGCAGGAAACTCTCTTTCCTTGTCCATATTTAGGAGATTGCTTCGTCGTACCTCCTCGCAAAGACTTGTTTTGGATAATTGTTAGCCCGTCTTCGGGAGGGAGTTTACGACCGCGGCGATCTCCTTTATTGTACAGTTAAGTGTTTGTCTTGCTGTTTGCCAGGGTGTTGCTGGATGCTGGAAGTTTGGGTGCAGGACAGACTGGAGTAGCAGAGAGAGAGTGCTTCGTCGTACCTCCTCGCAAAGACACAATTAATGAAATCTTATTCCTGACCCATGTCACACCAGCACCAGATACTACTTGCGTCTGAACATCTAGTATTGAAACTGGCATTTCATTCGGCGATATTCAACGCTACTAAATAAAGGGATAGGAGTTTTATCATGCGCAAATCATTCATCATTTCTGCTGTTTTTCTACTGGTTTTGGGATCAGTAGTCAACGCCGAGTCAGCCGATGCAACCATTACCATCACCATTGAGAACAATGATGTGGACTGGTGTAATTTTCAATACCCCGGTACCGGTTCATTCGAGACCAACAATGAGTTTCTTGCCTACGCCCAGGTGTATGAGTCTGGAGTAACTAACTCTGCGGGACAGGGAGCAGACATTGCTGCCTGGATCGGGTATTCAGAGTCTGATACAGATCCCTCAGGAACGGGTTGGACATGGGTTTCTGCCAGCTATCATGGAGATGCTAACGGTGACAGTAATGATGAATATGTTGTCGACTTGGGGAATACAATCAGCAGCGCTGGTACCTACTATGTAGCCAGCCGTTTTTCACGGGACAGTGTGAATTACAAATATGGTGGCTATGAAAGTGGCGGTGGTGGTTTTTGGGATGGTGCTACCAATGTGAGTGCTGTCTATACAGTGACGGTGAATACTGCTCCGGTTCTGGCAAGTATTGGCAACCAGGAGCTGACTGAAGAAGTTGCAGCCATCGTTGAGTTATCCGCTACTGACGCCGAAGATAATACCATATCTTATTCAGTTGAGGGTGGGTCAAGCGCAACTGTACTAGCAGTGGTTAGTAATGATACTCTGTATCTCACACCTGCTGTAGATTATTTCACGACTGAAGCCCTCAGTATTACTGTTACTGCTGATGATGGTCATGGCGGCACCGACTCTGAGACCTTCGATGTGACGGTCTCCAATGTGAATGATGCACCGACAATTGCTGTAATTTCTGATCAGACAGGTTCGGAAGGCACTGAACTGACGTTTGACCTGAATGGATCAGATGCGGACAATGATGACTTGACCTGGACCAGTGATAATCTGCCCACAGGTGCAATCTTCACTGACAATGAGGACGGAACGGCGACCTTTGCCTGGACACCAACTTATACTCAGGCGGGTGTCTATACAGACATTCAATTCATTGTGAGTGATAGTCAAGGTGGTCAGGCCCTCATGCGTTTGAACACAAAGGGTAAATAATCTTGTTCCTGAAACAGGTCAGGCTACTCCTGCTGTTGCTGGTTCTCATGCCTGTAGGTCGATTAATGGCTGCAGGTGACACACTGAGTATCAGTATTATTATCCAGGATGTTGTATCTCTGGAGGAAGCTTTCGTCCCTGATGAATACGCTTTACATCCACCCTATCCCAATCCCTTTAACCCGGATGTAAATCTGGTGGTCGATATTCCCCAAACAGCGGCCACACGGATTAGTATTTTAAATCTGCGAGGACAGGAAGTAGCCATCCTGGAAAACCGAGAATTGGCCCCTGGTCGCTATGACTATCAATGGCGGGCATCAGGTCAGCCCTCTGGCATCTATTTTGCCAGAATAAGAGCGGGTCTATTTGAAAAAACAGAGAAGATCAGTCTGCTGAAATAGCATGCTGATATTGAAATAGGGCGTTGTATTAAATATATTCAACGACTTTTTAGAGAAATGATTTTGGAGGGAATATGAAAAAACTTTTAGTGAACTTTATAATATTTGTACTGATCCCCTTTCAGGCATATGGCTGGGGATGGGCTCAAAGAGATGATGTTCGGCAATCCTCAGAAAACCCCACGATCTATCTAGGGGATTACTTGGATATTAGTTTCAATGTTGATGCTACGGGGTGGGGTGCAGATAATAAACAGATTGGCTGGGGGACAACAAACGCTTCTTCCTCTTTGAGCTGGAGCACTATGGAATGGGTTGATGATGCTGGTGATGGTTTCGGCAACAATGAAGGTGTAAAAGTTCAAGTTCAAGGTACCTCGGTAGCAACTTTTTACTACTCTGCGTGGATGGGCTGGAACGATGGGGGGGATGATGATGACGGTTCAGGTGGTGGTAATGGTCGCTACTACAGTGGTGGTAGTGGGTGGAATGAGGGTGCAGATTTATATCAATCCTCAACAGTAACAGTTTCTGCATTAACAGATCCATCAAGTACTGATGCCACAGCCTCAAGCGCTTCACAGATTGATTTGAGCTGGACTAAATGGAATAGTAAGGATGTGATGGTTGTCAGGAATACTACAGGTTCCTTTACTGTCCCTTCAAACGCTACTGAATACTCGGCTGGTCAAAGTTTTGGTGGAGATTATGTAGTATACAACGGTCCATTGGAGGAATGCGATGATACCGAACTAGATGCGAACACAACATATCATTATAAATTTTACTCAGTAAATAACGATTACTATTCAGCCGGAGCTACAGATAGTGACCAATCCCTTCCTGTAGAACTCTCAGAGTTTTCAGCCTACTCATCTTCCAAGGGTGTAAAATTAGTTTGGACTACAGATTCTGAAATCGAGAACCAGGGCTTCATCGTTTTACGAAAGAGCGATACCAAGGATTGGTCAGAATTAGTCTCCTTTGCGAAAGACCCTTTACTCCAGGGACAGGGATCAACCACTGAGGCGACTGAGTATTACTTTATTGATACCCAGGTAAAGGAAGGTTTGACCTATTCATACCAGTTGGCTGATGTGGATTATCAAGGTAAGAAGATTTATCACAAGGATCACATAGAAACCATAACCTATATTAATCCAGGTAACAATGTCAAACCTGAGGTGGTGAAAGTAGTGAAACTTTCCCCCAATCCTTTTAATCCTACCATCACTCTGACCTATGATCTGGCAGAGGCGAATGACTTGAATGTCAGCATTTATAACCTGGCCGGTGAGCAAGTATGGAATTACAACAGGGGAAATCATCCTGAAGGTCAGAATTATACATTGCGCTGGAATGGGACTGATATGCAAGATGCACACCTGCCCTCAGGTATTTATCTCGTCAATATCCAGGCTGGAGCTCAAATCAAATCAGAAAAGGTTACGCTCCTTAGGTAACACTGATTCAACGTTAGTTTTCAAAGGGCAACTGATGCAGTTGCCCTTTTTTTGTCTCATATGGCACCGGACATTGAGCCCGCCGAAATGTCAGATCCTCCGGTGGAACTCGGACATTGAGCTTGCCGAAATGTCAGACTCTCGGGTGAAAGATGGAGGTTTCGGCAGGCTCAGCCACCGGGAGACCTCCGGACATTGAGCCCGTCGAAATGTCCAGCCATCACCCTCTGACACCCACATAACACTTTGTATTTTTATCCCGAGGTGTACTTTTTAAGCCAAACATGAAACGCTTGATTGTATCAATACTTATTTTGTCTTCTCTTTCTGTTAGCGCACAGGATTCAAGCTATTACTATGCCGGCTGGGGTAAGCCTGGAACGGCTGTTTTTATGCCGCTTGACTCATTAATTGCTGTTCAGTATACCCAGGTCAAAATGATCAATGACAAGCCGCGCTTGATCAAACATTTCAACGCTTCAAAAGTCCTTCAGGATCATGTCGTGAATGAATACGATGATTATGGAAATCATAAATCCAGCCGCTCCTATGACATGTTGGGACACCTCCGCGAGGAATCCATTTTTCAGAATGATCCGTCTGAAATGGCACTGTTCCGCACCATTTTCGGCAACACATTTATTCCAGCCAACTCCAATTTTATGATCCGCAGGGAATACAACGAATTTGAAAGAGAAACCGGATACTATATCATCGGTGTCCGCGGTCAAACCCTGTGTTCAAAAGAGACAGTCTATCGCGAAGACAGACGCAAAGATCGCGAAATTCTCAGAGATGATCTACAGGGAATCGTGCTCACTGAACGCCGATATAAATACATTGATTCTGAAAACCGTACGGTCCTGGAAGAGTTTGATGGATCTGGTAAAATGGTTCAACGGGTTGTACTCTTTGATCACCACGACATCATTCAAGAATAGCGAATAAAAAGGAAGTTCCATGATAACACCCCCTCCCATTCAACCTGGTGCCACTATTGCCATTATCTCGCCAGCCTCTGCTCCTAAGCCTGAAAAGCTGCAACGCGGTATCGATTATCTTATTTCAAAGGGTTTCAAAGTTAAAGAGGGGAAGCACCTCAAGGGTAAGAACAAGTATCTTACCGGTCGTGGCCCGGAACAGGTGGAAGATATCCATTGGGCTTTTGCTGATGATGAAGTGGATCTGATTTTATGCAGCCGAGGTGGCTATGGAACCCCACGCTTTCTGGATGATCTGGATTATGAACTCATTGCTCAACACCCAAAATTCTTTGCGGGGTATTCTGACATCACTGCGCTGCAATGTGCTCTTGGTGTAGAAACTGGTTTGGTAACCCTATCTGGTGTCATGGCAGCTGTGGAAATGGCCGATGAAAATGGAATCGATCCCTTCACTGAGTCAACATTTTGGGATCTGTTAATGAAACCCATGACTGGTCAAATCCTCAAGAACCCAGAGGATGTCCCCCATACCGTTTTATCTCCAGGTGCAGGAGAGGGACAGCTTGTGGGTGGGTGTCTTTCCCTTTTCAATAATCTCATGGCTACCCCTTACTTTCCAGACGTGGCAGGAAGTATTATGGTACTCGAAGACATTGGTGAGAATGTCCAGCACATCGATCGCATGCTGAGTCAATTCAAAATGGCCGGCTTCTTCAATGGTGATGAACGGATAAATGGTCTCATGATCGGGCAACTTATAGGTGCCTGGGAAGACGGTGACGAGGATGATTTTACGCTGGATGAACTGGTGCGTGATATAATCGGGCCTGTTGATTTTCCAATTGTGACCAATGTTGCCTATGGACACGGTATGCGGAAAATGACCCTGCCCTTAGGAGCGCAAGTGAGATTAAATGGTGATGAGGGGAGCCTGACACTGTTATGATGCTGGACTGGACCGAATGGCTGGGTTATATAGCTTCTGTTGTGGTGGCCGTATCGCTAACCATGACAAACATAAAACGACTCCGCTGGATAAACCTGTTAGGGGCTGTTGCCTTCACCGTATATGGAGCCCTGCTACAAGTGTATCCAGTGCTGGTTGTGAATGGCTTTATCGTTGGTGTGAATATTTATTACCTTATTCGTATTGCTCTGACCAAGGATCATTTTCACCTCATACCCATATCCTGGGATACCAGTATTTTCCTGCCCAGGTTTATCGAGTTCTATCTCCAGGATATCAGAAAACATTTTCCTGATGTAAATGTTGAAGGGCTGCGCCAGTACAGATCAATTCTCATAACCAGAAATGTGGTCCCCGTAGGATTATTCATTTATGAGCGCCAGGAGCACGGTATTGTTCAGATTCATCTCGACTATGAAATTCCCATGTATCGTGACTATGAAAGCGCACGCTATTTCTTTAGAGAATTTCGCGAGATCGTGCAGAAAAAAGGTTTCCATACCTATGTTGCCTATTGCAATGTGCCGGTGCATCAGCGTTATTTGCGGCGCATGAAATTTACTGAGGACCCTGGTGAACCGGGTCGCTTCGTGCGAAAAATGTAATTCAAATATAAAACACGGGAGATTACCCATGTTCCGCAAAATAATTCTATCCGCTCTCATTGTATCCTCATTTTCCTTTGCTCAAAACCTACAGCTCCACTATGAAGCTTCCGGTGATAGAGAATACCTGGTTACCACTTTGGAAATGTTTAAACCGGATACCTATGGATCCACATTCTGGTTTGTGGACATGGAGTATGATGCCCCCGGGATTAAAGGCGTTTCACTGACATACTGGGAAATAGCCCGATCCTTTACGCTTCCCATAAAGAATTTGTCTGCAACGATTCAATACAATGATGGAGTAGCCAGCTTTGGTCCTTTGGGACAAGCCTGGCTAGTAGGGGTGAACTACTACTTGGATCTAGGTTTTATAGCTTTGCCCCTGGATATTTTGTATCTCGCTGCCCAGGGTGCGGATGCCCCTGATTTCCAACTTACAACAACCTGGTTTAAGCCTCTGCTGGATGGAAATGTTGAATTCTCAGGCTTTATAGATGTCTGGTCTAAGGATGATGGCGATGGAAAACAGTTGGTCCTGCTTGCAGAACCACAACTCTGGTATAATGCCAACGAGCATCTGGCTATCGGGAGTGAAGTGGAAGTCAGTAATAATTTTGTTTTTGGGGAGGATGGAATCCAGGCGTTGCCAACCATCGGCCTGCGCTGGACATTCTAAACAAAATCATAGGTTATTGATTTTTATCCTGAGTTGGCTCAGGAAACGGGTCGCAGTCTCTCATTTGTAAACAAAATGATATTATAGGGATCAGCGATGCTGGTCTCTGATCGGATGGAGAATATCTTGGTATCCTTACCCGGTTCAAGACTTCCTATTTTATCATCAAGACCCAATGCCTTGGCCCCATTCAGGGTAGCCATGCGAATAATTTCATCTGGTTTGAACCCATACTCTGCTGAGGCGGATCGCATCTCAGCTCTAATATCCATATGATCGGCAAAGGTGCCCAGACAGATGTTGAAGCCTTTCTCCTGTATTAATTGACCCGGAGCAGTCCCCAACTCCCATTGTCGATCAAAGCGGGGGTGAAGACACATGTGAAAGGTCTCTGATCTATTTTTGAGCATATCCAGCTCGTCTTCTTCCAGCATGATTACCTGACTGAGAATGGTCTGTTGAGCCGCGAAAGCATTATTGAGGAAGTAGCGCAGTGGGGTTGTCTTCGGTGGTTGCCAGCGGTAATCCATATCTTCCTTACCCAGGAGATACTGATAAATCCTTCCCTGTCCCTTCATGAAAAATAGTTCTTCAGCCTTCATGAATGACATGGGTAGGGCTGTTCTGGCACCGGTTCTGGCAATTTGGCGGAAAACTTCCGGTCCGAGATTGAAAAGAAATTCACCGGCGTAATAAAAGCGAGTAAGCACAGTATTGGAGAATTGACCGCGATTATTCCATATCTCATGCGTATTCGATTCACGGAAACCATGCAGCATCTGAAAAACTACTGAATACAACCCGGAATTCTCAAGGTGTTCGCTGATCTCAGGGTGGCGAGTTCGGATGCCAATAGCAGCCGTTCCATAGTCATAACCGCGTTTGATGGCGCTTAACAGTTCACTCTCAGCTTCGAGTTTGGAGCTCAGTCGCGTGACATTTTTTCCAGAATGGAGCCAGTTAAAAAACGAGCCCCTTGGAGTAACCTGGGGATCGGCCACGGGATAGTCGGGATGAAACAGGGCATTCACCAGGGCTGGAGATACCACAGCATGACCCAGGTTCTGAATATGCTTCTTATCACCCATGAATTCGCTCTGTTTGCCTACTGCTGTAATTTTACCGTCAGCAATAGAAACATAGCCATCATGGATGGGTCCACTTACGATGGGGAGTACCCATTCTGCAAAAAATGTGCGTTCTAACATGGTGACAATGTAATTACGAATTAGGAATTACGAATTAGGAATTGAAAATCAGTCGAGGTGAGAAGTTTTTCGTCTATATTAATCCACATGGAAGATAAGATATTAGAGCACCGCAATAAAATTGATGAGCTGGACGGACAGATATTGGAACTAATCCAGGAACGCATTGATCAAGCCATAAGTATACGAGAGCTGAAGATTGAACAGGGGTTACCCCTGTTTACCCCTGAACGGGAGCAGGATTTGATTGCAGAACTTGTGGCTAAATCTGCTGGCCGGATTCCATCCGAGGTAATCGAAGATATCTGGAGTACGATTATTAAAGGCGGGAAACATACAGGAAACAGCCAATAATTTAGACAGTAATTGCGTAAGTTGCGTATCGTGACACAGGCATTGTTCAATTATATTGTATCATAATTTTATATTTAATCCGTTAAAAGGAGTCAAAGATGAGTAGGAAAAAAATTACGCTTATTGGTGGTGGACAGATTGGTCAGATTCTGGCCCTCATATCTGCACAGAAAGAGTTGGGCGATGTTGTGATTCTTGATATCCCTGCTTTCGAGGGACCAGTTCAGGGGAAAGCCCTTGATCTTATGGAAATGCGTCCTCTTGAAGGCTATGATGTAAATATTACTGGTACCAGCGACTATGCTGATATAGCTGGATCAGATGTGGTTATTATTACTGCAGGCGTACCACGTAAACCCGGTATGTCTCGCGATGACCTGCTGGACATCAATCTGAAGATCATCTCTAATGTTGCTGAGAACGTCAAAAAATATGCCCCAGATGCTTTCGTCATCGTTGTTTCCAATCCCCTGGATGCCATTGTATATGCCTTTTATAAAGTCTCCGGTTTTTCTAAAAATAAGATTATCGGTATGGCCGGTGCATTGGATTCCTCAAGATTCAAGGCGTTCATTGCCATGGAAACCGGTTACTCGACACAGGATGTATCCTGTTTGGTTCTGGGCGGTCATGGAGATACCATGGTTCCGCTTACACGGCTGGCCACCGTTGGTGGTGTACCTGTAACTGAATTACTTGATGCGGATACACTGGCCGGGATTGAAAAAAGAACCCGCATGGCTGGTGGTGAAATTGTGAAATTATTGGGCAATGGATCCGCCTTCTTCAGCCCGGCACAATCAGCAATTGAAATGGCTGAAGCCTACCTGCTTGATAAGAAACGCATCATCCCCAGTGCTGCCCTTTGTGAAGGTGAATATGATATTGATGGTCTCTTTATTGGTGTCCCCTGTGTTATCGGTGGTGGTGGAATTGAGAAGATTCTGCAAGTTGAGCTAAATGATGATGAAAAAGCTGCACTGAAGGTAACTGCTGAACATGTTGCTGGAGTGGTCGCTGAAACAAAGCTGTAAACGATATTCCTAGATTAAAAGGGGAGTGCTTGCACTCCCTTTTCTTTTAAAAGAGCCAATATCCAATTTATAATTCGTACTTAAGACTGCTTCCTCTGCTGCTTCTGGTAGCCTGTAAATCAGACTTCAATGGACGGCCAGTATCTGCTCTAAGCCTTGAGGCTCAGCAACTTGTCCAGCAGGCTCTGGCACCATTTGAGGGTGATACCTTAATTGATAATCATGTCCATATTCTGGGTTTGGGTAACAGTGGTAGCGGTATCGAACTACATCCTGACACCCGCTCAGTAGTCCACCCCATAAAATTTACACGCTTCAACTACTTTATTGATGCCGGCGGGGTAACCGAGGAAGCTCTGGGGGATGAGCAATACTACAACTATCTCCTGGCACAGGCCGAAAATATACCGGTTCACTATAAATTCCTGGGGCTGGCTTTTGACCGGCATTATACACCGGACGGTGAAGTGGATGATGAAGAGTCGGAATTATATATACCCAATGCCTATATCATGCGTCTGTATGAGCAAAATCCAGATAGAATGTTGCCTGCAATATCAGTACATCCCTACCGTCCTGATGCTGTAGGAGAATTGGAAAGGTGGGCCAGCAGAGGGGCGCGTGTAGTAAAGTGGGTGCCCAATGCACAAGGGATGGATCCCTCATCCGAGCTGTGCGATCCATTTTATGAGGCCATGCAGCGCCTTAACATGGTTTTACTATCTCATGCAGGACACGAACATGCCATCGATTCGCAGGGGCGACAACACCTGGGAAACCCCTTGCGACTGCGCCGTGCACTTGATGCCGGTGTGAAGGTCATTGTAGCCCATTGTGCTGTTTCTGGAAAATCCATAGATCTGGATGACCCAGAGCGGAGGAAAGCGGAGAATTTCAATTTGTTGTTGCGACTCCTCGATACCCCTCGCTATGAAGGGTTGCTATTTGCGGACATCTCCGCCATGACCCTGCTGAATCAATTAGGTGATCCCCTGAAACTAATTTTATCCAGAAGCGACCTTCACCCACGACTGCTATACGGAAGTGATTATCCCTTACCGGCAGTAGATGTGTTGAATCAGAATGGTGCTCTGGGTTTTATGGGATATTTGGAAAAAGATGAGGTGTCAGCACTGGACGAGATTCAGGCCAATAATCCACTGCTTTATAATTTTGTATTGCTGCGATCACTTCGACACCCGGAAACAGGGGCGAGATTTTCAGAAGACTTGTTTCGGAATAGACTTCCCTAAACTAGCTGCCTACCACTTGAATTCCAATCCGTCGCTGACGGGGGCCATCAAATTCACAAAAGAAGATGCCTTGCCAGGTTCCCAACTGCAGTTGACCATCCTCTACGATGACCTGGGCTGAATTTCCCATGAGTGATGCTTTCATATGGGCTGCTGTATTCCCTTCATAATGCCGATACTCTGGATGCTCCCAGGGAACCATTCTATCCAGAACACCCATTAAATCATGGACAACATTTGGATCAGCATTTTCATTGATGGTAATTCCTGCCGTGGTGTGTGAAACAAAGACGGTCAGGATTCCAGTTTGTATACCACTTTCTGTCAATGCTTCCTGTACCATGCCGGTAATATTGACAAACTGACTGTGTTTGCTTGTGGATAGTGATTTGGTGATCATTATTGCCCCTCATTCCATATTTTAAACAAAAGTGTTGATTGCCTTAAGCATTTTCCTTGAATTCAAATATCATGATTCCTCCAAAAAAGGTGCCGTCCTCAGGAAAATAGTAGTTGAGAAAATCAAGTTTCACTGTTTTACCAGCCGACTGGGAGGCGTGTAGCAGATATTTTCCATCAATGATCATCCCTTCATGTCCCATGACAATGCCCATTTTGAAATACTTTTCCTTAACAAAAGCGACGCCCACTACTTCAGGTAGCTTTGCCAGAAGATCAGCATTAATCTGGGAATTGGGGATATAGTATAAGGTTACAGGGCGATCCCAGCCAAGTTCAAGGAACTCATCACCATCCTCTTTTTTATTCAGCGTGATCTTAATAGAATCGAGAGCGATCAGGGGGAGTAGAGTACGAGTTATATCGACTGTGTTGGGATGTTGAGTGATGCGGTCCGCTGTATAATGCCATCGAGATTTGTAACTCGGTTGTTTATCACCATTGGGAAGGGGCTTATAATGAATGTCTATCATATTGGCGCGGGCTTCGTCCCAGGAATTGCTTTTCGCTGCAGCAAGACAGGTAAGGTTGTGGCCCGTGCAATCAGAAACATCATAGCGGATAATGGGGTCTGTATCCGGTTCTATTTCCTCTCCCAGTTGGAAGATTTCATAGGGTGTACCAACACGCCACATTGCAAAATGCTTTAAGCGGGTCTGAAAATTTGGGAAGCGCTTCTGAAATTGAGGGAGAATTTCACTCATTTCCTGTTGACTCAATGTCCAGGGCTGTGGCAGTTGGGCAATCCACTCATCATTGCTAATCGTTTCCTGACAGCTTATTAGTGTTATCAACAGTGTCAACATAACGACGGATTTTAAGACGTTCATAGTCCCCTCTTAATTTTGGATGCATCGATGCCGTAGAGCATCAGTTCTTCATTATCACCGACCAATGTAGTCATTTTTTTGAACTTCATTCCCAGTTTATTCAGGAGTTTTCTGGAGCGTGTATTATCGACCGTTGTGATAGCGGATATGTGTTCAAGCTCATGGGTGTTCACTGCGTACTCCACTGTGGCAGAAGCCGCTTCAAAGGCATATCCCTGGCCTTCATACTGAGGAAGCAATGAATAGCCAATGTCAGGAGTCGGGAGGCCCTCTCTGACTGCCAGTCCGCAATTCCCTATCCGCACCCTGTCTTCCAGGCGTTCAATAATGTAAAAGCCAAAACCGAATTTTTCATAATTGGGAAGCACCCTTGCCCTCAAATAGTCACTGGCCTTCTCCAATGTATCTATTCCGTAATCACCAATATATTTATGCCATTTTGGAGTGTTCAATAACTCAAGGATAAAATCAGAATCCGCTAGCGACATTTTCCGCAGAAGTAGACGCTGGGTCTGAAGGATTTTCATAGTGTGAGGAAAATAATCAGGAGGAGGTTTAGCTTACCAGTCGACCAGAATCTCTTCATAGTGCTCACGATGATCATCATCTACCCTCATGAGCCGCCTTAAAAATGATATCTCACCTACTTCATACAGAAAATCACCCAATTCCTGGTATTTTGCATTCAGGAAATTCTGGGTAAAAATTCTGGAGTCCTGGCGTTTGATACTGACTTCCAGATTGCTTATGAAAGCTTCCAGGGGAACCAGGGCTTCTTTCTTATTTCCAGTATCCCACAGGTCGATTGCTTCGTAATACGCGAATTTCATTTTACGATAATTCTGATTGCGATTGAGCTTTTCAATGTCTTCCAGGCGGTCCTTCCAGCCCAGGGAATAGGCATCATTGGTACCCATGCGAGCGACTTCCTGCGCCTTCGTATACAATTGGCTGCCACCAAATTCACTCCAGGTATCCAGATCTCCACCGAGTATTAAATAAACCCAATAGTCTATGAAGGAACTCAAAGAATTAAATTGGCTTGTCCGGGTGAGAGCATCTCCTTGATTAAATACAAATTGCCAACTTTTATCAAAATATTTCTGGTCATCCCCATTGGCCCAGAATGCCTTGGCATTATAAATTTTTTGATTCCCCGACTCTGTAAAACCATCCAGGTAAATGGTAGCCTGGATGACAAAATCCGTGGGAAGATCATCAAAGCTCCACTGTGTATTTTCAATGTAATAGGAGATATCAGACGCAAGCATGTGAACCGCCTGTCGTGGTATATCATCCAGGTTTTCTGCCTCAAGATTGATCTCAGCTTTTATCCCCTGACCCATAAGACTGATTGCCCAGAGAAGCACTAGAAGTATTGTTTTTCTCATAATTGTTAAAATATATCAATCTTACATTTGTTTCCAAATCAATTGAATTGTTTACGGGCTTGAACCGGACAAAAAATGAGCAACGAATTGACTCCCCCCATGTAAAATACTAGATTAGTGCTGTTTCTATGTCGGTTCAAATTAGAAGGTAATGTTACATAGCGATTCATAAACGAATTTAGTGGAGATGCCTTGTTTAGATTAGGACATGCCAAACCGCTCGTTGTCTGCTTGCTCATTGTTATGACCTCCAGTCTCTTTGCAGAAGACGAACCTGCCCAGGTTGACAGCCTGAAAAGAATCCTGAGAAGTACTACTGAAGGTGAGACGGTTGATCTGATGAATCAACTATCAGACGCACATGCCGGGACTGAATGGAAAAAAAGTCAGAGGTATGCGAATCTGGCTCTTGATTTAGCCACATCATTGCAGGATCAATATGGTCAGGCGGTTGCCCACACAAATCTTACCAACTATTATATTCAGGCCCAGAATTACAGAGAAGCTCTGGATAATGCGACCCTGGCTCTAAATAAATTTGAATATCTTTCAGATGACTTCCAGATCGCCAGGACCCTGAGAACCATTGGAACGACATACAGCCTGCTCAATCAAAGTGATCAAAGTCTTGATTATTTCTTACGATCCTTGATGATTTTTGAGGATATCGACAAAGAATCTGAAGTTGCCGTGACGGTTATGGTCATAGGTACTGTGTTCTCTCAGTGGGGACAGACAGAAAAGGCACTCAAATTTTTTGAACGAGCTGTCTCCATTTATAAGAATATCGATGATCATGAAGGGGTTTTGGTTAGTGAGAATCGTGTGGCCCAGTCGCTGATGACCTTGCGGCGGTTTGATGAAGCCGAAGACCACCTGGCACAGGCCCTGGTAATCGCCGATAAACATTCCGCTTTTGCCCTGCTGGCCAATCTGTATACCAGTTTGGGTGAGCTTTATTATCATCAGCTCCAATTGAATACGGCGCAAAAGTATTTTCTAGATGCTCTGGACATGAAACGCACCAGCGGGAGTCCGGGTGAAATAGCACTGGCGCTAAGTGATGTTGCCAGAGTGTACCAGGAATCAGGGGACATCGAAAAGAGTGTTCAGTATTATAAACAGGGCCAACAAATGGCAGAAGCTGCCGGCGAAAACTCAATTTCTGCAGAAATCTTCCTTCAGTTGGGTGAGCTCTATATGCAGGAAAATGATAAAGTGAGTTCCCTCCGTGCCATGCTATCCGGGTTGGATGTTGCCCAGGATGTCCATGATCTACTAACTATTGAGCGAGCCAATCACTTGCTAACAACTGCATATTCACGCTTTGGCCAGGCAAAACAAGCGCTGAAGTATCAGAAAGCGCTGCAACTGACCCGTGATGAAATAAATCGTCAACAGGGAAACAAACGGGTTGCTGAACTTGAAATCCGCTATGAGCTGGATAAGCGAGATCGTGAGTTGGATGAGCTGAAGGGTGCCGCCCTCATCAAGGAAATAGAGTACAAACGACAATTTACTGTGATGTGGGTCGTGTTTGCCTTTTCTCTGGCAATGATGATCCTCATTCTGGCGTTTGTTTTCTATCGTAGCCGACTGATTCGCCGGACTGAGCAGGAAAAAATGGAGCAGGCTATACGTATCAAAGCTGACTTTACAGCAATGTTGGTTCATGACCTGAAAAGTCCGCTTACTTCAGTTTTTGGTTTTGCTGAACTGTTAAAGATGGGGGAGAAACCCTATGAGCGAATCCGTGAGATAGCCATCACTATTCGCAAGACCAGTCAGAAAATGCTTCAACTGGTTAACGAAATGCTTGATCTCTCTAAATTTGAAGCCGGTAAGATGATTCTCAACAAGACTCAAGTTGCCTTGAAACCCCTGGTAAATACAGCCGTACAGATGTTGGACCCTGTAGCCAAACAAAGTGAAATGGAAGTGAGTCTGGATGCACCAGATGGATTACCCAGTTGTCAGTGCGATGCCTTGAAAATTGAACAGGTAATAACCAATTTTATCAGCAATGCCATTGAACATACTCCTCGTGGTACCAGAATTAAGGTCAGTCTTCAGGAACACCAGAAACTGGGTGAGTCCTTCCTCTATTTCAGCGTTACTGACAATGGACCAGGTGTAGATCCAGAACAGCAACACAGAATTTTTGATAAGTACGCCCAATTAAAAACCAAGAAAACTGCAAAAGGTCTTGGTTCTGGTCTTGGACTTGCGGTTTCTCAGATGATCGTAGAACAGCATGGTGGTGAAGTTGGTTATCGCGATGCTGAACCATCAGGTAGCGTTTTCTATTTTCAAATTCCTTGTATGAGTCCGGAACTGGCTGAAGAACCCGGCCCTAAATCAGCACCTTCACCTGCCACCACCTGATTTAGTATCTAGTTAATCAAGTATGCCTCACTCCAATACTGAGCTTGGTCCCCTGCACTATAAAGGCCGGACTTTTGGTCAAAGTGTAAACGGATTGCCACTTCAAATATTCGAAGCGCCATTCAAAAAATCTGAAATATTAGTGATGGGCTCTATTCATGGCGATGAAAGTCTTTCAACAGTCTTGTTGTCTGAAAGCATGCGATCCTTAAAACCGGAATTAATTAAGGTTGATATCATTTTGGCTGCGAATCCGGATGGGGTACTGGCTGGAACCCGCTGCAATGCCAATGGAGTGGATTTGAATCGCAATTATCCCGCTGCCAATTGGTCACCTGATCCTGTCTACTATCGCAACAAACCTGATGGGCCTCAAAATATTGCTCTGAGCCCCGGTGCAAGCCCAGGTTCTGAACCTGAAACGCAAGCCATTATTGATCTGCTTCAATCGTTGAAACCAAAGCTGATAGTATCCATCCATGGATTTCTGGGATGTATGGATGATCCCCAGTCCTCAGAAATTGCCCGAGATATGGCACGTCGTACAAAGATGGAGATGGTGTCGGATGTTGGGTATGCCACCCCCGGCTCATTTGGTTCCTGGTGTGCTGAACAGCAGATTCCAATTATTACTTACGAATTGCCCCAGGAGAAACCCAGCGACATCCGAACCCTGCACCTCCCTGTATTGAATGACTTGCTTACAGGATACTACAACTCCCATCTGGGCTGATCACCAACAATGAGATGGATGATTACAGATTCTGGATTGGGTGGTTTATCCGTATGTGCCGGAATTGAGAGAGTATTAACCGCTGGCAAAGCAGGTTCCGAAATTGAACTTTTGTACGTCAACGCAACACCCCATGATCGCATTGGATACAACTCATTAAAGACTCAGGCTGAACGCATCGAATTATTCGATCAGTTTCTACATGCCGCTTATAATAGATATACCCCTGATGAGATAGCTATAGCCTGTAATACGCTGAGTGTAATTTACGATGAAACCAGCTTTGCCAGTCAAGCTCCAATTCCCGTAAAAGGGATTGTGAATGCTGGTGTGAGTTTATGCAATGAGCAGTTACATACTTCTCCGGATTTTGGATTGATTATTTTTGCGACTGAAACAACCACTGAAGCAGGTACCTACCCTCGACTCATAGATGCAGCCCAATCAAGAATTGTTGCCCAGGCTTGTCCGGAATTGGCACATGCCATATCCAATGATTTTACCGGAGCCACCAGTCGGAAATTGCTGGAAGATTATATCTCCGAAGCAATCGGACAACTCACTCCCGGTCTGCATTCAGTCTTTGCATTTCTGGGCTGTACTCATTATGGATACCAGGCTCAGCTTTTCAAAGAGATGCTGATTGAAAGAGGATTCCAGACCACAATATTGAACCCCAATGACAGACTCGTGAGCCAATTAACCAGCGGTGTAGCGGAACATTGTCAGATAGCGGAGCATCAACCAAGGATCAGGTTTATCAGTCGCTATGAAGTACCCCAGGTCGAAATAGATTCAATGCTGTATTATTTAAAGGAGTCCGCCCCTTTGACGCTGGCTGCATTACACAACCAGATTGTAGTCCCTGATCTGTTTGCTACACCCTGACCTATAAAATCACACCCGGAAAATGCACAATTCAAATATATCATGATGATATGCACACATATCAATATGATGAGCTTCGCCAGAAGGATTGTCCATTATTAGTGTAGCAAAAATAATCATAACAACAATAATAACAGCACTATAAAAATGTGTAATCCGCTTGTGGCACAAGACTTGGATATATAAGCGCGTAATGATGAAACTGAGCCACTTGGGAAAGGAGGACGACAGATGAAATTCGTGATGAAATATCAAACGGTTATGGGAAACATCATCAGTCTTCTGATTGCCGCGGCCAATGTGATAGCAATTAGTTTTGTGATATTGCTTTCAACTAATAATGCACTTGGGCTTTAACCAATTTTCAGGATGATAATAAAATGATTAAGGAGCTACATATTATGAGACATACCGTTCTGATAGCTTTGTCAACAATTCTTCTGGCTTGCGGCGCTTCATCTGATACTCGCATAAATAAAAGTGTATATGTGGGAGATGGAGAGCATAAAAGTGGCAGTCTACGATCCGTAAATGGCAGTGTTCATGTTGGGAATGAGGCTTCTGTTGATGGTAATTGCACCACAGTTAATGGTAAAATTGTTGTCGGGGAAAATTCCGAAGTAAGGGAAGTTTCCACTGTTAATGGTGGTATCAGCATTGATCGGAATTCGAAAGCCACTGAAGTTTCGTGTGTCAATGGTTCCATATCACTTGGTAGTGACGTGGAAATAGATGGAGACGTCTCAACTGTGAATGGCAGTATCCGCTGTAAAATAGCCGTTGATATAGCCGGGAATCTTGAAACGGTGAATGGCTCTATGACGACCAAGGAAACAAATATTAAGGGTCACATCAAAACGGTGAATGGTGACATTGATCTGCTGGAAAAGAGCATCGTCCATGGAGACATAGTTGTGAACAGGGTAAAGAAACCCAGCAATCACAAAAACTTAAAAAAAATGACTATTACCATTGATTCAAAGTCAAAGGTAAAAGGTAATATCGAGGTTAAAGGCGACGAACCCAATGTGACGGTGATTCTTGCAGGTGGCGGCGAAGTCCTGGGAGAGATCATCAATGCGGAGGTCGTTCGCAAATAACAGATCCCCAAAGTGGGTGTCATACAGCGAAGGGCCTACGGGCCCTTTGTTGTTTTATCTAGCTTCACAAAACAGGATGAATGCACATAGGGGGAGTTCGCATCTAACTATTCCCAAATTACAGTGATTGAAAAGATGTTCAGCAGGGTACTCCACCATCCTGGCAATACACTACTATTCCGCATGAATACATAAATCATTCCCATTTGCCCAGGCCTGGATTTATACTATCCTACAGGCTATGGAGAAGGAAACGATATGTTGATATATGCCGATGGAAGCTGGGTGGATGCATCAGAGGCCGTTGTTCCTTTCAACGACCAGGGATTTTTGTACGGGGATAGTCTTTTTGAGACCATTCGCATAAACCAGGGGAACCCCTTTCGGCTTGAAAAACACCTGGAACGTATGCACAGTGGTATGGATACGATCCATATGGAAGGTGAATCCCTGCTCAAGGATATTCCCCACATTTTAGAAACTTTTATTGCAAGGAATGATGTTGACAATGCCTTAACCCGTATCATCATCACCCGTGGGGTAAGTCGAGGATCACCCTGGAGTACACTATCTACACCATCTCTTTACCTCTCAGCTCGACCCATTAATGAAGTCGGGGAATGGCCCGTCAAGGTTGTTTTCCTCGAAGAAAAAAACTATCCCATATTGAGATTTCACCCCGCTATAAAATCGGGGAATTATCTGGGCAACATGTTGGCCAAAAAAGATGCCGAAGACGCCGGCGCCTTTGAACCGGTATTTGTGAATAGGGATGGTTATGTAACCGAGTGCGCTATCAGGAATATATTCTTTATTAAAGATGATTTTCTGTTAACTCCAGCACTTGAACTCGGCGTGTTACCAGGGGTAATCCGCGATACCATCATGGAGTTGGCTAAGCGTCGCGGACTAAAGGTCCGGGAAACTCTGATTATTCAGGATGATGTCCAGGAAATGGATGAGGCCTTTATATCTAGCACCGGTGTAGGTGTTTTACCAGTAACCTGGGAGGGCTTCACGTCCACATACCAACATAGCAAAAAACTCAGAACAGATTTAACCAAGCTATTTGAATCAGGAGAATCACATGTCTCATAAATTTGACCCCACACGTGCAGAAAAATTAATTTCAGTTCAACGTTACCAGGAACTTAAACCGGATATTTTGCTTCAGCGATTGGCTACACCCCCTGGAAGCACCATACTGGATTTGGGATGTGGAAACGGCTTTTTTTCCTTCCCGGCTGCTGTTGCTATGGGTGAGGGAATGGTCATTGCTGCCGATGTTTCTGAACCAATGTTGAGCTTGCTCAACCAACGCAATCCACCGGAAAACATCCAGGTTCTGCCAGTTGAAGAGGTGAAGATGGATATTGAGGATGATTCAGTAGACGCAACGGTGATGATCGCGCTTTATCATGAATTCAAGTCTCCATCGGATAATCTGGCGGAGATCAAACGGGTTCTTAGACCAGAGGGGAAATTGATGATATTGGATTGGGATCCATTGGCAGAACGTGAGCGGGGACCATCAAAAGACCATCGTGTTTCGGAATCCAAGGTGTTGAGCGATCTCGGATCTGCTGGTTTCAAAGTTGATGAACACGAAAATTATGTAGCTGATATGTGGATGATTATCGCTCACAATCCAGCCTGAATCTATACCAGCGGGGAAGGGTGATGCGCAAGTTAAACATCTATTACATTGGCAGTGTTGTGACACTGGCAATTATGATGTTGTTGATGTATCGCACCTTGCATATCACTGGCTGGTTCGAAGCACAGGACACTCCGAGTTTGACTCCCGCTGAACAGGTTATAGCGACTTACTGTGGGAAGTACCAACCTGCGGGACAGGAGGCTCTGTATTTCGAGTTTAACCAGGTCATGGTCTCCAAGAAAAGCGGCGAAGATGATTCACAGTTCCTAACCGTGAGTCTTGATACAATACCACATTTTGGCGTGAGGGTGAATGATTTTGAGGATGAGCAAGTACTGTTAGAGCTTTATGAAATTGATTCAAGTGGAACCATGGTACGACTGGATGGATGCGAACTCCTCTTGAGTGGGGATGATTCAGGATCGTTCATGGGTAGCACAATTGGTAATTTTTGTGGGCTCAAGACTGGTTCGTTGGAGTATCTTGGATTGGATCTCGAACTCAACAATACAACTGCGTTGCTTCAGATCGCATCCAGAGGGCAGATGGATTCATCTGAGCTGGATAAATATTTATTAGAGAGGATAGATTCACGATGAGTATGAAAGATATTCAGTTCAAGTTAACGCGGACAGACCCGTCAGGTGCTCGTCGAGGACATTTTTTTACTGAACACGGCAAGGTTGAGACCCCGGCATTTATGCCCGTAGGTACAGCCGGATTCGTAAGGTCGACCCCCATGCGGGATGTTACGGAATCTGGGGCGCAAGTAGTCCTGGCAAATACTTATCATCTCTCGCTGGGTGAACGTCTACAGACAGTCAAACGTGCTGGTGGTTTGCACCGCTTCATGGGTTGGGAACAAACAATCCTCACTGACTCAGGTGGATTCCAGGTTTTCTCAATGGAAGGCCGGGAAATTACCGAAAAGGGAGTTTCATTCAGGTTCGAGGAAGATGGCGAACGGATTTTCCTGGGACCAGAACAATCCATGGCGATTCAGCGTGACCTGGGCTCTGATATTGTCATGGCTTTTGATGAATGTGTTGATTATCAAGCACCACAGGAATATGTGCAAAAATCAGTGGAACGCACCACGCGGTGGGCAGAACGGAGTCGTGATTATCCACTCCAGGATCACCAGTTCATGTTCGGGATTATTCAGGGTGGCATTTATCAATCACTGCGGCGCCAGAGTGCCAGTGAAATTACCAATATTCCGTTTGATGGGTTTGCCATTGGTGGGGTAAGTGTGGGTGAAGGACTTGACCTGCTCAAGGAAGTAGTTGGTTATACAACACCATTGATGCCTCCCATGAAACCCAGGTATCTCATGGGTGTGGGATTACCGGAAGATATTCTGGCTGGTGTGGAAAGAGGCATCGATATGTTTGATTGTGTTATTCCAACACGCTATGCTCGACAGGGTACCCTGTTTACCAGAATGGGCAAGATTCGGATCATGGACAAAGCCTTTCGCAAAGATAAATATCCGCTGGATACAGCCTGCCGGTGCTATACCTGCCAGACTTATTCTCGTATGGTACTCCGCTATTTATTCTTTATCAAGGACCCGCTGGCAGAAACCCTGGCAACCATCCATAATTTGACCCATTATCAGGATCTCATGGCTGATATTCGCAGGGCTATCGAAAGGGGTAATTATGGAAATTTTCAAAGGGATTGGCTGAACAAATACTTTCGCAAGGGAAGTCCTCGCAAGCGCTAGAATTCTGAGCCTGGCGAGGGGAGAATGCATCCTTGCTTTGACAGGGGGTGTCATTTAAATTCGCATTCATTTATGGAAGACCGGAGGAAAAATGGCTGACATCGATTTTACAAACGCAGACAGTAGAATGAATTATCTGAAAGACAATCTTGGAAATCTAATGAATGGGATTGACAAGAATTATGGTCAGGTGATGATGGATGAATTGATGCGTCGTTTAGAAACCACCGTTAGTGAATTTAATGAAGAGGTCAAAGCCATGCTGGGACAGCTTCAGGGGGTACAAACAACGCCTAAAGATAATATCCTGGCGGCCAAGACAAATTTTACTACACCGCCGCGGACGGCAGAAACTCAGGCAGCTGTTCGACCAGAAGCAGAGCAATTCGTGAAGCCAGTGAATGAAGTGGAGATTGATGATTTCGGTGGTCTGTCTGAATTTGAAAAGAAGCTGCAGGCCCTGGATAATTAGAATCTGAAATTTTTTATAGTTTCATTAAGAGCGTAGCATGAGTCTACGCTCTTTTTATATCTACATCTTGTTCATACTCTAAAACGCATTCTACCATTGTTTAGCCCCGAGAGTTAAATAGATTACCCTCTAATCTTAATATTCTATCTAATTAGGGGGCAATAGTGAATCGTCAACCCACCAACTTCAATTCATTCATTCTGTCAGCTTTATTATTACTGCTTTTGCTACAGCTACCTATTCAGGCACAATGGTTTTCAAATTCAATCCGGCGATACACAGCCCTTGATGGCAATAAGATCAGAACACTTTATTACAACTATGGCTCTCTTGGTTATCCCGCTGCAGAGCCGAGCTTCGAATGGCCAAATGGGAGTGGTCAGGGGTATGCCTATGAATTTGGGTTGCTGGTCGGTGCAAGCGTTCTGACCAGTGAAAATGAGCGTAAACATATTGTGAATGATGGATTGCTCAGTGCAGGTGTCCTGGCAGATTGTGGCGAGATATATAACCCTGGTATGAATAGCGGATGGGAACCTGTGCCAGGTTATGCCCAACCGGACTCCGGTGGATCCATTGCTCGCAGTGATGATCCTGATTCATGGCCTGATTCATGGACTTCCTGGCCTGGTGTCCATGCTGATGGCGAGGTTCTGGCAGATCTGGAAACCTACTATGTCATGGATGACCGCTATAATTGCTCCTTTATGGATCAATACCAACCTGATCCAACCAATCCGGATATTGGTGGCGCTGGAATCCAGGTTGGAGTGAGATCCTTTCAATGGGCAGAAGAGGGGCAAAATGACTACGTACTACTACAATACGAAGTAACTAACACCAGTGCCTATACAATCGACTCATTGATTCTGGGAGTGAAGGGGGACCCGCATATTGGTGGGTCATACGATTACAATGATGATAATGTAGGAATTATAACTGCTTTGGGAATAGATGTTATCACAGGTGAAGATCGACCAGAGGTTAAGAACTTGATCTATTCCTGGGACAACAATTTCAGTAGTGATCCATCATTCTTTGGGAGAGATCCCGGCTATCTGGGCATCCACATCCCAAATGAATCTCTAAATGTTCAATCCTTCCATGTTGAACAATACTCAAGAAGATTACAGCTAGGTGATTATTTCTGGAATCGATTGACAGATGAGAACTGGGATTCGGGAAATTTTTACAATAATGCAGACAATATCGTGCTCATGGGTCTTGAGAGTGTCATGCTTGAACCCGGTGAAAGTATCACGGTGCCCATGGTCTACATTTTTGGCGAGACCAAAGCAGAGTTGATTGCCAATGTGGAGCGCTGTGAAAGCAGGTATCAATCCATCTTCATGCCTGAAATTGAACCACCATCAATTCAAATTAACTCCCCACAGGAAGATGATATTGTCACACCAAATATGGAAATTGAATGGTCCTTGAACCAGGGGACAGAGACTATAGATTCAGTATGCATCTATCTCAATGATTATAGAGTAACTGGATGGCAAAAAATTGCCACTCTTGATCCGACAGTGACCTCCTATGTTCATAACATCAATGAGCTACCTTCAGGTATAAACTATCAGTTAGCTATTCGAGCTTTTTGCGGTGGTGCAGGTTATGCGACTAAAAGTGATCATTTTAAAATTCTGAGACTTACAGAATCTCAACCAGAATTTCTGCTTCTTAACCCAACTCATGATATTGAGTTGTCTGGTGTACTCGATTTGGAATACCGGGCCTCAATAGGTGCTGATAGCTCTGCTTCCTTATCCCTTTTGATAAGTACCGATGGTGGGGATAGTTGGCTTTCCCACATATCAGACCTTCCTACAGGGAGTCAAAGTGTAGCATTGAATACAAGGCAAATTCCCAATGGAGATTATGTGAGATTTGCATTTGTCAGATCATTGGAGGATGCTTCGACATTTATGTATGAAAGCAACCAGCACAAAATCAATAATTCATTTCCAGCCATCAGTGATGAAAACTTTGAGCATTTCACCGGAATATCTGATAGTGAGGTCAGTATAGACATTGTTGATTATTCGGAAATAACGGGTGATGAATACGAAATCACATTCACCGACTCCATGTTGTTAGATGTGCGCTATACAGTGAGCAATATGAATACTGGAGAAGTGTTAATTAATAATGAAGTTGTTCCACAGAACCATTTCCAGGGAGCAGCGTTTGAGGGCCTGCGTCTCACCTTTGTGGATGTGGATCATGTTGTAATTGACTCTCTCTCCGGTTGGAGAAACAGTCCGACTAACCTCATACCCCAGTTTGGACATAATAACGCCTCAACTGGGGCTTTTCCCTTTGACTATGAGATGATTTTCTATGATTCCAGCATTGATACTTCTGTGATCAATGGGATCCCCCTGACCTTTGTCACCACCAATATAACAACAGGCGCAAATGTAGCCATGCATGCCTTTGGCTTAGATGATAGCGGATTTGTTGAGGGCGGGTCAAGGATCTATGTGCTACAGCAGGCTCCAGGAACTGACGAGGTACTCTGGATTCCTGATTGGAGTATCCGATTCGATGAACCAGATTCGAGTGAAGCTATTCCACCTTTTGCCGGAGATACGCTTCGACTGGTCTGCCAGAAACCGTTTTCACATCGTGATACCTTGCGTTTTTCTACCCATGAATATTTAGATACAGAACCAGCAGAGCTACTTCCATCGGGATTCACCCTGAGACAAAACTATCCAAATCCCTTCAATCCCAAGACCCAAATCAGTTACCAACTACTGGACCAAGCTGAGGTTACGCTCAATATTTATGATCTTAGAGGAAGATTGATAAACACGCTAGCTACAGGGCAACAAAATAGCGGAAATTATACTGTACAGTGGTCGGGTGTAGACCAGGTGGGTAATCAAGTGAGTTCAGGTATTTACTTTTGTACCCTCTCCACAGGGAATGGCGCATCTGTAACCATGGACAGACAAACTATAAAGATGATTTATCTGAAGTAGTGTAGCCTTCAGGCTTTAATCGAAGATACGCTTGGCAAAAATGAACCGCTTTGTCATTCTCTCGGCGTAATCTGGATCATCAGGATTCATGCTCTCGATCTGCACACCCTTTCCCAGGCTGTGGATCACTTTTCCATCACCCAGATAGATGGCGGTGTGGGTAACCAGGCGTCGGCTGCCGGTGAAAAATAGAAGATCTCCAGGAAGCATGGCATCTGTCCAGCCTGGCAATCCGATAATCTTGCCAATATTGGCCATTTCATCTGTATCTCTGGGTAGATAAATACTGTTCAATCCATATGCTTGCATGACAAATCCGGAACAATCCACACCATCAGCGGAGCGACCACCCCAGACATATGGAAGCCCAAGAAATTCTTCTGCCGCTGCGATGATGTTCTGTCGTAGCGGGTTTGCAGCTGGATCCACCACTTTATAGTGTTCCGAATCAAGATCAATTATTGAACCATCTGCCAGGAGTAGACTGTCACCACCCAGGTAGGGGAGGCGGGTGCCCATATTTATCACAAAGCCATTTTCGAGGCGAACTGATTTGCTAAAACTGGCTTGCTTGCCCGCCTGATATTGGTTCCATTCAGAAAGGGTAACTCGGCGGACCGCATCCTTGGGGATATATCCCAAATATCCAACCTGAGATTGAACCTGGAGGTATTGTTCGAGCTCTCTTATTAAGCGAACAGGCTCACCATAGAGCATTTCAGTGCCTTCTTGTTTCACATCAACCGGTTTATAACGACCCATGACATAAGGCTGGGTGATGATACCATAGGCCAGATTGTTATCGAAGGTTTCAGGTAAATAATGCACTGAATCAATAACATTCTGCTCGTAGCCGGCCTTGCGAAGCCTCTTAGCAATGCTTCGGACAGGTATTTCAAAAAATGCTTCCCCTGTGAGCACAATATCCTGACCATGCATTTCGGCCTGAATATCCTGAAACCAGATACGCTGATCGAGATAAAATCCTGCATTCGCTTTGGAAATAATTTTTTGAACATCATCTAAATCTTTGTGCGCCGGTGAGTGGGCACAGGCATTGAGCATGAGAATCATTACTAAACTGGCGAAACCGATTTTTTGTATATTGGATGTAGTATTCATATGGCCGATCCTATTTTGTTAAACCAAAGCTCCAGCCAGCAAAGTAATTGGCAAATATTATTTACCAACTCAACCTGAGTTTGTATTTCAAAATATATCAATCAAAGAAGCATTAAGCTCCAACAGTATTCCCCGGTACTACCCACAAGTGCATTTTTTTTGGCGTGAATACGAAACACCCCTTTATCAATTGCTCTGAGAATAAGGTAAAGAATTGGGGGTGACCTGTCGATAATAGAAAAGCAGTATCTCCTGGTCCTTGAGCAGTTAGCGCAGGGAGATGAAGGTTTCTGGATTGTGCAGAGAGGATTCCATCAAGACCGGATGATCTGAAAAGAAAAAGTAAGAGGGTCACTCAGTGAGTACATCAAAAAAGCGAATACTTGTTGTTGAAGATGATATTCAGATGGCAAAATTCATTCAATTCAAATTGAATTATATGGGCTATGAAGTGGCTGGCAATGCAGTCAATTGTGCTGAAGCAGTTGAGCGAGCTACCATGTTGAAACCAGATCTAATCCTAATGGATATCATGTTGGAAGGAACCAGTGATGGGATTGAAACGGCTCAAATGATTGTGGCCCAGCAGCATGTACCCATTATCTACCTCACTGCACATGAAGATGAGGTGCTATTCGAGCGGGCAAAAATTACCGAACCATTCGGATATTTGATTAAACCCTTTAATGATCGTGATCTACGGATTGTCCTGGAAACTTCACTCTACAGACATGAACAGGATAAGCGGATTCAAAAAGTCTTGGCAGATGTTCGTGATGTGCTGGATAGCTCACTGGATATGATGATCACTTGTGATTTTGATGGAAACATCATTGAATTCAACAAAGCCGCAGAGCAGACATTTGGACTAAAGCGCGAAGCAGCAAGGGCGCACTCAATTCAAACTTTACTGGCTGATTCCAGTCAAGGTGAAACTTTACTTGATAGGAACTCAGGAGTCGTTCATCGTCTCGAACAATTCAAGTTTGTGGATGATAGTGGTAAAGCATTTTTGAAAGAAGTTGTGGTTACGCCACTTCAGGATAGCTCTGGAAATACCAAAGGGCGGTTACTGGTTGCCAGGTCTGATTGATTGTTCAGTGTGTGTTCCGCTAAAATGTAAAGTTACTAAGTCTTAATATCAAAACTCAAAACATCACTTATTTTTTGGTTCCATAAAGCATGAAATAAGAAGCCAACCTTAATCCCTGTCTACCTGAAACTCGCATCATAATATCAAGGATATTGGCCAGAAGTCTTTTTGGTAGATTTTTTGGATCACCATGATGACAACTTAAAACAGTTGCAGTAAAGCCAGTATCCATCAATAAGTTTTGAATTTCAAAAGGACTGGTAAGACGATCTGCCCAGTTCCCTGTATAGGGGTCACAAGTATTGGTTGGGTGAGTCAGAGGAGTGGGCATTTGCTTCGTAGCCATGTAAAGTCCAGCACTCTGCTCTATATCGGACTTATGCATGCCACGGGTATATGATGCCAGTTTGTCAATTTCAGTCTGACTAAGTTGATCTTGAAAGGCTTCTTCCAGAATATCCTTCCTGGCATTTAAAAAGGAACGCAGACTGTCTCTTGATTTGTGTCCGTACCCGGCTTCCTTCTCAACAGTCTCAGCAATCACCTGAAGCTTCATTAAGCTACGGTTAATGATAGGGTTCATCGGGTTGGCATGGGTTGAGATGACATAATTAAAACTCTGATTAGATAATTGATGCAGAGATTTGAAAAAGACCTCTAGATCGTAGATATGTTCCAAAACATCACAGGAAACCAGGGCATCACATTTTAAGTTATTGCTGGTCAGATACTTATTCAGGGCATCAATATCTCCGGCAACAAAATGATCTGGTTTTAAACTCAGCTTCTCTCCAACAGTTGCGGCATCTTGACACGACACATCAAATATGTCATTGTAGATAACCGTACCCACACCGCAGGCCTTGGCAAGAAGCGATAGCAAACCAGAACCACCACCATAGTCGACCATGACGATTTCAGACAAAGGTTTATTCTCAGAATGGAGGGTCCATGACAACAGATAGGCCAGCCTTTGAAGATGCGTGCGAAGTTTATGCTGATAGCGTTTCAGGTAGCGTTTGTTGTAATCGGAGACATCTAAAGCATCCACATCAAGTACTGAAAGCTTGTCAAACAACAGAGTGGCACCTCTGTTAATATCCTGAAGCAGCTTTTTATCCCTTGGGAATCTGGCAAATTTATACATCATTTTCATACGGGAAATCCTCCAGGGGGGTGATTCAGGTATTTATCTTCGGGTTGTCATTGCTCCACACAAGATGTACAAATTTGAAGGAAAATAAAGAGATAGTTTTATAGCACGGGTGGTACGAAAAAAGTGATTTATGAAAAACACCTAGTCTCGATCCAGTGAGAATTCCTAGATTTGCGTTCAATCAAATTTTTCATCACGATTCAATTTTTTCATCTCAATCTGATGATAATAACGGATGGAATCAAGTATAAGCCCTACTGCAAAAAAGATGACGGCCACAATTTCCAGGCTGGCCGCTAACAGGGCTAGGGGTACATGGTAGACATATTGAAATTTTATATAATCAAGGATAGGGACTGATCCTGCAGCCAGGCCCAGCAGGACAAAAATGAAGCTCATGATATTGAAAAAGAAGAGCGGACGATAATACCTGACCAGGAGTGCTATGGTGCGGAGAATGAGTAGCCCATCACCCCAGGTATTCAGCTTTGAGTGACTATCCTTGGGTCTGGACCGGTATGAAGTCAGTACTTCGACAATAGGGTGCTTAAGGGCCAGTACCTGCAGTGTCAGCTCTGTTTCAATATCAAAGGCTTCTGAATTGAGCACCAAACTTTTGTAGATGGCGCGAGGTAAAACTCGATATCCTGAAAGCACATCATCAACCGGATAATTAAAACTCCGGCCTACTAGCCAACTGATCAAATGATTGCCCAGGGAATGCAGGGGTCTGAAGGCCCCAGCCGCCGCTTTATGCTCTCTGCTCCCTACAACCATCCCTCGGGGAGTCTTGAATTGATGCTCAAGTAGGTCCATGATTGCTTCTGCAGGGTAGGTAGAATCACCATCCACCAGAATGACCAGATCATCATCTCGCTCATTGAAAATCCTTCTGACGACGTAGCCTTTGCCTCTGCGTCTGACGGTCCGAATCTCTGCACCAGCAGCCTGTGCAATCTCAGCGGTTTTATCAGTTGAATTGTTGTCGTAAACCAGAATGTGGGCCTGGGGTAGTGATTCCTGAAAGTCTTTAACTACCTGACCTATAGTCAGTTCCTCATTCAAACAGGGAATACAGACAGCAATCGTTTTAGAGAGTAACCAGCCGTCAAAAGTTTCTGTACTCATTTCCGATTAACCTTCCAGATTTGGAGTTTTGGTTCGTGTGGGTTTCTGATCATCCAGCTTATTCCCGTGTCGATTTCAAGGTCAAATCGATCCATGAGCTCTTGCTCGATGGTAAGGTATTTCCTCAGGGTAAGGATGTAAAAATTGCCGGCGTGGGTTCGCATAAGATGTCTTGTCTGGCTTATGAATTCTGACTCTGGGCTTAAATATGTGTGCATGTTGCTTTGCAGGCGGATGACTCGAGTGGTCTCAGGGAAGCCTGGAATCAGAAAGGAGGTAGGCCTATTACCACCCAGAATGACCACTGAACTGTCAAGTCCTTCAAGGTCAGGGATTTGCGCGTTTATGTAATGCTCTTGCCAGGGAAGCCGATCAGGTCGTGGTGACCAACCCGTATAAAAAGTGATCAGTACCAGACCAATAATAATCCCAGAACCAACCTTGCTGGATCGAATGAGATTATAAATGAGGATAGCAATTCCAACAAACGCCAATTGCTCCAGGATAAACAAATAGCGGTATATGGAGAATTGAACCAGCCAGATTATATAGGAAAAGATGAAGAAAATTAAGATAAACACAGAGGAAGAGGAAACTTGTAATCGTTCTTTATCAATTAGTTTATTCTTGAGCCACACACTGACAAAAATGATGAGTAATACCATAATGATCGCAAATCTGATATCTCTGAAGCTCCAATGACTGATGGAGTAGGGGGAACGGTACATGAAGTAAAAGGGATAGAGCAAACCGTCCAGGATTGAGGCTGGCAAATAGCGCGTATCACGGATACTCACATCTAAGACTTCTGGGGATTTGAAAATGGTGTTGAACCAGGGAAACACGGGGCTGGCGTATTTCTGCCAGAGCTCTAAATACCAGAAACCGCTACTCAACAGCATGCCGCCTATGAACCCAGCAGAATACATTGAGAGAGCTTTTAGCTTGGCGTAAAGTTTGGGTACCACAACAAAGAGCGTTAATCCGCTTCCCAGGATAAAAATGGCTGAGGTCATCTTTAAACCAAAACTGATACCCCCTGCAAAACCAGCCCAAAGCATTAGCCGAAGTACGGCCTGGTGTGGGTTTTTAAGGGATATCAATATTAACCACAGTGAAAACAACAGGGGAATACTGACCAGATTATCATGATAGCAGGTTCCCAACAGGCTAAATGAGACGGGGGCTGTAAATGCGGTCAGACTCAATAGTAGGGCCATCCTGCTGGGTGTGATTGAGACTGAGTATTGTTTATATGAGAGTTGATGATCTGGATTATCACTCAAAGCGATGTGCGCAATTTTAAAGATCAGGAAGTAATTAATACCGTGGATGGCTCCCATTATGAATCCAACTACCATGGGCTGGAAGTTCACTATTAAAAACAGTAGAAATAGATCAGGGAGCGGGTTGAAGAAGGATTGAAACTGAGCAGGTAGAATATCCAGGTGGCTGCGATCAAACAAAAACGAATAGGCATTGTAGATATGATAGTTGCGCATATCCCAATTGTTATCCTGCCCAAAAAAGATTGAAAATATCCCCCCCAGAAGCATGAAGGCAACTAAAGCCACAAGCGAGGTGATTTGCTCGGGTTGAAGTTTCCAGCGAGTAATGATCATGTACCGGCTAAGCTTAAATTTTTATGTATAAGTCGGTTTAATAATCTTCAGTTTGCTTATGGGTTTTTAACCATTCCTCACCCTTTTTTGTGAGAAAGAAGTCCATCCATTGATAGTTCATAATTTTGCCTTCATCAACGGTCACCCAATGACTGGCTCCTATGGGAATGTGTAATATCTCAAACTCCTTGAAAGCAATACTCTTATCATCGGCAAAGACGGTGACATCGTTTTGGCCAAGCCCCAGAAACAATTGATCCAGCATGGGATGTTCATGGGCACCAACCGCATCAGGACCCATGGTTACGACTGTCCCTTGAGCAACTCTCGGTATGTGGTCTTTTGGTAGAACCGTACGGCTGACGGTGTTGGGGCTTTTAATTTTTTCAGTATAGGCAGTACATTCTTCAAAACTTCTAAAGTAGATCGTATGTCTGTTTTCAGTGGGGTAGCGTTTCAGGTCAATCTGGTCCTGGGCGGATAGCTTCTTTTGAATATGAACATAGTGAAGGGTGTTCCCCTCTGACACTTCAAGTGTAACCGTTGGAACTGAAAGCGGGAGGCCAATGCTTTCAGGTACAATGGCAAAGCTGGTGTCCTCAGCAATCAGGTTGCCGGTCCCCTTGAGAAAGATAAATATATCATCAAACCCTGGAGTTAAGGAGTCAAGGTGGGAATAGGGTCCTATGATCGCGATATGTTCAATATCTGTGTCAGCTATTTCCCCCGGCATTAAGGTCTCAGAGAAAACTGGTGACTGGGAGTTAAAGTTCATAGTTAGCGCTTGTTTTGGAATTTCAGAGCTATCCTGAGGGGGGAGGACCTCAGCAATTGGTGTACAGTTGAAAATAACGATGGTTAGTAGGATTGAGAGTCTCTTGATCAAAACTGGCATGTCATTTCCTCATTAAAAACAGTGTCTACTATTTGTTAAGCATTATTGGAGGATAAAGATACCTGAGTAAACTTCCTTGGACAAGCTTGTTTCCAGCTCTCAGTCTGTTGCTAATCTGCATAAGGAATGCCTTGCTCAGCTATACTTGATCGAATAATATGGCATGCTACTGGCTCCGGTAGCTCAGCTGGATAGAGCAACGGATTTCTAATCCGTAGGTCACAGGTTCGAG
>JAERTH010000015.1 GCA_016844955.1 Fidelibacterota bacterium | reverse complement strand
TTCTTGGCGAAATCATCCAGCATTCCGATTAGCTGTTCCCGGGATAGCTCATTGAGATCAGACATTACATTCCCCCCTGCATAAGCACATTTTAGTGAACACAGCCCTTATCTGGATTGTCATCCAAATCGCCAGCAATATACGCATCAATAGCCTCTAGCACCTGGGATTGAGTGGTGATGTAGGATTCAATATTGGCTCCCCTTAGGTCATCATATATGCGACGCCCCATTCCTCTGGCCAAAACAACATCACAATCAGCCAACGCTTCAAGAATAGCTGAGTGAGAATGTCCATGTTCTTTTTGTCCTCCGTGTTTTCCATGGGTATGTCCCCCCAGCTTGTGCATGGAAAATGTATTGGGGCGGTAATCTCTTGAAACGATTTCACCATTCTTAATCTCAGCGATGACAAAACCCTCGGTTCGCCCAAAATGCTGGGCGATTGTTGTTTGATCATTTGAAGCAATACCAATTTTCATACTTATCCTCTAAATATTTTCTTAGTTATTGAATTAATTTCCTGATAAACCCAAATTCATATACATGCCTTAAAGCAATAACTGTGCTAATAATTTTTCTTTTTTGAATTATTTTGTCAAAAAACAGGGCAAAATAGAGGCAGATTACTGAACCTATCACATTAACATTTATTGGTTTATGCAAACAATAAAACACTCTAAGTTATTAATATTTCAGGCTATATTATGCTCAGACTCAATACCCTTACATGAGTATCAGTTGCTTTAGTATATATGCATATTGGCACATTATTTGTTATAATTAAGTTTGCGTTTAATCATGTAATTGAGGCTGGAGAAAAGATGCGACCTGCTCAACCACAATTCGATAACTTATTAAAAACTATAAACTTGGTTTACTGAAAGGACTTTGCTATGAAAAAGTTAATCCTCCTGCTATTGTCACTCGCTTCTATCCTCGTAATCGGACAAGAAGCAAAACCTGAGTATGTCGGATCCAAAAAATGTAAAATTTGCCACAGCAAAGCTGAGGTTGGCGCCCAATACAGCAAGTGGGCCAATGGTCCACATGCTGGTTCTTTGGAAACTTTAAAAACTGACGCCTCCAAGGCTATCGCCAAAAAAATGGGCATTAAAGTAGCTCCCGAAAAGGCTCCTGAATGTCTGGTATGTCACGTTACTGGCTGGGGCTCTGCTTCTGGATATCAGCTAGAGGTTGATCCATTAAACAAAAAGGCAGTTAAGAAGAATGCAGCCCTTGAAGCTGTGGGTTGCGAATCATGCCATGGCGCTGGCAGTCTTTACAAGTCCAAAAAGAAGATGATTGCTATTGCAGACGGTACTGTCAAAGGCGAAACCCTCGGTCTTACCAATATCAACGAGAAAACATGTACAACATGTCACAACTCTGACTCTCCCACATACAAACCATTTGACTATGCAGTTCGCGTGAAGGAAGTCGCACATCCTGCTCCAGAAAAATAAGTCTGGGAATACTATGAGAATTTTTCTGACATCGCTCCTCATTGTTGTGAGCGCAAGCATCAGCTTTGGTCAAACCGAAAGCCAGGGCGACGTCAATATTCCAGACAAAATCCAGATTGGATTGTTAGAGAATATTTTCGAACCAGTGGATTTTGACCACAAATTACATGCTGAAATGACCAACATGGGGGCTGGTTGCAACACCTGTCACCATCATGGATCAGAGGGGATCTATCAACCCTGTGCCGAATGTCATGTTTCCGATGAAGAGAATGCCTCCCTATCCATGCCTACTATTAATGGTGCCTATCATCGTAATTGTTTGAATTGTCACCAGGACTGGACCTCAGACAATGTATGTGAGACTTGCCATATTCAGAAAAAGATGCGTTTTAATCTTAGAAAAAAACTGGATGGTACAGACATACTTGCTCACAAGCATGAAGAGATTATTGTTCCTGATCTGTTTCATTTTGTCAACCCTGAAAGCAAGCAAAAGCCGGTTGCTTTCCAGCATAAAGAGCACGTTGACCTGTACAGGTACAAATGCGAACATTGTCATCGACAAACAGATTGTTCCACCTGTCACGACTATCAGACACCCCCTGCTGGACAAGTTTCGACCTTACCAGTCCACCATAACCCCTGTAGTGACTGTCATGATACCAATAGTGAAACTGGCTGTGAAGCATGCCATCGTGATACTCCATCGAATGGATTCACACACGCCAACACCGGCTGGATCCTTAAGGATTTCCATAAACCCTTAAGCTGTGAAAAGTGCCACACGGGTTCAGATCCAATTGTTGCTCTTGACCCAACCTGTACAGAATGTCACTCAAATTTCGAGCTTGACGAATTTGACCATGTTGTTACTGGATTGCAGTTGACTGATGGACATGAAGAAATTGATTGTTATGAATGTCATACAGACGACCGCTACGACATAACCCCATCCTGTGTAGAATGCCACGATGAGGATTTAAGTTTTCCAACTGATATTCCTGGAGAATATGTAAAGCTGAAGTAACTGTCTTCACATATAAAAAAAGGCCCCAATTCTAATGCGTAAGATGCTAAAACATATGATCACCCCCTGGTTAATTCTTCTGTTACTTATGGTTCCAGCTATTGGTCAGGATGATGACTATGAACCCATTGACAGTGATCAGTGCGTGGACTGCCATGAAACCAGTGAGATGGAAACCATCATTCAAGACGATCTTGATGGATCCACCCATGAAGGTATGGAATGTCTCGACTGCCATATCTATCACGACACAAGCCCCCACACTGAAGAAGCCGAGTCTTTTGTAGCTGGCTGTGAGGGTTGCCGTAGTTGCCATGAGGATGCATCTGACGAATATCAAGCACATGGACGGTCAGCAAGGGGAGAATGTGCTGATATGCCAACTTGCTCAGCATGTCATGGTGATCACAATGTACTGCCCAGTTCCATGTTGAATTCTATGGTGAATCCAGCAAACCTGGCTAACACATGTGGCAATTGCCACGAAAACATAGACCTGGTGAAAAAGTATGACATTCTGGTTGATCATCCCGTTGAAGTATACAATGGGTCTGTACACGGAAAAGCTACCGGACAAGGCAATGCAAAAGCTGCCTCATGTGATGACTGCCACTCTTCCGGCGGTACCTCCCACCAGATTTTCCCACCAACCAATCCGGAATCCGCTATCTACCACCTGAACATTCCTTCCACCTGTGGTAAGTGCCACCCGGAAGCTGAAAAGGACTATTGGGAAGGAATTCACGGCAAACTTGCAGCACGAGGTATGGCCAACGCACCAGTGTGTACCGATTGTCATGGGGAGCACGGTATCATATCTCCCGATGATCCACGTTCGCCTGTTTCCAAACACCGTGTAGCAGCCGCTACTTGTGAACCCTGTCATGAATCTACAGCCTTAAATGAACGTCTGGGAACTGTCGGTGAAGTAAGTGATTACGTTGACAGTTACCACGGTCTAAAAAGCCAAGCTGGCGACCTAACAGTGGCAAACTGTGAATCATGTCACGGGGCACACCGCATACTGCCAAGTACAGACAGTACCTCAACGATTCACCCTACCAACCTGGCAGCTACTTGTGGAGAATGTCATCCTGGCATGAGCGATGAGCTTGCTGCTATTACCATTCATGGTATTGGTGATACTGATCCCAGATCTCCTCTGGCCGTTCTGATTGAAAAAATTTACATCCTCCTTATTGCTGTTACCATTGGTGGAATGTTTCTACACACAGTATTAGACTACCTGAAACAGGTCCGCATGAAGATGAAAGAACCATCTGTAAGACGTATGCGTGGCCTGGAAGTGGCCCAACATACCGCCCTGCTGATATCCTTCTTCACTCTGGTTATTTCAGGTTTTTCACTGCGCTTCGGTGACTCCTGGATAGCGCAATTATTCTTTGGCTGGGAGGGTGGATTTGAATTCAGAGGCATTCTCCATAGATATGCTGCTGTTTTTATGATCGTAACTTCAGTCTGGCACCTGCTATTTCTGTTCACCAAACGTGGAAAACAGTTTGTCAAGGATATGATTCCCGGCATGCGAGATATTCAGGAATTCTGGGAAATGGTTCTGTACTTCTTTGACTTCAGAAATCATGAGCCCCGTTTTGGTCGCTTTGCCTATGCTGAAAAACTTGAGTACTGGGCTGGCGTCTGGGGTAATATAGTTATGATCGCCACAGGTCTTGTCCTCTGGTTTGATAACTTCTTTATCCAGATGTTCTCCAAAGACCTGATTGACGTTTCTCTGGTAATCCATTACTGGGAAGCCTGGTTGGCCACACTGGCAATTTTGATCTGGCATCTCTACAATACCATTTTCCGACCCAGTGTTGGACCAATGAATACAAGTTGGTTATCCGGTAAAATGCCACGACAAATGTTTGACCATGAACATGGTGGTGCCGAGCCCGATCCAGAGCTCAACCCACCCGATGATGATTAACTAGCTTCACCTTTCAGGGGGACCAACCCCGGCTGTGGATTCAATCTGCAGCCGGGGTTTTTTTATTGCTCGCTGGAAAAGGTAAGCAACCACGGATTGCGCAGATTTCACTGATTGTATAGCCCACAGCAGGCGTTTTGAGAACGTGGAAAAGCAGGGGGTTACCAATGCACTCTTGAGAGTATGCTATTGAACGGTGAAAACTTTCCGTGTCCAACATTCTGGGAGGCTGAGCTCACAGGATATTCCATCATGATTAGTGAGCTAAGCTTGGATTATATCGATTTCACTGATTGTAAGGCTCTCCATAGGGGGCCTTGACTCATAGAAATATCCATCCAGTTACAGGTTTGAACTGGCTCAGCCACCCATACACGTCTACCATTGAGGGTTCCAAAATCTTCAGTTGTTCCAAGGGATTTTTTTGGAGAGCCTCAGCCTCCGAATTGTTCTGGACATTGAGCCCGTGGAAATGTCCATGTCACACCACCAAATTATCATAATCAACCGAGGATTGACTTCAACCTACGCTTTCGTCATAATACGTTTCGTATCCTAGCCTGGACTGGTGGTGAACCTCTTCTGTCAACCAGTACAGAAATCCGAGGTTTCGAGTGCATCATCTTCATGATTACTTCGGACATTGAGCCCGTCGAAATGTCCATGTCACGGCACTAAAATATCATAACCTAGCAAGGGTTCTAGACACTTCGGCAGGCTCAGTGTCCGGGTGGTTAATGAGATATGTAAAAGAAAGGAGCCTACCACAATGGTAGGCTCCTGAAATATTTGTCGCTTGCTCTGGTCTGCTATTGAGAGGCTGAAATCCTAATAGACTTCGCTTCTGTGCTTCACATCATGACACTGTAGCGTACAACTACCATGACCAGCTTCATGGGATTCAACAATCTTTACACCGGCAACTGCTGTAATATGAGCTTGATTCAGATCCAGGAGACCGGGTGAATCTATACTTCCGTGCGGATTGTGACAGGCCGAGCAACTATATCCAGCTCTTTCAATATGCAGACTGTGGAATTTAAAACCACTGTCGCCCGTAATTATGCGTTGGTCATGACATTCAAAGCAGAGGGCTTGGTCATCAATGGGAGCAAATGGAAAGTCACTATAGGGAGCCTTGAGTATGTGCGCTACACTTGAGCCATGGGGTCCCTGTGGGCCATATTTGTCATCATTGCCATGACAATCCGAACAGGTAATCAGTGACTGCTCACTCCACCCTGATTTTAAACTGGGAACATAAGCAGCATTGCCCACATTTTCAATGGGATGAAAGCTTCGATTACCCACACTTAAGAGCCGGGCCACATCATTTCCAGACTTCACATTCTGATTCTGACCATGACATTTGTAACAGACTTCATACTCATAGTCTACTTGATCCTTATTAAAACCAATGGCATCCACCCCCTTAACAAAAGCTAAACTACCATCCAGAACGGGGGTGATATCCTCACTTGTTACAGCATGTGGATTATGACAATCACCACATCTGACAAAACGGTCATCAGCCAGCCCAAAATTCCAGGGCGTTTCAGTTTCTGAGCCATAACCAACACCTGTCACATTTGGATTAATGCGGATAGGATGGGTAAATGGTTTCTCAAAGACTTCTTCCAGGTTATGAATGCTTGGGATCTCTGTGTCATCATCACTTTGACCATCATGACAGTTCAGGCAGAGTGTATTCTCATCCGCTCTGAGCAATTTTGCATTGGTGGGCAGCATGTGAATTTCGTGACACTGAAGACAGGCCATTTCTTCTAAGCCGGCATGCAGCGGATTCTGAGGGTTCCCATGTGTTGACAACTCCCAATTCTGCATATGATGACATTCAAGACAGATGGTAGAACCTTCATCGGAAACACGCAGGAAGTTCCCCTGCTCGTTGTTATGCGGATCGTGGCAGGTAATGCACCCTACCTCATTTTCACTGGTTAGTATCAAGGCTGAGGATTCACTTGGGCGACTAATTTCTGCACCAGAGGCGGGAAAATTGAATAGATGCATATTGTAGTTTGCAGGAGCCGGAACCTCTGGGGCGGTCAGGTTCACCTGGGCGTCTTTCGGATCTCCACGATGAGGAAATGTCCGTGCCATGCTGCCATCGTGACAGGACAAACAATTTCTGCTTCCTGGATCCAAGGGATGAATATGTGAATCAGGGGCTGATAGCTTCTTATTCAATTCAAATCGTGCGATGGATCCTTCCCTGTACCAGAGCGGCTCCACAGCAGTGGCTTTATTGGGTACATGGCAGGAACGACAAAGCGAATAATCAGTCAGCACTTCACCGTTAATCATTTCAGTTTTTGCAGTCGACAGATTGTGGGGGGTTCCGGCAATCTTACTCTTGGCCTGCATTTCTTCAATCTCTTGGCCAGTAAGTGCACCGACAAATAGGCCTGCGAATAATACTAGGGTTATCTTTCTCATAGCTGCCTCATAAAACGCATCCAGACGGAATAGTTATCATCAAAGACCTGTTCCGGGGTTCCTTGCGCCTGGACTTCCAAAGCCCAACTAAAATATTGCATGTTAACTTTAAGGAAAGAGTTCAGCCACACGTAATCCGGGTACATCTCGGATTGATATCGGTACATGCTGATCAGGTTCATACTGCTTCCCGGTGTGAGATGATACGAAAAGCGTGTGTTCAGATGCAGACGGAGATCGTTATTGTCTCCCAGATCACTGATTGTCAAGTGATCAAGGGAGGCACGTAACTTCCGTTCGATAAACTTAAACTGAATATTATGTGTCACGGCATTCCGTAAGGTGTCCATGGAAAAATCCAGATCAGCGCCGAAATGATTGATTAATCTGAAACTGTTACCAATTTGAAATTTCTGACCCGGCCATAAATCGATGGCTAGATCGAGTTCGTGATCAATATCGTATTTAGGGTCATCACCATCTGAATCCAGACGAATGAAGAATTCACCTGAGGCATGGTCATTCAAACCAATGCTCAGTGTCCTTCTCTGAAGCAGCGGGATCCGTTCTTCCAGCTCGAAACGAGCATCAATACCCGATCCAAATCGATATGATTCTTTATATCCTGCTTGCAAAACGCCAAGCGCGGAAGCCTTGTTACCCAGTCTCCAGTGCAGACCAGCCAGGTAGGCACGCCAATGGTAAACAGGATCTCCGCTCACAGGCCTAACCTTGCTGCCCTCGCCTAACAATTGCAGCGCAAATTTATCGTTCATTTTCCAGCGATAATCCACATCATACTTTTGGGTATTCAAGTAGCTTCCCTTATAGGCAGCTTGCTGATTACTTAAATGGGACCAAACAGTGGAGCGATTAGACAATTTGTAATTCAAGCGTTGATAGATTCTCCAATAAGCATCACCGCCATAGCTATAAACAGAGTTTGAAGCCGACCAGTTCAAGCCTTTTATGGGACTACCATACCAATGGATCGACATATTTGATCGATCATAGTCTTCATCGTCAGCCAGGGCATTACTGAATAGGTCTTTTTCACCCCGAATTCTGAACTGAAGACCCAGGGCTTTTTGCTCAAGCTGGAGTTTCATGAATTGATGGTTCAATTCATCATGGTGCTTGGAACTGCTACGATACCCATAGGCCATGACCAAACGGCCATTCCGTGGTAAAGCCGAGCTGAGCTGAACACCGCTCACCTGCTCTTTGTGCTGTAGAGAATCCTGAGCGATCTGCATGGGGTTACGTAGCTGTGAATAGCTAAAAAGCTCCAGGGCAACCTTGCCAAAGGGGATCATCCGTGCTTTGGCTTGGAACTCAGGAACGATCTGAGTCTTTGCGTATTGATTCGACCCACGAATAATTCCACCACCACTGAGGCTGTAATTTAAATTTAGAAATGAGTATTGCTGTTGAATCCCCCAGTTGATCCGCTCCATATGGACCAGATTACTGCCATCTCCCGTACCATCCATCCCCAGCATTCCGATTCGACTTTCAACCCTACCACCAGTTTCAATACCTGCTGAAAAGGACTGAGTGCTCAGAAATACTACAGATATCAGAGACACTGTTAAAATTTTCATAAATCTGCTCTGGCTATTCTTAATATCCATAATGTCACTGCTCATTGCTGTGCAAAGTATTGGAATACTTGCACACGATTATTGTAAGGATCGGCAACATATAATCGCTGATCCACATCAATGAATAAATTGCGAGGCATTAAAAACTGGCCCTGCTCGGTTCCAGTTTCACCAAAGAAAAACAATAGCGCTCCTGAAGGGTCAAACATCTGGATGTTACCAAATGCAGCATCCGCTATAAACAGGGTTCCGTCCCCAGCATGTGCAATCCCCTTGGGAAAGGCGAAACTGCCTGGGACCTGATCATATTCACCAAAACTGCTGATAAAGTTCAAGTCAGTATCGTAATGTTTCACCTTGCGAGCGATAGCATCAACTACGAATAAATCTCCATTCACCGGATTCACTGTCATTGAAATAGGATTCTGCAACCTGGATTGAGTGCTGCCTTCCGGGCCTATTTGAGCAAGCTGAGTTCCGCTAGGATCATGAATAAATATGCGGTTTGCTGGTGGGTCAGCTATTAGCAAGCGTTTTGCGAAACTATCATAGCACAAATCCCCGGGTCGTTGCATCTCTTCAGCGTGAATGGTGTTGACCACTTCGAAGGTATAACTCAGTGTAAAAACCTTGTCGCTGCTCAAATCGCTGATAAATAATAAATCGGGACTGGCAGCGATAGCCAGAGGTAATTTGATCTGAGGGATGACCACACGCTCGCTGACAAACCAGGAGCCCCCCGTTTCACGATTCAGGACAACAATAGCACCTGCTTCAGAATCCGCAATCAACAAACGCCCCTGAGCATCCATAACCATATCCGTTGGTTGATTCAACCCGGACTTATACTCTGGCCCCAGGATGACGCGTAACAGATGACGCAAGGAACGATTTGGTGCTTCCTCAGTCCCATCGATAACCTGCTCGAGTGTCAAATAAGGTTGGGGGTAATCACTGGGGAATTTTAACTGCTCAGGCGCCTGCCTGGTTGAGGCGCAACTCACGAACCCCATGCAAATCAACCCAATGATCAGAAGTATAATTTTACTCCTGAATTTTGTTGCGTGATTATTAGTCATGTCAATACCGCTTCCTTTTTACCGGATCATGATAGTAATTGTATTTCCAGAGCGTGTTTTCCCCGTGACAGTCAGTACAAAGTGTTAGGTGACTAGGGTTCCGCAGGAATGAGGTTACGTCATTCCCTTCCGTATTATTAGCTGGCTTTTGAAGCCCAGGCTTATATGACCAGGTATGAGGATCGTGACAGGTGAAACAGTCGATATGACCCACCGATTCGCTGGGTCCATCTTCAGTAAATAGTGGAAATTCCAGCCATTCACCAGCCCCACGGGCTGGCAGTGTCAGAATTCCAAATTCTCGGGGGTGTGTGTATGCTTGAACGAGTTTGTCTGAAGCAGAATCATCTTCATTGTGACAACTAAAGCAATGCCGCTCATTGAAACTTTCGCCAGGTGTACCTTCCCATTTGGCCAGAATTCCATATTCGGTCTCTGCGTTGTGGGGGATATGGCAAAAGCTGCACGCACTGCGTTCATCCTCGGTAAAATCATGGGGGGTGCTCAGGATAGTCCCCTGTTCGGGATGACAATCCAGACAGAGTTTGGGTTCAGGCCAATTGGATAGGGTTAAAAATGAGTTGCGATCATCACCTTTCAAATTGGCTGTGCTAGAGCCTTCCACTATCTCGCCCCATTTGTGTGGATTGTGACAGGTATTACAGCTCAGCAGAACCTCTCCATCTTTTTCATACCCGGCCAGGTTGCTGGCTGACTTAAAAGGTACGCCCATGGGATGATTATTGTGAACCACGGAGCTTGGAAAACTTTCGCCATCATGACAGCGCAGACAAAGAACAGTGTAAGGATCATCTTCAGTTGATCCGTCCAGTTCGTCCGAGTGAGATCCATGACAGACCGTACATTGTCCGTGAATTTTGTTGGATTGTCTAAAATGCTGTTGGAACCCTTCTCTGGCCACACTGTGATCAGAGCTAAATATTGTGGATTCATCTGTGTGACAGGCTACGCATAACTGACCCTGAGCATCATCAGGTAGCTTCAGGAAGGATGTATATTCAGTTCCTTCTTCATTGGCCGCCGTGACAGCATGCCGTTGAGAAAAATCCCATTGGTGCGGATCGTGACAGGTAGTGCACATTAATTCATCGCTGGCTTTGATACCCAATGCAGGAATATTCTTTTTGATCCGAGCGTTGGATGTGGGATGTCCCGCATGTGAAAATGATTTGTCGCGACCCATTCCATCGCTGCTGTGACAGCCCAGACAATACCCATTGGGTCCAGACGCATCCTCCACATCCATAGCCCACATGTGTTTACCTTTTCCATTATGGCTGCTGTGGCAAGCCACACAGGGATCTTCCCGTGAGAGCTCCGGACCAATGGTCCCGGGCTGATTTTTTAATTTTCTGGTTAGATCGTGGTCAGTGAGCTCAATATTGAAATATGCAGAGTGACAGGATGAGCACAATTCAGTCCGGTCATTGCCCTTCACGCCAACAACCCCCTGTGTTCCGTGAATAGGATGACAGGTCATACATTCCATACTGCCACTTTCACCCCAGAATGTATTCTCAGGCATTTTGTGGCCAGGTTTAACTGGAATGTGTATAGGATGATTCAAGTGGTTTGCTGCCTGATCCGAATGACAGTTCAGGCATAGACTTGAATTGATTTTTTCATCACGCAAAAAGGGGGCCAGACCTCCCTGATTTTCAGGTTTCAGGCTATGCGGAGTATGACAGGTACCACAATAGATATCACCGTTTTTATCCAGGGGCATATCCTGCAGATCCGCATGTTTTAAATCCATATCCTGTTGATGATTACTAGATGAGAATGTTTGCCGGGAGTCATTGACCGTTCCATCGTGGCAGCTGAAGCACATGGCTGCTGTGGCGATATGAGCCGGCAGTCCCTGAAGTTGTATGGGAGCATCAATTTCAGGAATGAGGGACTGCTCAGGATCAATATCGTCATGCCAGTTGACATGACAGGTCACACAATCCAGACTCACTTTTCGGCCATCAGGGTTATGCTGGGCTATTGAAATATTTGAGCCTACACCCAGGAGTACGAGAATCGCGATACATCTTTTGGCGGCATTCATCATTTTAACTGCCAGACGCTTACAGAATTGGCAAATGATTCAACCACCCATAGCTGATCCTGCTTATCTATGAAAACTCCCATGGGGGCTGAAAGTTGGATCGGTTTTCCATTTGAAATGGCAACACCTAAAAATTTGCCAGAAACGGAGAATGCCTGCACGGCTCCAGTATATCCATCTGCAATCCAGATGCGATTTTGTGAATCCAGGGCTACACCTTTGGGTCGGAATATTTGCCCTCTCTCTACACCAGGTTTGGCGATATTCTGAGGATACCGTCCACTCTGTGAGTAAGACATGACGCGACGATTCAGAATATCCCCGATAATTATTCTGTTTTCCGGTGCCAGAGCCAGGAAACCCGGGTTGATAAATTCTCCGATATCCTCGCCTCGCTTGCCCCAGTAATATTTTTCGCGATTGTTTTCATCGAGAACCGTTATGGTGTGGTTCAACCGGTCAGTAATCACCTTGTTGTTACCAACACCGATCACATCCACTGGTTCCGTACCATGAGCCAGTTGAATGACCTGACTGATACGACCATTCATGTTCATCTTCAAGAGTCGGGAACGGGGTGTATCGGCAATCCATAAATCATCATTGATGACAGTGATCCCTACAGCCTTATAGAAAGAATCACGTTGTGGTTTAATTTCAGATACTTCACCATTTTTGTTGAGGACTACCACCCTGTCATTCATGGCATCCAGGACGAAAATGTCCCCTCTCTCATTCCCTGTGATATCCGTAGGGAAATTAAAGTCTGCTTCAAACTTCTGAATACGGGTAAAGGTTACTTCTTGAGCATTCAGTGCCTGACCCAGGCAAAAGATGGTGAGGAGTAGGGCTACTATGAATGTTTCTCGGCTCATCAATTATCTCAGAATAGAATGCTATTCAAACACAGGTGGAAAGTAGAATGATTCATATTTTTCAATCATGCCTACAACTGCTGAGTGACGCATTTCATCCAATCTATCACCACCAAAACCAAGAGCTGCCCAGGGGAAGTCGGATGCTTCCGCATGACACATACCACAAGTCGTGGCTGCTTCACCTACCAGGGCTTCTGCTTCCTGACGAACTTTTTGTTCATCAACAACATTGCCGGCATCCACAGCCTGACGATATTCTGCATACATGGGTGTGTCATAGGTGGTAAACAATCTTGTTTTGACATCTCCGTCACTGATCACAGGAATAATTTTAGTGATAAAATTATCAGATGCTGAAAGACTGCCATCGGCTTTTCTGGCCACACCAAAGGGACCTTTGCGGGTGATAGAATTGTCCACACCAAAATTATACCATTCAAAACTTACCGGTCTACCGGGTTGCTCATCGATATGGCAAACCATACAGGATAAATAGCTGGAGTGCTGGTTGTTAAAAGCTCTGGTTCTCACATCTTTTTGATGTGGCCAGAGTGAATGGCAACTCAAGCAATTTTCCTGGTCTGCCATGGGCAGAAAATATCGTTTTTCGGTTTGATGAAAATGATCCTTACGATTGTCGTAACTATCGTAGTAAGAATTTATTTGTTCTACATAATCCGGAAATTTTGATTCCGAAGTGGCTTGAGTTTCATGATCTGTATCATGTGATACAGCAATTTTTACCAGAAACACCGAAAAATAGATTCCAAGGGCCAATAGAACCAAACCATACAGGGCTTTTAGCATTTTTTTCATTTTGCAGTCCCTTCTTTGGCTTTGATCTCTTCAAGCTCAAGGGGGTGCTCATGCTCCATCTCCTCCTCAGTCAAGGTACCCTTAAACCAGACTTTGTTGGCTGGCCAAATGCGAGGATTAAAATGCACGTTATAGAAATGCCAGATGATAATAGCCAGAAACGCCAGGAGCGCTTCATCACTATGAGCAACATATGCTATCTGGATCACAACACCGGGAAGAAAGGTGCTCACTTGGACTGGAAACCATAATACCAGACCGCTGCCGGCCATGATAAACATACCCCAGAAAACAGCCCAGTAGTCAAACTTCTCGATATATGAGAACTTGTGAAAGCGCGGGCGTTCATCAGTGAGAAATAGAAAATATTTGAGGTTCTGGACAATGTCCTGTCCGTCTCTTTTGTTTGGCAGAAGATAGAGTTCAGAAAGCGAGGGACGATTCTTAAATATGTTGTGGAAAACATATATAATATGATATGCGAAATCGATGATCATGATAGCGGCTGCAAATCGATGTATGCTTCTGGCCATCTCAATTCCCCCCACTGCAGACATCACCATACTCCAAAAGGCACTGTCGGGAAATTTGATGGGAAATCCTGTAATCACTAGTATGATAAAAGGGACAAACATGAAAATGTGCTGTAAACGCTGATTTATGCTAAAGCGTGTATATTCGCGACTCATCTTTTTTTCCTCCGCATCCAGGCATCAATACCCCAGCGACCAAAGTCCAGCAGGATATGGGCGAATAGTAGCGCCATCGTCCCTGCGGTCAGCAAAATAAATCCCCACTCGGTGAAAAAGACAATGGGGTTGTTCTCTGTCGTGGGTTCAGAGTGAATAGCCGATACAGCAAAGGTGGCTGTCGCATCGTCATGACAATAGCCATTCGCACTACAAGTTTGCTGGATGTTATTCGCATGAATACTGGAATTGGGATCATCCGCCGGCAGATTGAGGTGGTTCCGATGACAATCCATACAGTTGGCCACTTCATCCAGCCCCTTTTTCAATGCCTTACCATGAAAATGCCGTTCAAACCCGGCGACCTGAGAGAGGTTAACATCAAATTGATTCATGCGACTCTCATTAGCATGACAGGATGAACATAAATCCACGACTTTGATGGAAGCACTCGCAGTCCTATGACCGGAATGTGAATTCACATGGAGAATAACTCCAGCCAGGCCTGCACCTTCATGACAGCGCACACAATGTTTGGTGCTGGTAGAGAGGGCATCGTCTTCAATTACGTTTCTGAATTCATTATTGTGACAATACTTGCAATCTGGTTTGGCTTCATTTTTTTCATCTGAATAATCCGGATTCCAGCCATGGGCACTGATGAGATGTGCTTCGGACTGTTCAATATGTGAATATCCTGTCAATGCGAAGGGCTTGGTGATATGACAGGCTTTGGAACAGTCCACTTTTTGCACAGTCTCAGGGTGAGGGAACTGATTGATATCAGTGTGACAGTCACGGCAGATCACATTCCTGTGGGTTGAATGGCTATAGGATTCGGCAGTCACTTCAAAACTCCGGATGGAATTCTCGGGACCAGAGATGCCCAGAAGTGCTAAACCGTGGCACAGATTACAGTTTTCAGCATCTGCTTGTTGAGCTTGAGCACCTATTCCAATCAGGAATAGAAAACCGAGGATCAAAATCTTAGAACGATTATAAATCATGGCAGGCATAACATAAGTTCTCTTTTGATAGGCGTAAGAAACGCTGGTTTTCACCGTCACCCTCGTAAACGACCTGGTCGCTGGCAAGGGTCCCCCGGTTATGGGTATAATGACAGGTATTACATTGAATTAAATTATCCGTGGAAAGGGGTAGTGTTACCCCAAATTTTTTCTGGGCTTGTCTAAAGCGTTTGGCTGTGGCTTTCTTGGATAACTCAATATTTTTCCCCTGATGATTCTGTTCATGGGAATGTAACGCATGACATTTATTGCAGGTTGCTGTCATATCCAGCTGCATTTCCCGGGCAATAGTGGGATGATCTGCCTTGCTGGGCTGTTTAACATGACATTGTAAGCAGGTGGAATTGTCCACACTGCCATCAGTTTTAACCTGAAGATGAGGATTCATCTTGGTGTAATTGGTTTTGCTATGACAGTTATAACAGAAGTCCAATTCCCGACGATAAGGTCCACCCCTGAGAAAGGATCGATTAGATCTATTCATCTTGTGATCCACTTTGTGGCAGGTCAGGCAATCCAGGGTACCTTTCGGACCAAGCACAAAGTCTGTGGGGATGGATATTCGCTCAGACCCGGTATTGACATGCTTTACCGGGTGAATCAGGGCATCTACCGCATCTGCAGAATGGCATGAGGTGCACATGTCCTGTTTCAGATCTGAATTAGAAGGATCACTGGTTGATTCGTGGCAGACATTGCAATTTCCGCCTGCATGAGGATTGACAACATTGGGCTTGGTAAGCTGTCCAAATACCAGTGTAGAGAGCAAAAGGGAGCCGAAAAGAATTCGGCTCCCCAATATTAACACTAATGAAATCGTATTATTCAATTGATAGCAATGAATAATTAGGGTTCCATTGGAAGATCAGCTGCTATGGGAGCCCACTGGTGACTTTCGAGAGCTGAGTAAATCATGCTGTTCACGCCATTTTTCAGACTTGTGGCATCATAACCAAGAACTCTTAACCATGAAGTCATCATTCCTGAAGTTTGACCTGTCCAGCAATATGTTACGATGGTTTGTGAAGGATCTAATACATCCAGTCCATCATTAGCAATTGAAACACTACCAGGTGTTGACTGGTAAGCGCCATCAATATGACCATAATGATCATAGTCTGTCAATTCCCAGCGATTGTTGATCTGGTAATTTTCTGGGGCGGCTAACACATCTGCACCAGAGATACCTTTAAATGTAGCCAGCATCAAATCAACTTGCTCTGCTAATATGGCTGCTCCATCTGTAAGGTCTGTATCAATAACAGGATCGTCGTTGTCTGATAACAATGCAGGAGCTGCATCAAATGACCAGTTTGCATGGTCTACACCAATGCTTGCAGTAGCACCAGACCAGCTATCAAACTGTTCGGCCCAGCTACTCATACCCCATTTGAGGGATTTAGCATCTGGATAGCCACTTAAGCGTAGAGCAACTACAGCAAGCGTGGCTGATTGGCCTGAAAAGCAAGTGACAATGACAGGAAGATCATTTGTGTTACCAGCTTCAACTGTTGTCAAAACATCAGTGCGTGCACACTGAACAGCACCAGGAATATGACCAAGGTTATATGTATCGATATCACGGATATCAACGATATAATAGTTTTCCAGGCCAGCTTCACTGATGGCAGAAGCTGTTGTGATCCAGCCATTTACAACAACATCAACATCCATATCATTGGCGAGCATATACTCACTTAATACTTCAAATGCAGTTGCATCTTCTTCATCATCTGTATCCTCACAACTTACCATTAGTCCCAGTGACAACACTAAAACCAGTACTAGTCTCCAATCAAGTTTCATCATACCTCCTTGTGGTTTTTGAACTTGTTTTCATTAATTCGAAGGATGACAGGCGGCACAATATGTACCATCCCCGACTCGGCCCAGGCTGGTCAAAGCATTTGCTTCAATCTCCCCGCTTAGGTCGTCGTCGGTAATGTCATTCTCCATGTTTTCGTCTATTAAGTATAAATCTAGATTTACAGCTGTATAGGCACCTGTGTTGCCATGCATATGGCAATTTGTATAGCAATTGTCAGCTGTATAAACACTGCTGTCACTCCAACTGGTCTCAACCAATGTTCGCTCAGTCCAGCGCTGAATGTTATGTGGACTTGCATACTTCCAGGTTTCCATCGTGTTGTAATCTGGCATGGTGGCAATATTCCATTGCCTGTATGCGTCTGGGGAAACAGGGATATGCCGTGTGGTTATGAATGCTGCTTCGCCGTGAGGATGATCCGCATCACCATAATATGGGTTTCGTCCAATTTTGAATTGGGCATACACGCGATATTCATCCTTATTATCAGCAGTATACTCTTCCTTCCAGGTTCCAGCATGGCAGGTATTGCAATTATTGTACTTCTGTGAGTGGCAGGTATAACAAGCCAAGTCTACCCCATCTGATGCATCAGCATTTGGCCAGTGTTGTGTGTGGAAGATATTATCATCCCGATCAGCCTGATGACAATCTACACATTGAGGCAGATCAGCTACCTGATACCGAGAGGTGTATTCTGCATCAGTTGAGCCTTCACCATGCATGTCTTCCTTGTGACAATCCAGACACGTGTAGCCGAAATCATTGTGAACATCAGGTACATTACCAGGAACTCGCTCCTGGTTCGCATTCCAGTCATCACCTACACGAGATCCGTGGCAGGCGGTACAAACATTTGCTTCATCGGGTGTGGCTATAAATTTGTGACTATATCCTGTTCTTTGTTCAAGGAAACCGCCACCTGCAGCATTGGGAATACTGATGTGACATTGTCCACAAGTAGTATGACAGCTGTTACAATCTTTTGTAAAACCATCTTGAATTTCTGCTGGGCATGCCTCAAAAGACTCGTATCCATTTCTCAAGGCCACATGCGCTTTCTCACCCCAAAGGTTGCTATGCATGCTGGTTTCATTGCGGCGAACAATATCACCATGACACATTCCACCACTACATCCGGCCTCTCCGATTTTTGAGGGATCACGCATCATTCCAGTATGGGCAGAACGATAGGCAGATGTATCATCTTTTGCATCAACGACAGAATTCCCACCATGACATCCAGCACATCCTACAGCTGCATGTGTTGGATCGATATCAGTAAATGATTCAATTCCACGTGCGGCATTCAACCTAATCCAAACTTTTTCCGTGAGTGTCAACGACACCGCTCCGCCACCTCAGCCAGGCGCCTCTTCGCCTTCCTCGTGTGGTTCCAGGTGCAATGTTTCGATTATGTGTGTCAGAGCTGAACGGTTGGTATGGCATCCCTCGCATGTGTAATCTGTCAGTTCACCATCTTCTGGATTAATTGCGTCACAACTCCAAAAGAGTGCGCTCCAGATCAGTAGCGTGGCCACCAATAATTTTTGTTTTAATCGCATTTGAATTTCACCTGAAGTATTTGTTTTAAGTTATCAATGTTTAACACTTGTTGGTAAACAACGCAAGTCCTGCAATTTTCGCCCTGTATTCTACAGGGTGTATCCTCAAAATCCCAACAGGGTCGGCAACTCTTGGTTCCTGCGGGACAGGTTTCATGATCTTCAAGGCAGCAGGGCTTCATTTCATGACAGGGAAGCATTGCCAATAAATACCGGATCCCTGCAAAATTTAGTTTGTTTTCATGTATCTGGCGTTGAATACATTTGATCCACTCTATATCCTCGTCCGTAAATCGACGATGTCCAGAAGAAAGTTTATAGGGAACAAATAAACCCTCACGCTCATATAGACGGAGCGTTTCCACGGATAAATCCAGCATATGAGCGACTTCACGGGGAGAGTGTAATTTCTCGCCAGAAAGACATTCAGGTTGATCTACAGTTTGTGGACTAATTTTCACTCATTTTTTCCGTATTCTAAAATACCGTATTTACAAACTGCATGCCAAAGCACTTATATTTCAGTATTTAGAAGGGCGTTTTACGTATCAATTGACGATCCCCCCCCCAAAAACCCAAACTGGCACAAATTAAGCCAGACGCATTATCTGCTATTGTCGATTAATTCGCGACAGCGGGTTACTATTGGCGTTTCCCCTCCGAATTCCGAGAACCCATTCTCGCATATGAGAGTGACAAATTTGGTAATATTTCAACAAGCGAAAATTTCTCAACGATCTAAACCATTAATTATATAAGATTAAAAGACCTAATCTCGATTTATGGACTCAACTTTTTTGATATGGCCCGCATTGCGTTCTGAATGAATATTTATGACGTGGACTTTCTGCAACATAACGCGCCCTCCAGCCTTGACTCGGGCTTCTTCAATAGAGATGCTCTGGAAGTAGCTGAAGACCTGCTGGGCAAAGTCATCCATTTTTCTCAGAAGGGACTATGGCTGCGTGCGAGAATAATAGAAACTGAAGCCTATTATCTGGATGACAAATCCAGCCATTCCTCCCTGGGATACACCGAAAACCGTTGTGCTCTGTTTGCAGATCCAGGGACCATATATATGTACTATGCACATGGAGGGGACTCTCTAAATTTTTCATGTCAGGGTAATGGCAATGCCGTCCTGATTAAATCTGGATACCCCAGCTGTAAGAAGGGCGACAGTACGGACGCTATTGATATGATGCAGGCAAACAATCCAACCCGGACTGGCCAGCCACGACCCCTATCCAGGTTATGTGCCGGTCAAACCCTGCTCTGCAAATCGCTGGGGATAAAAGTAAGGGATTGGAACAACCAACAGTTAACACCTGGACAATTTGAGCTCCAGGATGACAGCTATGCGCCTGAATCCATCATCCAGACAACCCGTCTTGGAATCCATCCTCAGCGGGATGCACACCTGCCCTACCGTTTCATCGATGCTAAATTTGCCCGGAACTGTACAAAAAATCCTTTACGTGTTAGAAACTGGCACAACGGACAGGAGTACACTATCTTCCGCCCATGAAAAATATACTAATCCACTTCGCTACAATCCTGATCCTCATGGTTCAGCCTGGTTCCTATGCACAGGAAATGGCCATCAACCTGGAAGCACAGCTGACTGGCCAAGGTCTAATCAACATTCAATCACTGGCGCCCGACATTCTTGTGGACTTAAAATATTCTACATCAGATAATTTCCTGGGCCTGGATACCTATGGAGAGTTGGAGGATTGTTACCTCCAACCAAAGGCTGCAAAAATGTTAAAACAGGCTCAGGCAAACCTGAAAAAAGATCATCCCGAGCTTTCACTTCTGGTCTATGATGGCGCTCGGCCACGATCTATTCAACGAAAAATGTGGGCTATCGTTGCAGGGACCCCTTCGCAGAAATATGTTGCCAACCCTGATCGTGGCTCCGTCCATAATTATGGGTCAGCCGTCGATCTGACCATCGCCACCAATGCAGGGCTCCCCCTGGATATGGGAACCCCGTTTGATTATTTCGGTGAACTGGCACAACCGCGACATGAGGAGAAATTCCTCAAGCAAAAACGTCTGAGCCAGGAGCAGCTGGATAACCGCGTATTGCTACGTGAGGTGATGACACAGGCTGGCTTTCAATCAATTTCCATCGAATGGTGGCATTTTAACGCAGTCCCTGTAAAAGTTGCACGCACTGATTACCAGATAATAGAATAAGGACACTTCATGATACTCCGACTCAAACTACTCTCTCTCATGTTCCTTGTTCTCTCCACCAGCGGCATGGCTTATTCGAAACCTGGTGATTTACCACAGGATGAATTTGAGAGGCGTCGGGAAATTTTCATCAGTGAACTCAGGGAACTGAATGCCTGTGCCATCATACATTCAGCACCTGAGCAAATGCGCAATCATGATGTTGAATATCCCTATCGACAGGATTCCGATTTTTTCTATTTAACTGGATGGTCTCCCAAGCATGCCATCCTGGTTCTGACCCCCAAGTCTGGTTCGCACGATACCATTGAAGCTATCTTTTTCGCACCTGAGCGGGATATCAAACGCGAGGTTTGGACGGGTCCTGAAAAAATATTCACAGATGCAATGCTACTGCCCGGAATAGACCTGGCTTTTAGTTATGATGATTTTTTTGACCATTTAGGGAAATTGGTAAAGGGTTATGAACGGCTGGTAGTTTCATATGGTAATGATTCTCAATTTGAGGAAGCATGCATTCGCTCCCTTGCTAAAAGTTATGAACGCCCACCCATAACCCAGGAAGCCACCTCGTTACTCAAAGCCCACCGCATGATTAAATCTGACTGGGAAATTCAAGCACTGGAACATGCCATCAAAATTACTGGTGAGTCTCTGGAAGCAGCTTTTAAAAAAATACCAACCCTCAATTTTGAATATGAAGTGCAAGCCGAGATTGAATATGGTTTCAAAAAAAGAGGGGCACAACGCTTGGGATTCCCTTCCATAGTCGGCGCAGGAAAAAACTCGTGTTACCTGCATTATACAGGCAGCCAGGGAGCATTGACTCCAGGTGATATCATTTTGATGGATGTGGGTGCTGAATGGGACTATTATTCTGCAGACATCAGCCGCAGTGTACCCACTTCAGGAAAATTTAGTGCAGAGCAAGCCCTTATTTATCAATTGGTGTTAGATGCCCAGTCGGCTGCCATTGCAACAGTCAAACCAGGCGCCTCTTTTAGAAAACCACATCATACTGCTGTCCAGGTTCTTACCGAAGGACTTGTCAAGCTGGGTCTCTTGAGTGGGGAGCCAGAGGAACTGATCAAGGAGAAAAAATATCGGAAATTTTTCATGCACGGCACCTCACATTGGCTGGGTCTTGATGTCCATGATGCCGGTGGTCGCTATGATGCCAGCGGTACCCCCTACATACTGAAAGCCGGCATGGTTCTCACAGTAGAACCAGGGATTTATATTTCACAGGCAGATGATGTCGATCCGAAGTGGTGGAATATCGGGATCAGAATTGAAGATGATGTATTGGTTACAGAGAAAGGACACCGCGTGCTCAGCGCATCAATCCCAAAAACCATAGCCCAGATTGAGGCGGTCATGCAGCCCTGATAGGCTGCTGATTTCACAGTAGGTTAAACATTTGACATGCGAATAACACGAATCTATATTGCGCGGCTTTGACAATGAAGTTAGCATTGAACACATTGCCGAGAGGCAAATCAGAGCAGATCTTTGATAGCGTAGCACAGCTACAGCACGATAAAAGTATTGAGTGGAAACCACTCCGTCTGGAATTGAAACTAGGAATCGATCGCCAGGGGCAAAATTTTTATCTAAACGGAAGTGTTTCCTGTACCGGTCTTTTTATTTGCGAGGCCGGAATGGAAGAGTTCGAAGCTACTCTGGAATCCAATTTTAAGGTCATGCTGACTTTTGATTCCAAGTACCTCGAGGGATACGAAGGTGATGAAATCATCCAGATCCCCGCTCATGAATCAGAGTTCGATCTTTACCCATTGGTCCATGATTCCGTGCTGTTAGCCATCCCTATTTCACATGTTTGCAGTGATGATTGTGAGGCTGGTAAGGCCCTCAAACAAAAGCTGGAGATAGAGGTAGAACCAGATGAACGCTGGGCAAAGCTAAAAGATATGTTCAACGAATAGGAGAATTTTACTCGTGGCTGTACCAAAAAGAAAAACATCCCGGGCCAAAAGAGATAAACGTCGCACCCACTGGAAGGCTACTCTTGCCGGTCTCATCACTTGCACAAATTGCAGTGAACCAAAATTACCACATCGCGTATGTCCACATTGTGGATACTACAAAGGAAAACAGGTTCTTATTCCTAAAGAAGTCTGATTCCAACAATGAAAATCGTGGTTGATAGTATGGGGGGCGATAACGCCCCTTTTATCAATATTGAAGGTGCAATCCAGTATCTGACTGACCCCAAGAGCACCGGGGATGTTATCCTCGTCGGCCAAGAATCAGTTATCCGCAAGGAACTTCAATCACGATCATTTGAGAGCCCCCGTTTACATATCCAGCACGCATCCCAGGTTGTGACCATGGATGACTCTCCAACTCGCTCATTCAAGGAGAAGAAAGATTCCTCCATGCGCGTTGGTATTGAGTTGGTCAAAAAGGGTGAAGGACATGCCTTCATTTCAGCTGGCAGTACGGGTGCCACCATGGCTTACTCCCTGTTAAGCCTGGGTCGCATACCTGGTGTGGACCGTCCGGCAATAGGTGCATTTATGCCCCACGAAGATGGAACCACCCTGCTCCTGGATGTTGGAGCCATTGCGGAAGCCAAGCCGAAGAACCTGCTTCAATTCGGCATTATGGGTAGCATTGTCTATCGCAAGATTACCAAAAAGGAAGCACCTCGCGTGGCACTCATGAGTATCGGTGAAGAAGCCGAGAAAGGCACCCCCCTGGTCAAAGAAGCCAAACGCTTGTTGGAAGCAGCGGACTTGAATTTTAATGGCTATGCTGAAGGACGTGATGTTTTCAATAATAAATTCGATGTGATTGTTACAGATGGATTTACCGGGAACGTCTCTCTGAAACTGGCTGAAAGCACTTTTAAAACATTATTTTCCATGATCAAAAACAGGCTGGATCGACCCAGTCGCCTCATTGGTGCCCGCCTGATTAAACCTGTTTTTACAGAACTGGTGGGAATCTTTGATCCAAATAATTATGGTGGCTCCCCCCTATTAGGGATTAAGGGAATCTCCCTCATTGCTCATGGTAGTTCAAACGAAAAAGCAATTAAAAACGCGCTCTTTGAAGCGCAACGTCTGGTAAACTCGAATGTCACAGACGCTATCCAACAGGAAATTACAGCATCACTATCCAATATTACTTATACGGATATTGATGAAGAAATCATCCACCACTAACTAGTCAGGAATATATTAATGATCAGAGCTGCAATAACCGGAGTTACCTCCTATGTACCCAAAAAGGTAATGACCAACTTTGACCTTGAGAAATTGGTTGATACCAATGATGAATGGATTGTTAGCCGCACGGGTATCCGTGAAAGGCATATAGCTGCGGAAGGTGAAGCCAGCTCAGATATGAGTGTCCAGGCTGTGGAAAAACTACTTAAAGAAACCGGAACCAAAGCTGAAGATATCGATGCAATTATTGTTGCTACCGTCACACCCGATATGCTGTTCCCTTCAACAGCAGCCCTGATTCAAAACAAGATTGGAGCTACCAAAGCCTGGGGCTATGACCTGTCCGGTGCCTGCTCGGGTTTTCTGTTCGCGTTGAAATCTGGAAGTTCTCTTGTTCAGACTGGTCACAAGAAGGTCATTGTTGTCGGTGTGGATACCATGAGCTCAATTCTTGACTATACCGACCGAAACACATGCATTCTTTTCGGGGATGGAGCTGGTGCTGTACTGCTGGAGCCCACTGAGGATGAAAATTACGGCATCATAGATGAACTTCTCTTTGTCGATGGTTCAGGTGCAGATGCGCTCAATATGAAGGCCGGTGGAAGTCGGAAACCTGCAACTCATGAGACAGTAGATGCCAGGGAACATTTCATTTATCAGGATGGCCGCAGTGTTTTCAAACGTGCCTCAATGGATATGGCCCAGGTGAGTGCGGATATTCTGGAGAAGAACGGTTTTACCGCTGAAGATGTTGGAATTTTTATACCACATCAGGCAAACAAGCGTATTATCGACGTGGCTGCTCGTAAAGCAGGGTTTAAAGATGAACAAGTACTCTTAAACATTGATAAGTATGGAAACACAACTGCAGCAACTTTGCCACTGGGCCTTGATGAAGTGGTTCGGGAAAAACGGATAAAAGATGGTGATCTGGTTTTATTTGCTGCATTTGGGGCGGGATACACCTGGGGCAGTATATTACTGCGCTATGGTCCCGGTAAGAAAGGTTGAGCTATGAAACGTGCGTTAGTTTTTCCTGGTCAGGCCTCCCAATTCGTTGGAATGGGACAGGATGTTTTTAAAAAAAATGAATCCGTGCAAAAGCTGTACGCTCAGGCCAATGAAATCCTCGGGTTTGATGTCACCGATATCGCCTTCAATGGACCTCTGGAGGCATTAACTGAAACCAAAGTTACCCAACCCGCACTCTTTGTTACTTCTGCGGTTCTGGTAAGCCTGCTTCCAAAATCTTTCAAATTTCACATGACAGCCGGACATAGTCTGGGAGAATTCTCAGCCTTGTTTGCTGCAGGTGTACTCAGTTTTGATGACGCCCTATCCATTGTCAAAGTGAGGGCTGAAGGTATGCAAGCTGCCGGTGAGGCCCAATCGGGAACCATGGCCGCAATTCTCAATATGTCCCGCAAGGATGTTGCCAAGATTTGTAAGCATGGGGAAGCTCGTGGTATTGTTCAGGCAGCCAACTATAACTCACCAGGACAAATCGTTATTTCAGGTGAAACCGTTGCCGTTCATTATGCCATGGAAATAGCTAAAAATCTGGGTGCCCGAAAAGTTGTCCCCCTTAATGTTAGCGGTGCCTTTCATTCCCCACTCATGGCTCCTGCAAAAGTCAACTTACAGGCTATAATTGATAAAACTGAATTCAAACCAGCCACTGTGCCTTTAGTTGCCAACGTAAATGCCAAACCAACAACTGATCCCGATCGGATTAAAAATAATTTATTGGAACAACTGGAAAATCCGGTGCTCTGGGAAGACAGTGTTGAGTTCATGGTCAAAGATGGCATAAGCGAGTTTGTGGAAGTCGGTCCCGGTCGTGTGTTACAGGGATTGATCAAGCGCATTAAACGCGATGCTGTCACCAGCGGCATTGGAACACAGGAACAATTGGAGGCAATAGCATGATCGATTATCAGGGAAAGGTAGCTGTGGTAACAGGTGCCACCAGGGGTCTTGGCCATCAGATCGCATTGAGTCTGGCTGAATTGGGTGCCAAAGTGGTGATCAGCAGTCGTAAGGCGGAGGATTGCAAAAAGGTCCAGGAAGAATTTGAAGCAAAAGGATTGACCTGCCTGGGTTTTGCCGCTGATGTATCTTCCATGGAAGAGTGTAAAGCACTGGGAGCTGCAGCCATCGAAGCTTTTGGTCCAGTGGATGTTCTGGTGAATAATGCTGGAGTCACCATGGACAATCTGATGATGCGCATGAAGGAAAACCAATGGGATGATATTATGAATATCAATCTCAAGAGTGTGTTCAATATGTCTCAGGCTTTGCTCAGAAATTTTCTCAAGTTGCGAGGTGGTCGCATTATCAATATCACCTCCATTGTGGGGCAGTTGGGCAATGCTGGACAGGCTAACTATGCCGCCTCTAAGGCTGGTATTATTGGATTTACAAAGTCTCTGGCCCGGGAAATAGGGTCAAGAGGAATCACTGTGAATGCTGTTGCACCTGGTTATATTGCCACCGATATGACAGATGCGATGACAGAAGATGCCAAGGAAAAAATGTCTGCCCAGATTCCTCTGGGTCGCACTGGAGAGTCACAGGATGTTGCCAACCTGGTAGCGTTTTTGGGCTCTGAACAAGCTGGATATATCACCGGTCAGGTCTTCAATGTTGATGGCGGCCTGGTCATGCAAGGATAGAACTGAACGATTAGGAGGAAAAATTTAAATGTCAACTTTTGAAAAAGTACGTGACGTCATTGTCGAAAAACTAGGTGTGGATGCTGCGAAAATTACTGAAGATGCATCATTTATTGATGATCTTGGAGCAGATTCACTGGATACTGTGGAACTTATCATGCAGTTTGAAGAAGTTTTTGACATTGAGATTCCCGATGAAGATGCAGAAACCATCACAACCGTAGGGAAAGCAGTTCAGTACGTTGACAGTAAGCTTGCCTAAGCTTTAGTCACAATTTTCTGAATACAGCTGGGTTCACTGTTAGGTCCGGGATTAAAGCCTGACTTTATAGTGAATCCAGTTTCTATATAAAGGAGTGCCATGAAAAAACGTGTAGTAATTACTGGAATGGGGGTTGTTTCTCCTCTGGGGAACGATGTTGACACTTTCTGGGCCAATTTGGTCGCAGGCAATAATGGTGTAACAAAGCAAGACTGGCTGGTGGAAGCCGGATACAATGCAACCGTTGCCGCTTCAGTTAAAGACGAATTGAATATTGATGATGTCGTCGATTTCAAGGAAGCACGTCGCATGGATCCCTTTACCCGCTATGCTGTCCACTCTGCAAAAGCTGCTCTGGCTCAGAGTAAGCTAGATATTGCTAACGAAGACCCCACGCGTTTGGGTGTGATCATTGGTAGCGGTGTGGGTGGTCTACATACCTTTGAAGAGCAGCATGCTATGCTTATCAAGCGTGGTCATCGTCGCGTTAGCCCATTCTTTATTCCCATGATGATTCCAGATATAGCTGCCGGCTATGTCTCAATTATCTGGGGCCTCAAGGGTCCTAATTTTTCAGTAAATTCTGCCTGTGCAACAGCTGCTCACGCCATTGGCCTGGGTATGCGCGCCATTCGTTATGGTGATGCTGATATCATGGTCTGTGGTGCTTCAGATGCAGCACTGACCCAAATGGGTTTTGCCGGTTTTGCCAATATGAAGGCACTCACTTTTAATCCTGATCCCGAAACGGCCAGCCGTCCTTTTGACAAGGCGCGTGATGGCTTTGTCATGGGTGAAGGTGCGGGTATTTTTGTCCTGGAAAGTCTGGAACACGCCCAGGCACGGGGGGCTGACATTCTGGCCGAGCTATCGGGCTTCGGAATGACTGCTGATGCCTACCATATCACCAGCCCTGCGGCAGGTGGAGAAGGTGCCAACCGAGCCATGAAAATGGCCCTGGCCGATGGCAATCTAAAACCAACAGATATTGATTATATCAATGCCCACGGAACATCCACTCCAGCTAATGACATGAACGAATCCATCGCAATTAAGAACGTTTTTGGTGAACATGCCTATGAGCTGAATGTCAGCTCAACCAAATCCATGACCGGACACCTCCTGGGGGCGTCAGGTGGTGTTGAATTGGCAGCACTGGTGAAGTCTGTGCAAACCAATACGATTGCACCAACCATTCACCATGAAAACCCCTGTGATGAATGTAACCTGAACTACACACCCAACTCGGCTGTGCAGCGGGAAGTAAAAGCTGGAATCAGCAACTCTTTTGGATTTGGTGGTCACAATGCCGTTTTGGCTGTAAAGGAATACAAGGCCTCCTAATACACTATGGGATTTTTGGGGAAAATCTTTAAGAAAAAACAGCTGAAGCCGGATATCTCAGATGCTTTCCGGAAAAATCTGCGCTCAATTGAGAAAACACTGAATTACACTTTTAAAGAGCCCCATTTGCTTGAACGCGCCCTGACCCACAGCTCTTTCGCCAGTCAAAACAATATTCGTTATTCATATGAGCGCCTTGAGTTCCTGGGTGATGCCGTTCTTCAATTGGTTGTTTCCGACTATCTGTTTAAAACACATCTGCACCTGAATGAGGGAACCCTCACAAAATATAGAACTATCCTGGTGAATGGAAACTACCTCTCCAAATGTGCCAATAGACTGGATCTGGGACGTTGGATTCTGCTTAGTGATTCGAGTCGTCGCGGTGGACAACGAGACAATGATTCCATTATGGCCGATGTCATCGAATCACTTATTGCCGCTATCTATATGGATGGAGGCTATGAGTGCGCTTCAGAATGGGTGAAAAAAAATGTGATTGCTGGGAAATTGGATTATGCAGCCGAGTTGCAATCTTTCAACCACAAAGGACAACTTGCGGAAAAATGCCAACGCCTCAAGATAGGCAACCCAACTTTTGAGGTAACCAAAACTACAGGCCCTGATCATGACCCCATATACATGATTCAAGTTTCTATAGATGGAACTGTAGTTGGCTTTGGTGAAGGTCGTAATAAAAAGGAAGCCAGTCAGCACGCTTCCGAGGATACATTAAAAAATTGGGATGTCCACTTTCCCCGCTAGCCGAGCTTTCAGTAATTGCCTTTAAGTCATTTGCCGGGATCAGCAGATGATTCTCTCAAATATAATCCATCCACTATTGCAGGCTCTCAGATTTGCACTATATTTTCTTACTTCCTCACATGGACGAACGATTTGCTCGTGTGTTTATATCGAGAACGGGTCTATCAGAGAATCGAGAGTACCATCAATACGTTAAAAAAATATATTTACTGCACTTTATTTCTAGCCATCCTTCTACCTGGTCTCAGTCTGGGAAACACTTCCCCCTATCTTTTCGAAACCATAGATATCGCTGATGGTTTGTCGCAGAGCAGTATTTCTAGTGTTACCAAAGACAAATATGGCTTTATCTGGATCGGTACTGAGGACGGTCTGGATCGATATGATGGGATTACATTTAAAAAATTTCGCTATGATCCTCAAGATCCGACTTCCATCACATCCAATTCAATTATGGCTTCTCTGGTTTCCAGCAAGGGTGACCTCTGGATAGCCACCTATAAATCAGGCATCAGTAAATACCTATACGACTCCGAAAGCTTTATTCACTATGGCAGAAATCCTAATGATGCTACAGGGATAAATAGTGGCTCCACCTATGCTCTGCTGGAAGATCATTCTGGTTTTATCTGGTTCGGTACTGAGGAGTCTGGCGTATATAGACTCAACCCTGAAGACGGGGATATACAGCCCATAAGTGCGCTCATTCAGAATGAGGGCTCCCTGCTCCATTCTGAAATTCTGTCCTTATTTGAGGATCACCAGAATCGTCTCTGGATTGGGACGTCATTTGGATTGAATGTTCTGGATTTGACCAACTTTGAGATGAAATCATATGTCTATGATCCTTCCGATCCGGCTTCATTGTATGATGACTATGTAAATGCAATTTATGAGACCTTTGACGGCTACAACTATCATATCTGGATTGGAACCAATTGGGGTGGTCTTGACCGATACCATGAAGGCAGTGACAGTTTTATCCATCATGGATACAACTCGAAAGTTAATCCAGATTATCCAGAGACGGGAGCTGTTACCATTGTACAGGAAAGCCCACATAGATTTTGGGTCGGAACTGATTCTGAGGGTATTCTTGTTATGGATACCAAAGGCAAACTCGTTGAGCAGGTTAGAAGAAAGAGTTATGATGCAACCACGCTTCCTGATGATGTCATACAGTTACTTTATGATGATGGTGATATCATCTGGGTTGGGACCTCTGCCGGCGGAGTGAGCAAGTATTTGAGAAACAGGAAGAAGTTTCATACCATTACTTATGACCCCCTCGATACAACGACCCTTCATAATGATAGAATATTGAGGATAGAACCTGATAAACTTGGAAATTTCTGGATCGCCACCTGGTCAGAAGGATTATCCTATTACAATCCCAAAGACAACAGCTTTCAGGATTTCAAACATGACCCCGCCGATAAAACCAGCCTTAGCGACAATACCATTCAAGATATACTGGTGGACAAGAACAACAATCTCTGGGTAGTTTCCGCCAGTACTTCAATAGACCTTTTGAAGTCGGGTTCCTCCAGATTTGAACGATTCGAGGCTGGGAGACCGGATGACCCAAACTGGTTTCAGACAGAGTACGTACTCACGCTTCTTGAAGACCGAGATGGATATATCTGGTTGGGATCCTGGGATGGCGGTTTTATCCGTCTTGATCCAGAAACCATGACCTTTGAACCCCATGTTGAACCAAGTGTAGGTGATATCAACCTGGGCAACATCTCCATCCTTTCTTCTTTTCAAGATTCAAAGGGGATATTCTGGCTCGGGGCTGAAGATGAAGGCTTGCTGGCATATGATCCCACTAACAAATCACTCCAACAGTTCAAAACTTCACCAGGAAATCCAAATTCTCTTCCCAATGACGATGTGATGTATATCTATGAAGACCAGGAAGGTTTCTTCTGGATCGGGACCTATGGTGGAGGTCTTTCCAAATTCAACCCCGTGGCCAGTACCTTTGAAAATTTTGGTCAGGAACATGGTTTGTTGAATGAATCCATCTACGCCATTTTTGAAGATGCCAATGGCTATCTCTGGATGAGTACCAATAATGGCATCTCCAGGTTTGACAAACAGGAGCAGCGTTTTAAAAATTACGGCACGGCCGACGGCGTTTTGAGTAAGGAATTTAATCCGGGTGCCTGTGTGGATGAACAGGGTGTCATATACTTTTGTGGAATCCAGGGAATAACCTATTTCCATCCCATGGAAATCGAAGACAATACCAATGTTCCACCGATCCAGTTCATTAGCATGTCCATTATGAATCAAGATATTCAAGTCAACAAAATGTATGGTGGACGATACATCCTGAGAAAGTCAATTACTGAGCGCCCAGCACTTACCCTATTACCCGGGGATCTTTTCTTTAGTATTCAGTATGCCAGTCTGGACTATTATCATTCATCAGCCAACGAGTATATGTATTATCTGGAAGGATTTGATAATTCCTGGCATTACAACGGTCATCATCGTGAAACCACCCTTTCCAACCTGCCCTCGGGGGATTTCACCCTCCATGTCAGGGGCAGCAATAATGATGGTATCTGGAATATGGAGGGAGTTTCCATTCCAATAATGATATTGCCGCAGTTTTATGAAACCTGGTGGTTCAGATTGGCAATTATCATGATAATTGCGCTGGCTATTATCAAGGTATATCGACTACGGACCGCTTACCTGGTACAGCGCAGCGATGAATTGCAAAGGCACAATATCAAGCTGAATACCGAAGTAGAAGCTCGCCAACAAGCACATCAATATGCTCGTGAACGGGCAGAGTATTTCCATGCAGTGATTTCCCAATCTCCCATCCCCATGGCGATCCACGATCCTGAAGGACGAATCATAAATCTTAATGATGGCTGGTCCAAACTGTGGGGTGGAATAGCACATGATGAGTTGAAAAGGGATTACAGTATTGGAACTGACGAATTTGCTCAGCAGTTAAAACTCCCTATCAATTTCCATGCGGCTCTTGAAGGTCGTATTGTAGAACAACCCGAGGTCACATTTACAGGACCTGATGGTGTGGATCGTGTCTTTCATATTCTCCTATATCCCCTAAAGGCGGAAGATGGGACCACCAATCATATCATGATTTCCCTGGATGATGTCTCAATGGTAGTAAAGCACCGGACTATCATAGAAAAATCCCTCAAGGACAAAGAACTTCTCATCAAGGAGGTTCATCACCGGGTTAAAAATAACTTGCAAATAATTGCCAGTTTACTGGGTTTGCAAAAGGCGGGCATCAATGACGCTCAGACGCTTCAGACCCTGGAAGAATTTAGAAATCGGGTAAATTCCATGGCATTGGTTCACGATGCGCTTTATAAATCACGCGATCTTGATAATATTGACATCGGGGTTTATATCAATGGCTTAATTAATGATTTGAAATCCGCTTTCTATCTTTCTGAAAAGCCTATTGATATTGAAGCCGATATCCATGATATAGAACTGGCAGTAGATATGGCAGTGCCCTGTGGCCTCATGATCAATGAACTGGTGAGCAATGCCATTAAATACGCCTTCCCTGATTCCAAAAAGAAAGGGAATCGCATCTCCATCAGCCTGGTCAAACTCACCAATAATAATCTGGTTTTGACAGTTGCAGACAATGGGGTTGGTTTTACCAAAGCTGTGGAATGGGATTCAGTTCAATCACTTGGCTTATATCTGGTAAAAATTCTTGGCGAACAACAGCTCGGGGGAAAAGTGAAATTGACTCAGGACAGAGGCTCAAAATTTACAATTACCTTCCCCCTTTTTCCTGAATATGATGAGTAGAACACAGCACTCGAATTAAGTTACCTTCCCCCTCTCCATTATATCAAATCGAGACAACCTTTACATGCTGTTTAGCATTTATTGTTTATTTCAGCCATCTTTGTTTTAGATTGGCACTCCAATATAAATATTACGCGGGGAGCCTGTATGAAACTTCAAAAATTCTTTATCCTTATTACACTTTGTCTTTCTATCTCAATTGCGCAGACCACCACTATTTCAGGTCTGACGCTAGATGCCGATTCCAAGGAACCCCTGGGTTTCGTTCAAGTCGTTGTGCAGGAATCCACCCTGGGAACAGTCAGTAACCAAGCGGGTGAATTTCGTCTCGAAAACGTACCCACTGGTCGAATAGTTCTCACGGCTTCGTATATTGGCTACCAGCAAACCGAAATTTCTCTGGATACCCGAAATGAACAGTTCAATAACATCATTATCTCCATTGCCGAAACACCTATCAGTATGGAAGAAATCCTGGTCTCTGCCACCACCCACATCTCTGCCACCACCCAGAACTATTCAAAATCATTGAATGCCCGCGCTCCAAGAGATGTTGGGGATTTTTTTAAATCAATTCCCAATGGCTCTGCAGTGAAAAAAGGTGGCTATGCCCTGGATCCCAACTTTCGAGGATTTATGCAGGATCAACTCAATGTGCAGTTTGATGGTGGCATCAAAATATGGGGGGGCTGCCCCAACCGAATGGATCCACCCACCTCTCACATCCAGAGTGATGACCTGGAAAAGATTGAAGTTATCCAAGGTCCCTTTAGTGTTCGTTGGGGACAGGCCTTGGGGGGCATTGTCAATTTGGTCATGCGCAGACCTGAACGAAAGGAAGCATTGCATCTGAATGGTTCAGCCAACGTCGGTTATGAATCAAATGGTAATAATGCCCGCTCAAGAGTGAGCCTTATGGGAGGTGTAAAGCAATGGGATTTTTATCTCGGAGGGGGTGCAAAAAGCTATCACGATTATACCACGGGGATTGATTCCATAGAAATTCCCTCGGAATACGAGATCAAAGATTATTCAGCAAAACTGGCCTACAATTTCTCTGAAGATAGTCGACTTCAAATCAGCTCCAGACAAGCTCGGGTAGCAGATGTAGATTTTCCTGCGTTGCCCATGGATGCCAGAAAGGATGCTTCGGATATTCTAAGCCTTGACTATACGATACGAAACCTCACTCCCTTGATCTCCTCCATGAGTTCAAAGGTTTATGTCACCAGGGTTGGTCATGTCATGGACAATTATAATCGTTCAAATTCAGCCATGGTTGAATCAGTTACTGATGCAGATACCCGCACCACTGGTGGTCGTCTGGAAGTGGGCTTGCGGCCCCAGTTTGGACAAAACCTCTATCTCGGCCTCGATTATTACAGTCACAATAAACAGGGGTACAGGGAACGCTTTGTAAAGACCAATCCCTGCAATACTGCCATGCACCCCAATAAGACGTTTGTAGATTCGGTGTGGCAGGATGCTGCTATTTCCGACCTGGGCTCATTTTTAGAGTTTCGTTCTCAGCAAAAGCCCCATCTAAGCTACACCATGGGTGCCAGATTTGATCAAGTCACGGCTTCAATTGGAGAACCAGCCACAAACTTTTTCAACATTTATGGCGATGACGATCGTTGGACTGAAAGCAATTTCTCTGCATTTGGAATTGTTGAATACACCCCTTCACCTATCCTGGGTTTGTCCCTGGCAGCAGGCCGAGGGACCAGGAGTGCTGATATATCAGAACGTTTTGTAAATCACCTGCCTGTAGGGGTTTCTTCTCATGAGCATTTTGGAAATCCTGATTTATTACCTGAAATTAATACACAGATTGAGATTGGTATCTCAACACACTACCTGCAACAGCACCTCAAGGGAAATGTCTTTATCTCAAATCTAGACAACTATATTTTTGCCAGAGTTGATTCAAGCATGAATCGCATTTTTTTACCCTGCCAAACACCCGAAGTGACCAAAGTTTTTCAGAATCTTGATCAAGCGCGCAAGGTGGGTTTTGAACTATTGATAAATGGTCAATTGATGTCAGACTTGAGCTATGATTATGCCATTGCCTATACCAGAGGTGAAAACCTCGATGCAGATACCCCCCTCCCCCAGATTGCGCCGCTCAAATCAATGCTTAATATCCGCTATCAACTTGCCGAATCAGCCTGGATTCAGGGAGAAGCTCAATGGGCAGGGAGTCAGGATCGGGTTTCAGTAGAGTTTGGAGAAACTGAAACATCAGGATTCAGTGTATATAATATCAAATCCGGGATAACGGTATTAAACAATATTTATGTGGATATGGCTTTGAATAATATTTTTGATGTAGTGTATTTTGAACACCTCAGCCGCAATTTTGCCAAGAATACACCAGAAAGCGGTCTCCCGCTCTATGAACCTGGGCGCAATTTTATCGTTGGAATTACCTACGAATTTTAAATGAACAATTTTGCATTTTCGTCAGGGATATCTCTCCCTTGTAGGGATTTAATTTAGCACTATATTTTTGGCCTCGATTCTGTGAACATTCCCTTGGTAATGGTGAAAGACCTGTTTAGGACTTTTACCTGGAAGAAAGGCCCGTGAGATTCTTAGTCCAGTGAACCAGATGTTTAAAATTGTCTTCCTGTTGTTGCTGAGCATCCCGCTTGTTGCAAATCATGATGTTAAATCGTATCATTTTGATAATATTGATATTACACATGGCCTTTCACTAAATAGTGTTTCCACAATTGTCCAGGATAAATATGGGTTTATGTGGCTGGGGACCGAAGATGGGCTTGATCGCTATGATGGCGCCTCATTTAAAACCTTTCGTCACAATCCTCTGGACTCCAGCTCAATCAATTCCAGCTCCATACTCTCGACACTTGTGGATAGTCGCGGTGACTTATGGGTTGGCACCTATGGAACCGGTCTAAACAAGTATGTCTACGAGACCGAAAAATTTGTCCACTATCCCCTTGATCCCCTGGATAGTCTTAAGCTGGGGGATGGATCCACCTATTGCATACTGGAGGATCATCACGGCTACCTGTGGGTTGGAACTTCGGGAGCTGGGTTATATCGACTGGAGCCAGAAACCGGTCGGTCGATCCCTGTTCGGGAACTCATAAGTAATGGGATTGCCATCACGGATACGGTAATAAATTCTGTATTCGAAGATCATCAACACCAATTGTGGATTTCAACTTTGGGGGGGCTTAATGTCCTAGATCTTAATACATACTCAATACGGACTTATCAAAACGACTCTGGAAATCCGCATTCTTTGTTCGATGATAATGTTACTGACATCCATGAATCCTATGACGGTGAGAATTATCATATCTGGGTAGGCACCAACTGGGGTGGCTTTGATCGATATGATCCAGAGCAGGACCATTTTATTCACCATGGTTTGGACTCAGAGATAAATCCCCACTTTCCAGAAACCAGCATATCTGAGATCATTCAGGTGAATGACAACCAGATGTGGCTGGGAACAGACTCCAAGGGCATCCTGATCATTGATGGTCAAGGCAAACTCACTGAAACAATCGGCCGGAAAGTGTATGATGATACGGCCTTGAATGATGATGTGGTCCAGGACCTCTACGATGATGGGGACATTATCTGGGTGGCCACGGGTGGTGGTGGTGTGAGTAAATATGTTAGAAACAGGAAAAAGTTTTACAGCCTGACATATGATCCACTGGAGCCAAAAGGTCTACATGACAATCGCATCCTTCAGATCCAGCCAGATAGTCGCGGGAATTTATGGATAGCTACCTGGTCACAGGGGCTTTCAAAATACAATCTCGAAAACCACAGTTTCACGGTTTATCAGTATAACCCGGATGATGAAGCCACACTCAGTGACAATGGCATTCAGGATATATGGGTAGACTCCAATGATAACGTCTGGATTGCTTCTGCCAGCACAAACCTGGACCTCCTTAGAGCAGGATCCTCTCAGTTTGAACATATCACTCCTGATTATGAGGATCCAGATGGCCTGCATACTGACTATATCCTCACCTTTTATGAAGATAGGGCAGGACTCTTATGGCTGGGGAGCTGGAAGGATGGGCTAATCAGCCTGGATCCAGCCACCATGAATTTTACGAGTTATCAAAAGCCCGCAGTGAAAGGCGTTAGCCTTGGTTCTGTGTCCTACTTCTCCATTTTTGAAGACCGCAAAGGGTTAATCTGGTTGGGGGCTGAGAGTGAAGGATTGTTGATCTTTGACCGCCAGCAAAATTCATTAAAACAGCATGTTGCCATTCCAGGTGATAACTCAACCTTACCCATAAACGATATAATGTGTTTCTTGGAGGATGAGGCTGGCTACATCTGGATAGGAACTTATGGGGGCGGGTTGTCAAAATTTGATCCCCTTCAAAACACCTTTGAAAACTATGGACTGGAAGAAGGCCTTAGCAATGAGACCATCTACGCCATTTTTGAAGACGAAAACCATGAATTATGGATGAGCACCAATCGTGGACTCGCCAAATTTAATAAAGAGACTAAACGCTTTAAAAATTACGGTATCCCTGATGGGGTTTTGAGTCGGGAGTTCAACCCTGCAGGATGCCAATTAGATAATGGGTGGCTCTACTTCGGTGGAGTAAAGGGTATCACCTATTTTAATCCAGCTGAAATCCAGGATAATCAAAAGGTTCCCCAGGTGTATTTCACAGGCCTCTCCATCATGAATTATCCCCTCCAGATAAATGAACCCTACAAGGATCGTGTGGTACTCAACCGCTCTATGATCCTGAATCCAGAAATCCACCTCTATCCAGATGATTTCTTCTTTACCATCAATTTTGCCAGCCTGGATTATTATCACTCAAGGAGTAATGAGTACAGCTACCAGCTGGTCGGTTTTGATGATGAATGGCGATACAATGGCAACAAGCAGGATGTCACATTTACGAATCTTGCCCCAGGCTCCTACACCCTGCGTGTCAAGGGGAGCAATAACGACGGTATCTGGAATGATGAACCAGTTTCACTCAATATTGTAGTTCACCCTGAATTTTATGAAACCTGGTGGTTTCTGATGATAATAGCGACGATTCTGATCCTTGTGGCAATCACCCTATCTCACATGAGAACAGCCTTTCTCCGTAGGCGCAGTGAAGAGCTCACCCAATATAATATTGAGCTGAATGCACAGATAGAATCCAGACGTGAAGCGCATAACCGCGCTCGGGAACGGGCGGACTACTTCCGTGCCGTCATTTCGCAGTCCCCTATCCCCATGGCCATTCATAATACCGAAGGAAACATTACCCATCTGAACAAGGGCTGGGTAAAATTATGGGGAGCTGACAATGCCGAAGATATAATACGTGACTATCGAATAGACCTGGACTCACTGGCCACCCAATTAAATCTGGCCAAGAGTTTTCGACAAGCGCTTGAAGGGAAAATCATTGAACGCCCGGAGGTCAAATTTATTGACCAAATGGGAACCGTAAAAACAGTGCAGCTTTTGCTGTACCCTCTTCGCAGCAAATCTGGTGGAACCAATCAAATCATGGTATCAGTGGATGATGTCACTGAAATAGTTAAACACAGGAAACTGCTGGAAAAGTCCATTACTGAAAAAGATCTCTTGTTAAAAGAAGTGCATCATCGTGTCAAAAATAATTTACAGGTTGTGGCCAGTCTTCTGGGGTTGCAAAAAGCGGGAATTCAGGATGAAAAAACAGCCCAGACACTGGAGGATTTCAGGAACCGGGTTAATTCAATGGCTCTGGTCCATGATGCGCTCTATCGCTCTCCTGAGCTGGATAACATTGACTTCGTCAGTTATATCGAAGACCTGACCTATAAATTGCAAACAGCCTTCAAGCAGGACTCGGAACCTATTCAACTGACTGCTGATGTACCTGATATTAATATCTCGGTTGATATGGCAGTTCCCTGTGGACTTATGATCAACGAATTGGTTACCAATGCCATGAAATATGCCTTCCCGGGTCCTTTGAACCATGACAAGAAAATAATCATTCGTTTTACAGTTCTGGATGAAGATCACCTGCGCCTGGAGGTGATCGATAATGGTGTCGGTTTCCAGCGACCAGTGGTCTGGGATTCAGTAGATTCCCTTGGTTTATACCTGGTAAAGATTCTTTCAGAACAACAACTCGGGGGAAGTGTCATACTTAAGAGCGATGCCGGTTCTCACTTTATCATCGAGTTCCCCCTTAATCCCAATTATGATGATTAGAAGGCAGAAGGCAGAAGGCAGAAGGCAGAAGGCAGAAGGCAGAAGGCAGAAGGCAGAAAGCAGAAGGCAGAAGGCAGAAGGCAGAAGACAGAAGGCAGAAAGCAGAAGGCAGAAGGCAGACGGCTGGATTTGCTATAGTTTGACGGACACCCCGAGAAGGCCTATGTTGTGAGCGGAGGTATAAAGAATGAAATCAAGAGGAATCCGGAAACCATATAGCCGTGAGTATAAAATGGAATCAGCTGGTCTGGTTTTAAGAGGGAATAAGCCAGCAACTGAAATAGCAGAAGAACTTGGCGTTGGAGTAAG
>JAERTH010000014.1 GCA_016844955.1 Fidelibacterota bacterium | reverse complement strand
TAACGATTGAAGATTTTTGAGGTAGAGCGAGAGAATAGGCGGCTTCAGTTAGTTCAGTATAATTTGCTTTTAGAAACGAATGGCGAAAATCGGACGAATGAACTTTTACCCTAGCGGTATTCCGGGTAAAACTTACGAGTGCTGAAGAGCATACCAGTTTCAAGCTCCTAATTTCAATTTTCCCAAGAGAACCCCTATACCATATACCCTTAGCCCAGAGCATTTGAAAATCGATTAACGATTAACGATTGAAGATTTTTGAGGTAGAGCGAGAGAATAGGAGGCTACAGTCAGGTCACTATAATTTGCTTTTAGACACGAATGGCACAAAGCGGACGAATGAACTTTTACCCTAGCGGTTTTCCGGGTACACCTTATGGGCACTGATTCGTAGACCAGTTTTAATTTTCCCAAGAGAACCCCTATCCCATACACCCTTAGCCCAGAGCATTTGAAAATCGATTAACGATTAACGATTGAAGATTTTTGAGGTAGAGCAAGAGAATAGGCGGCTTCAGTTAGTTCAGGATAATTTGCTTTTAGACACGAATGACACAAATCGGACGAATGAACTTTTACCCCAACGGTTTTCCGAGTACACCTTACGAGCGTTGAAGAGCATACCAGTTTCAAGCTCCTAATTTCAATTTTCCCAAGAGAACCCCTATACCATATACCCTTAGCCCATAGCATATGAATATCGATTAACGATTTAAGATTTTGGAGATTTACCAGCCAATCTGCATCACCCCGCAGACACGAATAGCACCAATTATACGAATAAACACGAAAAGTAGTATTTACCACCTTGGATTCCCGGGAAAACCCTACATCCCTATAACTTTATACCCTTATACCCCTATAAACTTAGCCACGGACTTTTGAATATCGATCAACGATTAGTGATTGAAGATTTTGGAGATGGTGCATTGGTGTAGGTCAGATTCAATTGCTTTAGACACGAAGGACCAGGAATTTTACGAATGAAGACAAAAAGTAGTATATACACTCTGGTTCTCCACTGGCAAAATGTGAGTTCCGGTGGGCAGGAAAAACTCCATTTTTGTAGTTTCCCTGCTGAAACCATATACCCTTATACCCATAGACCCAATAGCCATCCCTCCTTTTAAAAAAAAGAGACCGTCCACCAGGGACAGCCTCTTTAACTCGATTTAAACCCAACTCTTTTAGGTATACTACTTCAGCAGGGTCATCCGCTGTGTAATCACGCCCTGATTAGACTTCAAACTGCAGAAATACAAACCGCCAGCTAGTTGCTCTCCAGCTGCATTACGACCATCAAAATGAAAGCTATGGGTGCCAGCTCCGGTATATCCAGAGTGAAGGGCTTTGATGAGCCGCCCCTTGATATCAAAAACATGGAGCTCAACCTCCTGTGCGGTATCCAGACTGAACCTGATAGTGGTTGAAGGATTGAAGGGGTTGGGAATATTTCCATGCAGAACATGACCGGCTGGTGCAATATGCTCGTCAGTGATTGAAAGTGGGTTCCCAATATCTATCCATTCTGTTGTGTGCGCGAGGGTTAGGTTCTGGTTGTCAGAGATTTCAGTGATTGAACTTCTCCATGCGTGATCAGTCGGAGGGGGATCGTACATACCGTTTCCATTATGATCTGACCAGAATTCGATGTCATAACTCTCACCCTGCTCCAGAACATGCATGAAGCTGACTTCAAAATTCGCAGCAGGAATTGAACTGAGCGCTTCGAAAGCAACCTGGCTACCAGTATTACTTTCTTCAACCCTGACCTGAAACAATTGATCAAGATGGGGTGAGAAATTGGTAAACGTAATGTGCATGGAAAATGCATCCCCATCACCGGAAGGTATGCTGGCATCATTCCCTGGGTTACTTATGAGGGAGATTTGTCCTGGAGCAGGTGATCCGCCCATCCATAGACCAAAGGGGTCTTCAAGCTCATGGCCATTGCTGAATCCATCCCCGTCTGAATCCTGGGAGGCGATATCAGCATTCCAGACCACATCACCATTGTCCAGAAAGGAACTAAGTACCAGGGCACCAAAAGCAGTTCTAGCGCCACCGCCACCTGGGCTTACATGACAATTGGCACAGCCATTGATGTTCCCGTTGGGAAGTTGGTCCACACGATGACTTCTGGCAAATAGTGGTTGAGTTGCAACAAGTGCAATTGTAGAAAACATAAACAGTTTCTGTAACGTTGATTTCATATGCATTTCCTTCGAGAATAGTTGATTAATTCCATATTAGTAATAGAATACATAAAAAGAAGATCAAAAAAGTCATAAAAACATAACGACAATATTTGCATCCATCATCTTCCAACCACGCATGGTTAGGCGAGGAGAAATTGAGGCAAATAATCTTCGCCTGGCAATACCTGGCATCCAAAGAAGTTTGACCAGGCAAAAATGCTATTGCACAGTGGCTGTTACTATATACTAATGCCTTGTTTGTTGGGCATCATCTACTATATTTTGGTGCTAAATCTTACAGATATTGAACTTACGGGTAGCCCAATGTTGACAATTGGCAACATGCTACTGTCTCAGGTACGTACAGGTGTTTAAATCATTCTCTTCCTGACGCCGTTCAAATCTAGCCACCGATACTCTCCTTTTGCCAAAAGATTTCAGACAGTGGTCTGATCTACCTATCACAGCTGCTCCAAATGTGGGCAGCAGAAATTTGGAGGGGACAAAGATGAATTCCATTAAGCAATTGGGTCTAACAAGAAACTTAGGGTTTATCCTGTTCATGGTGATCCTCATTCCTATGAGTTATGCAGATTATGATGCTGAAGGAGTTGAGCTGCTGGGGCGCTATGCCTATGGATATTGTCCGACGGCAGTTGCCCAGGGTGAGTTTGTCTACTCTGCCAATGGTACTGTTCTGGACATCCTGGACATTCATACGCTGGATCCAGTAGGAGAATTGACAACTGAGAGTATTGTTAGCACAATAGCCATACAGGGAAACTTTGCCTACATCGCGAACTGGAGTAATGGATTACAGGTCGTGGATGTCTCAGATGCCGCAAACCCCGAGCTGGTTGCCAGTCTTGAATTTGAAGGACAGTGTTGGGATATTTCGATTGCAGGTGAGTATGCATACATCGGAAATGATACCTCTGGTTTACAGATAGTAAATATTACAAATCCCTTGGAGCCAACTATCGCAGCAACATTTGCCCCAGACGTAATCGCTGGGTTTGAATATACTCACGTTATTGATACCATCGCATATGCTTCAACTAAACAGGGTTTGTACATCCTAAATGTCAGCGATCCTTCCAGCCCCACCGAATTGGGCTTCTCACCTTCTGAAAGTGGTTCCTGGCATGTGCATGTAGTGGATACCATTGCCTATCTTCCCGAATTCCAGAATGGTATTCGGATGGTCAATGTTGCGGACCCTGAAAACCCCATTGAACTCGGATATTTTCCAACCCCTGGGACGGCATATTGGATTGAAGTCGTTGATACCATCGCCTATGTCGCAGCAGCCTACGAGGGACTGGAAATCCTGGATGTCTCTGATTTGACAGCCCCTGATTCAATCGGGATCGTGAATTTGGGCTATGCTGATGGGATTCACATACAAGGGGATAGTCTTTATCTGGCTGCATCAAGTTGGGGTCTTAAGCAATTCAATATAAATGATTTAACTGCCCCGCTTCTGATTAATGAATATGCAGGCGGAGGGTACGCACAGGACATTTATGTATCAGAATTCAACACCTTTGTGGCCTTGCGTGGTCTGGGAGTGGGTGTATTTAGCTACAATGAGACCTCGGAACCGGAGATGATTGGTTTGCTCGAAATGGATAGCCCTGGCCGTATGAGCGGATTTGGAGATTTTATATATCTTACAGAGAATTCCGATATACACATTGTTGATGTTAGTGATCCATCTGATCTGCAGATTGTCTCTACCTGGTATGAGGGAGCAGCTTTGACATCCTGTGTCATGAGTAACCTACTATTTGTCGGTGGTCATCCAGACTTACAAATATTGGATATCAGTGATCCCTTTAATCCAACCCTACTGGGTGAATTCAACGGTTTACCCTGGGTACCCTTCGATATTCAGGTCCAGGGTGCCTTTGCCTATGTGGTGAATCGGGGAGGGGGCTTCTGGATCATTGATATTCGAAATCCTGCTTCACCTGAACTGCTTGGTGGATCAGACAATTTTGATTATGTATGGCGTCTGGATGTTGCAGGTCAGTATGCGTATCTCGCGGACCGATATCATGGTGATATCAGATGCTTCGATGTTAGCAATCCCATGGATCCATTTGAAACTGCGCTAATAAACATTGGCGATTTGGCTCAGGATATTGTCTGCTCAGGGAGATATGTCTACGGAGTGGATGCCTGGGAAGGAATTCGGGTCATAGATTTTGGTGACCCCTACAACCCCGCTGAAGTGGGCCATTTCAACACGGGAAGCTATGCCCAGGGAGTCTTTGCACACCATGGATTGTTATCTGTCACTGATGGTGGTGGTGGGTTCTTTAAGTTGCAAACTGGTTTCAAAATGAGTTCGTTTACAGTGAATTCAACGGGGGACGGTATGGATGCCATTCCAGGAGATGGTATTTGTGATGATGGCTCAGGGAATTGTACGTTTCGAGCAGCTATAAACGAATCCAATGCAACGCCTGGCTATAATAAAATTGTGTTTGATATCGAAGGTGCAGGACCGCATACCATTCAACCCAGTTCAGTTTATCAACAAATCACAAGCCCGGTATTTATTGATGGAACAACAGAACCTGATTTTAGCGGTGAGCCTGTCATAGAACTCAATGGGAGCCTGCTGGAAGTTGGACATGGGATTAACATCAGTACGGGCTTTAATAAAATTTCAAGTCTTGTAATCAATGGCTTTGATGGTTTTGAGGATGGGGGAATAGAAAGTAGTGGCATCTATATAGAGGAGGGGACCAATAATGTTGTCCAGGACTGTTTTATAGGTACCGACATTGAGGGAGCTACGAGTGTTGGAAATTGGCATGGTATATTCATTCCTGGACCCTCAAAATTTACCACTATCGGTGGAAACAGTGACCATGGAAACCTCATCTCAGGTAATGTTGTCGGTGGCATAGCTATGTACAACGGTGCATATAAAACCACTATTCAGGGGAATTTAATTGGTTGTGATCAATCTGCTCTGTCAGCAATACCCAACAATATAGGGGTCGGAGGGGGGATTCACGGACTCATCGGTGGTTCAACGGATGGCGTTGGAAACATTATTTCTGGAAATTCTGGTCCAGGTGTTGAGTTTTGCTGTGAGGAAGATGGATTTAACCGGGTCATTGGAAATTATATAGGGACCGATGTCACTGGTCTGGTGGCCCTGGGAAACGATACGGGTATAAATATCCTTTCTGAAAGCAATCAAATAGGTGGGATATCTTTCGAAGATAGGAATTTAATTTCAGGGAATCTTGGAAATGGGATAGATATCGGATCTCCAGATATGCCAGGAACAGCCTCCTCTAACCAAATTATAGGTAATTATATCGGTACAGATGTGAGTGGCACGAGCGCTTTGCCCAATGGAGGCATAGGTATCTCAGTAGCAGAGTCTCCTGCAAATACAATTGGAGGGCTTGAGCCAGGTGTAGGCAATACTATCTCAGGGAATCTGGATTATGGGATTCAAATAATCGGAAGCGAATCTGGCAGTAACATCATCCAGGGAAATCATGTGGGTACAGATGCCTCTGGTACAGCTCCACTGGGTAATGGCGGCAGTGGTATCAACCTTCGCGATGGTGCTTCAAATAATCTGATCGGTGGATCTGAATCAGGTGCGGGAAATGTGATTTCATGCAATGCGAGAGCGGGCATCGTGGGTACCGGTGGAGCAACAGCCAATATTATTCATGGTAATTTCATAGGTACCGATGCACAGACCCAGGACCTTGATTTGGGGAATGAAAGATCTGGGGTAGTATTCATTACCGGCAGCAATGGAAATGCCATTGGTGGTCGCTTTGAAGGCGAGGGGAACCACATTGCCTTCAACGGGGGAGACGGTATCCAGATCAGAAGTCCTGAGGATGCCTTCGAAGAAAATCAGAATCGAATTTCTGGGAATTCCATACACCATAACCTGAGGCAAGGGATAGATCTCTTCGTTGGGTCCAGTCCGCTCGACTATGATGGCATGACACCCAACGATATCGGAGATGGAGATGAAGGTCCCAACCGGCTTCAGAATTATCCTGAAAACGTGAGCTGTAGCATTGATGACAATGGCGATGTCATATTGGATTACTTTGTTGATTCTACACCCGAGAATGCTGCTTATCCATTGGTAATAGAAGCATTCATATCTGATGAAGATGGCGAAGGCATGCGATTTTTGTTCAGACATAGGTACTGGGAAATTGATTTTCTGAGAGGGGGAAAGGTTAGAGTTCTTGGGCATGCCAACGATCTTGGTGTTGAACTGGGTGATCTCCTTGTAGCTACGGCAATGGACTTGGAAGGCAATAGCTCTGAATTCTCAGCCATATGCACCACAGCCGTGTTTACTCCCCCTGAATCCTATGATTTACCTGGCTTATGGGTTGGTTACGTTAATAGTTGGGGAGAACCTGATGCTCCGGGGTATGAATGGCCGGGAATATTTTTAACCCAGGAAGTTGATTCGCCATGGCGCGATTGCCTGTTTTTTACGGATGATGGTCAGATTGGTTGGGGTGTCTATATACCTCCAGATACTGAACCAAACCAGTGGAACTGGGGAAATTATCAGGTTAGAGGGAATAGTATGACGGTTTCTGATCTGAGTCCCGATGGATTCTGGAATGGAACCCTGGGATACAGTCTTGAATATGTTGTTGATTATCCGCGAACGGAAGGATACGACTACACGGGGTGGAGTATTCAATTGACACACCCGGATGCCGGCTGGGGAGACCATACGTGGCATCTACTCCCACATTCTGCACCCGGATTGCAACCGGATGTAGCTGATCTGCTGGATCCTCAACCCCTGGCTGTCAATGGAAAATCATCCAACATACCAAAAGTGTATACTTTATCTCAAAACTTCCCCAATCCTTTCAACCCCACAACTACGATCCGATACGGTCTACCTGAATCATCGGATGTCTCACTGGTGATCTATGATCTCACAGGCCGTGTCGTATTCAGCTATTCAGAAGTATGCCAGACAGCAGGTTGGGTAAATCTGATCTGGGATGGAACCACATCAAATGGTGAACCGGTCAGTGCTGGTGTCTATCTATGCCGCCTGGTAGCAGGGGAGTATTCCCAAAGTATAAAACTGGTATTCTTGAAATAAGCAAAAGGCATGCAACCCAAAAGCGCCTATAAATTCTTTTGTAGCATAATCCTTAAAGGGGGTATCATGAATACTCGATCCATTTTCCGTATCTTCTCCAGTGTGAGCATTGTCCTTTGTCTATTGCTACCGCCAACAGCGATCACCGGGCAGGATTTGGACGAGATTCACATCCTTCTGGATGATCCTGAACTGATACAAAAAGCCTTGCATAACTCAAACTATTCCAGACCCCAGACAGGACTACGGGAAATGGATTTTTCGTTTGAGTTGATTGCCTGGGCCGAATATGATCCCTCTGACTATGAAGCTGTCTGGTACCCCACAGAGGGTAGCCGCGGTCTATGTGCAGGATCTGATCTGGATGCCGATGGTCACGAGGAAATCTTTGCCGTCCACTATGGTAATGGCAGCGGAGTGATCGGATTCGAGATGGATGATACTGGCACCCTTGAAATGATCTGGAATTCAACAACTACGGCACCAACAACCTATGAATTTGGAACTCGATTCGTTCAAACAGGAGATCTGGATGGAGATGGGATGGGGGAAGTAATTTTCTTCAGAGGACGATATTCAGACGATCCGAACCGAGGTCTTTACATCTATGAATGGAATGGCACGAACAATGGTTATGACCTGGCATATCACAATACTTTGATGTCCTTGAGTGGGGATCTGGTATCAACTATAACCGTAGAACATTTTCTGATAAATGATGTAGATGAAGATGGGCAGCAAGAGCTCATCTTTGCCAGCAATGGCCCCAGCATGGGTGCTCATCGCTCAGAAGATTTCTTCTCCATCCTCTCTATATCTGGTGATATAGGATCTGGAGCAGAAGTGCTTACCGAAGAATTCTGGATAAGTCCCCGGGATGTTGACCGCGATGGCATAATTGAAGATCGCCTGGGGGGTGGTAGCGGGATGAATGTACAAGTCTGTGATACAGACAACGATGGGCTAAAAGAAGTATTCTGTCATTCCTGGAATTACTTCAATATGTTCTTTTTTGAAGCGGTTGGACCAGACAGCTATACCCTGGGCGACACCACCAATATCCAATATACATACCCTTCTGATGATTTACAGGTCATGAATTCTGCGGTTTCAGATATGGATGGGGATGGGGCAGACGAAATTTATATCGCGAATTTTTTTACGGGTGAGGTCTATATGATTCACGATACCGATGGTGATGCCACATCATTATTGAGTAGTGAAGTCGTTGTTCTAGGTGAAAACACGGGTGCCTATTTTGGTGCGGTGGCCTTCGATTTTGACAGCAGTGGCACTGATGAAATATATTTTGGCAGCAATGCTAATACAGGTAGTGATCTGGTTGCATGGGATGGTGAGGATTTCAGGAATTTTCGCACGGATTTAGATTCAGATGGATTCATCACCAAGCTGGCCGTTGGTGATATGAATGGCAATGGCATCCCAGAGCTGATTAGCGCCCATCAGGGAGTCAATACCAATCCTGAACGAATTATCAGAATTTCTGAGTACCTGCCAGATGATCCATCCAACTCCAGGTGGGATTTTTTACAAGTCTATGATGTAGGCTACAGCGAAGGTTGGGGCAATAGCTATGCTCCCGTGCTTGGTGATTATGACAATAATGGATACATCGATGTATTTGTTACCAATGGTGGTTATCAGCAGAATATGCTCCACCAAAATACTGGATTGGGCTATTTCCAGACGGCCTGGGGGGAAGTCACATATAACTGGAACTGGACAAATTCAGCCACCTGGGGTGATTATGACAATGATGGCTTTCTGGATCTTTTTACGGCCAATGGCGGTGGGGGACAGTCCAATGTCCTCTATCACAATTTAGGTGCTGGTGCTTTTGACATTGTGTTACAAGGCAATATTGTCAGTGATAATGACGATTCCAGGGGCGCGAGTTGGGCTGACTATGACAATGATGGTTTCCTGGATCTCTATGTGGCAAATAGTCTGGAAACAAACGGAACGAATTCTCTATTCCATAACAATGGTGATGGCACTTTCAGCCAGATCAGTGTGGGCTGGATAGTTTTTGATATTGAAGACTCACAAACACCCAGCTGGTGTGACTATGACAATGATGGTGATCTGGATATGTACGTGATTAATTGTGGCGCAAATTCCCTGTACCGCAATGAGGGTGATGGCATCTTTACAAAAATTCAAACCGGTATTCTTGTGGAGCATGGCGACTGTTCAACGGGTGCCAGTTGGGCTGATTATGACAATGACGGTGACTTTGATGTGTTCGTAACCAATGGTCCTGATGAATCAAATCGATTGTACCATAATGATGGCGAGGGAGTCTTTACCGAGATTACCCAGGGTCAGGTTGTTACCGATATGGCTAAATCCTGGGGCAGTGCCTGGGGTGACCTGGACAATGATGGTGATCTGGATCTTTTTGTGGCAAACAGCGAAGAGCCTTTCCCACAGGACAATTTTATCTACATCAATAACGGAGACGGAAGTTTTATCGGAGTGTATGATCACATATTAAATGAGAATTCTCTACTCGCCATCGGTACAGCCTGGGGAGATTACAATAATGATGGTGACCTGGATCTGTTTGTGGCAATCGACGGTGGACCGAACGAGCTCTACGCCAATCAGGGGAATGGTAATTCCTGGGTCAATATCCAGTGTTTAGGGACGGTTTCCAATGCATCTGCAATTGGGGCCAAGGTATGGGCAAAAGCTAATTATCTGGGTAACGATATGTGGCAGGTCCAGGAAATCAGTGGTCAGACTGGTGCTTTTGGACAGAACAGTCTCAATGTAGAATTTGGATTCGCTGATGCGGAAATAATCGATTCATTGCGCATCGATTGGCCTTCTGGATTGATAAATGAATATACAGATGTCCAGGTCGATGAATTCTATGTGGTCCGTGAAGGGGAGGCACTTTGCATATCAGCGGATACCCTGGACTTCGGGCAGTTATTTCTGGGAGGATCCAGCACCATGCTGGTGGAATTTGCAAATTTGGGTCCTGTGAGTATACAGGTAGCCGATATTGCCTCAGATAATCTGGCATTTGTTGCTGAGTTCGAATCATTTGAACTTTCCCCTAATGATACTTTAACTATGGAGATTACATATAGCCCCTCAGTCACAGGGACTTATGAGGGTCTCCTCACGTTGATCAGTAGCGATCCGTTGGCTCCGGAAGATACTATTCTGCTATACGGTGAGGCGCTTCTGGCACCCGATATCGGAGTATCAACAGATAGTCTGCTGGTGATGCTATTGCCGGGGGCAACGGAAACCCAGACAATCACCATTGATAACCTGTCAGGTGAAAGTACGCTCTACTGGACTGCCTCTCTGGAGCTGAGTGGAACAGATCAGACTATTACTTTCGGTAAGGAAAATTATGCAGATTGGAATCTGCCTGAAAATCAAGATCGGATCACCGATGATGTCTGGATTACCCGTGGTGATACTCGGGGGATTTTTAATGCAGCCCTTGAATTTGGCTACTCGCATAGCAACTCTCCACTGGGTACTGAGTGGGCCTATGGCTTTTCAGAAGACCTGATTCCAGAAGACTATGAAGTGTGGATCAATGCTGTCCATGGTAGTCCGCCAGATATGGTTGGTAACCCCATTTCCCTGCATCTTATTGAAGAAGATATCTATCTGGACCTAATATTCCATAGCTGGTCAGCGGGTGGAAGTGGTGGGGGATTCTCCTATACACGAACCGCCACAAGAGCAGAATGGATAACCCTTGCCTCTGATACGGGGGCAATTGAAATAGGTGGGAGTGTACTCATAGAAGTCATGCTGGATGCCACGGGCTTACCCTCTGAAATGCATTATTCCACCCTTGTAATCCATAGCAATGATCCAGATGAGTCAGAAATCATCATCCCTGTAGAGCTGGAAGTCAGTGTGGCACCGGATATTTACCTGGAAATCGATAGCCTGGACTTTGGTAACGTCTTTACCGGTTATGCTGATACACTCCAACTTGAAGTTGAGAATTGGGGCTCTGAGAACCTGATGCTGAACGGTATCACTACATCTTTACCGGAGTATCAGGCCATCCCGCTCACTGCAGAGATCTATCCGGAAGGCGTCATGACTCTGAATGTCATACTGTCACCATCAGCCCCTGGTGAGTATAACGGAACCCTAATACTGTCAAGCTCTGATCCCGACGAAGCAACCTACACGGTTGTGGTACTGGGAAGTAGTATAGAACCGCCTAGTGTGGGATTGACACCTGATTCATTGGGTGCTGAATTGTACACCGGTGGAATCGATGTTCAGAACATGGTTGTTTCAAATACAGGTCTCAGTGATCTGGAGTATGAAATCAGAGCGGTATCAGTAGTGATCGATCAACCTGATGTGGCCGTGATAGACGCACAACTATTCAATGCTCGTCGTTTCAGTTTTAGAGAGCTAATGAATCTTTCAGAGAGCATGCCTGGATTGAATGGAACCAGTTGGGGGAACAGGGGCAAACCTGGTCTCAGATATACTGAAAGTGAAAGCCATAATAGACTGGGAACCAGAGAGATAAGAGAATTATGGAGCTTGCTGTACACAGATCCCGAAGAGAATCATAGTATAGATATTCAGCATATATATGGCAGCCATGATGATGAGGAGCTTCTATTTAGGATCGAGGAGTATGCTGATTCCGATATGATTGTCTGCGCAGTCTATATCGATATCGATCAAAATATGGCAACTGGAGTTAACACCTCAGAAATGGAATTGGGGTGGACCCTGGGAATTGATTATGCAATGATTAGTACGGGTTTTGGCTTTGATGGCTTTTTCGTGTGGGATGAGCTGGAAGAGGACTTTAGAGAGATAGAGGAACTGACAACCAATATTATTGATGAGACTCCCTATGAAAGAATTATGGGTGTCAGTGTTGATTATTTCCAAGATGTATCGGCTTTCAATTTCGCAATTTTATGCGAGAGTTATGAGGATGATGAGGATGCAGCGCCAGATTTTGGGCCAGATCACATCGTTTTTCCACTTTCAACGCCCTGGCTGTCCTTTGAGCCGGAAATGGGAACCATTCCAGCTGGGAGCCAGCAGGATGTCACGGTGACATTTGATGCTAGCGACATGTACGGTGGTGAGTATTATTCAGATATCTCGGTTATGAGCAACGATCCTGGACAAGCGGAGATTATTGCCAGAGCGTTTTTGAATGTGACGGGGATCCCCGCTATCGGGTTAGGCCAGAGTTCCCTGGACTTTGGTAATATTTTTGTGGATTACGAGTATACACTTGAATTCGAGCTTATAAATACGGGTACAGATTCGCTCCATGTTAGTAGTATTACTTCGGCCAACCCCGCCCTCACAATTATGCCTTCAACAATGGATCTGCACTATGGAGAGTCCGGAGTTATCACAGTCTCAATCACACCTGGAACTGTTGGTGAGTTCACCACTTCTATTGAATGTGTTTCTGACGATCCGGAGCAACCATCGCTGTCTCTGCCTGTGACGGCCACTATGCTGATGGCACCGGAGATCGAAGTGGATCAAACCATTATGAGTTATACAGTGTATGGACAGGTTGAGCTTCTGGATACCCTTATTCTTGGCAACACGGGAGGCAGTGATTTGATCTATAACATTCATATTGAGGAACCAGGCCCAGGGAGAGAGACAGGCGGTCCTGATGCCTTCGGCTACTCCTGGAAAGACTCAAATGAGCCCAATGGGCCTGATTATGAGTGGATTGATGCCTCAGGAGGAACTGAGATTTGGCTTTCTGATGATGATTATCTATCAGGTTACTCTCTGGGATTCGACTTTGTTTACTATGGTATTGCTTATAATGAGCTGACTATTATGTCTAATGGATGGGTCAGCTTTCTAGCTGCAGGTGATCATTGGTACCCCGGACAGGTTCCCTACAATGAAGCCTGGTCATATGCTGGAGCAATTGCACCTTTCGGAGGAGATCTCTATCCACCGGTGGGAGATGTATACATATTGACCACAGGGTCAGCTCCTCATCGAAAAACGGTGGTGGAATACGCATCGGTTTCCTGGTGCTGTGATGGTCCTCCTTATATGACATTTCAGGTGATTTTCTACGAGCAGTCCAACCGGATTCGGTTCCAGTACCAGGAATTGCAGGAGCAATGGCCAACTTCCCTGGGAATATCCAATGAAGATAACAGTATTGGGCTGGGAGATGGTGGCGTCCAAGAAACCTATATTGATCCAACCCTGGTAACAGACAACTATGCCATCGAGTTCTCAAACCAGATCGATTGGATAGCTGTAGAACCTGTTGAGGGAACCGTTGAAGCAGGCGGGGAATTGCCACTGGAAATCCAGATTGATACCCGGGAGCTTGATAATGGTTATTTCGTTGGACTGATCACCATTGAAAGCAATGATCCGGAGGCTTCTCAGTCAGTCATCCCTGTTGAGCTGTTGGTAACAGGGGTTGCTGTAGATGAAGACGGTTTAATTCCAGATTCGTACAGCCTCCAGCAAAATTATCCCAATCCCTTCAATCCCTCCACCAGTATCAGGTACGGTTTGCCAGAGAATGCTGATGCGAATCTTGTCATATATGACATACTGGGTCGTGTAAGGCAGGAATGGAATTATTCAGGTCAGAATGCCGGCTGGCATGAGGTGACCTGGAATGGGACGGATAAATTTGGAAATACTTTGGGTGCCGGAGTTTATTTCGCACGCCTGGTGGCTGGAGAGTATAGCCAGACTGTGAAGATGGTCTATCTAAGATAACGAAGTGGTTACAGCCCTGTTTTAATAATGCTTTAGCCCGATAATTGTGGTAGTTTGGACTGATCATTTATCAGGCCAGGTTGGAGAGAAGGGCCGTGCCTGCAACAAAATTAAAGGGGGCAGCTATGCGAAAGCTATTTACCCTTGTGCTTGTAGCCATTTCGCTACAATTGCTAGCAGAGCCACGTATACTTATTGATGGCATACACGGCTTGTCATTTCCAGAACCGAACATGACTCTGGTACCAGATCCCGCAGAATTGTTTCCCGAATATGATTTTGATTACCTCCAGGCAGATGATATTAATTTGGAGCAAACTCTGGTTTCTGGAATCCTGAATACACTCCAGGATACGATTTATTTTACCGTAGCCGGAAGGCAGGAAGTACTCTACCTACGCTATGCTCAAGAAGATTCTACCAATTCTCAGGAACCCTATTTCTACCTCATTGATCCATCAGGTGCAATGAGTTCCCCAGCAGCTAAAGGTCTGGCTCATGTGGAATTTCCAGCTGAAGGTGAGTGGACCCTTATCTATTCAGCCTGGAACGAAGGTGCCACCAGCTACGAGGTGGGAACCGGTCCTCATTTTTACAGTGAAGCTCTGTTGGCACCATACGATGCTGTGCTACAGATGACGGACAATACCTATGCACTTTTCCAGGGCTGGTTGCCTGAGCTGGAAGCCACGGAACTGGATGTGTTGCAAAACTATTGTGAGTCAGGTGGGGGACATTTACTGCTGAGAGAAACGGATATGACCATGGTGGATAAACCCATCATTCATATCAGATCTGACCGAGGTGGAAAAGCCAGTATTAACCTGAATTTTCCAGGGGTACCAACCTTTCTGAAACCAGATGCACAGATAAGTCTTCAGGACAAGTATTCACGCCTGACCTGGGATGTGCATATGGAATCCGGTGTCAGCCATGAAATATTGTATGAGGGCCGTCCCAGTCGTCCACTGAACCTTATCACTGCTGTTGAGCAAGGTTCAGGTGCACATCTGGTAAATCAATCCTCTTTGAATCTGGGGAGTCTCCGCATGTTTCAAAAGCTGGAGGCAGGTGGATATCGATATGGCGTTGTGGATGAACTTGAGGCATTTGGAAGTGCAACTTGCACTTTTGATCAGGGATTTAGCGAATTGGAGTTATCAAGATTTCTGCAAAAGGAACTGGAACTGGAAGCCTTGAAGCTGGGCCTATCCCTCTCAGAAGCCCAGACTTTCTTTAAGGAGCATCAATGGGTAAACCGTTTGCTGGCTGAGATCTCAAACTCACAAGACATTTGTGCAATCTACAATTTCAGTGGTCAGGCTTACGATGATCTTATTCCTCTGACGGGTGTCCATTCAGTTCAAGACCGGTCCAGAGTGATGTGGGTTTTTGTAAAAAACCTGCCGGCCGAAAAACAGGGTGAACCTTACGTATATGAATCATCTGAAGTGAACACCCATGATCCAATGCTAACTCTAGTAGATACTTACCACGAGTATGGTGTGATTGAAATTCACAATCCACAGCAGACCACACTCCGTGACCTGGATATGCACGATTTTCATTTTTGGGATGAATTTGTAGTTGATGAGACTGACAATCAGGGTAACAGCTGGTATCCAATCTTTCATACCTTTGGGGAGGATTCTGTGGCTCAGTTACTGAGCGCGGGTGTAGAGGATGTCTATGGGGTTATGACTTCCCCGATTTCAATTCTGCCTGAAAGTTCTGGATTTGTGGTATTGAGTGGTGATGCTGATACCTATTCAGAAGGAAATGATGAATTTCCTCAGGGCTCATATCCGGCAGTGGCTGTGGCTCAACCCTTTGGAGCGGGTTATTTCATTGCTGTGAATGATATCAATGTGCTTAACGAGCATCCCGGAAATGTGCAATTCCTCAGAAACTGTTTCAACTTCCTGTCTCATGTTGAAAATCAGGTGATACATGTTCCAACTGATGTAGCCACGATCCAGGCGGCTATTGACAGTTCAATCCATGGTGACTCCATTCTGGTTGCACCTGGAATCTATCACGAGAATATTAATTTTCAGGGTAAGTCCATTTATGTGGGCAGTCTTGATAATCCACTGGAAACCATCATTCACGGGGATAGTTCAGGTAGCGTGGTTTCATTTTTAGGCGGAGAAACCAGAGCTTCTGTGCTGGAAGGATTTACCATAACCGGCGGTATGGCTTATCCAATTGGCCCCATGTTGACAGGGGGAGGAGGCATTCACATTGCCTACGCCTCGCCAAGTATCCTCAGAAACATAATCACTGAAAATTATTGTGACTTTTATATTGACGGTGGCGGCATCCTCTGTAATGCTGCAAGTCCTCTGCTTAAAGACAATATTGTTTCATCCAATGCAGGGGCATACCGGGGAGGGGGAATAGCACTTCTCAATGGTTCAAATCCAACCATCGTTGGAAATAGCATTCAATCGAATACAACGCAGAGCGGCTGGGGATTTGCTTTTGGTGCCGGCATCTATGTAGGGGAGACCAGCTCCCCCGTAATACGCGACAATCTCATCCAGTCTAACGTGATTGATGTTGGTCAAGGTGGTGGCATTTATTTAAGCGGACCCGGATCTCAAATTATCTCCCGCAACCTGATTATCAACAATACGGGCGCTGGGGTAGCCAGTGTGGATACCAACACCTGTATCCTGATAAACAACACGATCGTGGGTAATTCGGAAGGCATTCGCACCGATTCATATGCCCATCCAGTGCTTGTAAACAGTATTGTTTGGGACAATTCCATAATCATTGGCAGTGATATTGGGAACAGCGATATTACGGTCGCTTATAGCAATATTCAGGGTGGCTGGGATGGCCTGTTCAATATCGATCTGGACCCCCTGCTGGGAGATGCCTATACCCTGGCTGAAACCTCACCCTGTGTGGATGCAGGAACAAATGTGTATATACATGCTGCTGATACCGTGTTGTACCTGACCCCAGCTGATTACCGGGGCAATGCCCCTGATATGGGGGTTTTTGAGTCTGAATTCACTTCCGATCTCAACCCTGCGGCTCAAGTACCGAACGAAATGACCTTACTTCAGAACTATCCCAATCCCTTCAACCCCAGTACCAGTATCAGCTATGCAATACCTGAAACGGGAGATGTTACACTCATCATTTACGATTTGATGGGGAGGATAGTGCTTGAGCATTCCATACGGGGTCAACAAGCCGGTTGGCATCAATTCCAATGGAATGGTTCCACTGACAGGGGTGAAGCCCTCAGTAGCGGTCTTTATTTCTGTCGACTAAAAAGTGAGTCACACAACGAGAACATTAAAATGTTGCTACTAAAATAGGTCTAGTCTAGTTCTCTTAGACACGAATGACACCAATCATACGAATTCACACGAATAGGGCTTAATGCAAAAAAAATAATTCGTGTCAATTGGTCTCATTCGTGAAATTGGTGTCTATAATAATGTGGGAGATTGCTTCACTTCGTTCGCAAAGACGGGTTCGGTGTAAGTTTCCAGTTTCAAATTTCCAGTTTCAGGTTCTCTTAGACACGAATAACACCAACACTACGAATTAACACGAATAGCACTTATAGCAAAAAAACAATTCGCATCAATTGGTCTCATTCGTGAAGTTAGTGTCTATAATAATGTGGGAGATTGCTTCACTCCGTTCGCAAAGACGGTTGGGGGACACTCTACAAGCAGACCATTTCAAATTTCAAGTTTCCAATTTCATTCTACCTGACCCCAAAAGGCTATCCACATCAACTATACACTCTAGTCCACTGTGTATCAGTATAATGGGGAGTCTGTAATCAAGTGCTATTGCGACGTATCCACTCAGGAAGTTCAGCCAATCCCCTGGGGGAAAGCTTATAAATACCTTTGCCCAGTCGTTCAAACCAGCCATAGACATTGTCATATAGAATGGGACGCGATTTTGGCTCTTCAATTGATTTAGCTACGACAGCCGCCTTGGTTTCACCATTGTCCCTTAAGTATTCAGCAATGGCTATTGCCTTCTGACGATAGGCAGTCATAACCCCCCGCATGGTGCTGCTGCCACCCTCATTGGGGTCGCCCACACGTTGTTGGAATTCATGCATCAAACCCTGGGCTTTACGCTTTACCTGGCGCGGTTTGTAGCCACCGGGGTCACACACCACATCAACACCACCAATTTTGGATGCAGGATCGATCACAATGAGCCCGATACCCAGCATGCGCATGAGCTTCACCAGTCGTTTGCGCTGCTTCTTGAGTATTGGAATACCATTGGGAATCCCGATATAGATGGTTTCAGTGAGTTTCAGACGATCCACTGCCTGGAGCAGGATGGTCAGGTTGAGGGACAATTTTAACTCAACCACCAGCACTTCATTCTCACGAACGGCTACTACATCACAATGTTGAACTTCACTTTTGACTTCATAACCCAGATGAACCAGATATTTCTTCAGGGGCGGATATAGATCAGCTTCTCTCATTTCCCTGCATTTTACAGCAGTACGGTGCACAATGCCACAGGCATTTCATCAGAGAATCCATTCATTGATTCACACGCATTGCAGTAGTTTTCTCGAACTTATATCAACAATGATAATAATTGACAATGGTCACTAATTGCTTGTGCGTAAACAGGGGGGAATTATATTATCCCGTTCTTCATTATTATTAAGGAATTAGCGGAAGCATAATGTTGATTGATGGCAACATGCTTCATACTCAACTCGTACAGTAACACAATGTATTCGTACTGAGACACCCTCCCAAAGCCAATCACAATTCTTGTACAGTATTTTCCACAACAGGTGATGAGCCTGAAGCATACTCATGAATGCTGCCAGCAGGCAGTATCGTGCAAATCTTAGGAGGGGAACCATGCTACGTTCACTACTGTTTTTTCTGACGCTTCAATTCATTTTGGTGGCTAACGAATCCACCGTTATGACAGAATTTTCTACTCAAAATGCGGATATCTTTTTGTCTAGAAATCCGGTTACGGAAGTCAAACCTCATTTCAAACACATTCCGAAACGTGTTGGTCGCTACACCAGAGAAGATTGGCAAACTGCCATCGATACAACCTGGGGTGAAGGGCTGCCGATTGAGGATAAATTGGATGCTTTCGACACCTATATGGAATTTGTAGATGGATACTATGCCTGTTTCCAGAATCTGGATGTTGAATGGGACGCACTCATGCGTTATCGCGAAGAAATCGCCGCAGGAGTGAGTGCAGGCCGTTTTTCCGGGATATTAAGCCATGTGATCTATGAGCTGATGGAAATGCATACCTGGGTGATTGATCTGGACATTGCGTATGATGTGCTGGAGCCAGGGGTACCCATTTTCAGATCATCTGGATATTGGGAGGTCGGACATTTTGGTGCTGCCCTGACTCCCATATCCGATAGTTCGCTAGTGGTATATGCAGTCGTAGAAAACCATCCTCTTAACCTTCAACAGGGTGATGTTGTACTCGGTTATGATGGCGTCCCTTACAAAGATCTTTATCCTGAATTGTTGGATGCCCAGCTACCATGGGGAGGTCCAGCACGATGGGGTACTACTGAGAGCAGTATGACCCACGCAATGCTCACCGGAGCAGGTTTGAACTGGCATCTGTTTGATACTCTCGATGTGGTTAAGCATGCCAGTGGTGATACGGTACATCTCGCCACTGCACCACTTGCCGATGAAGAAATGTCCATCTATGCGCTGGAATCAATTGATGTACCCGGTGTTCCCCGACCTGATTGGGACAACGAGAGCGATGTTTCATGGGGCATGGTGGAAGGAACTCAAATTGGCTACATTTATGTAAATTCCTGGTCAACGGGTTGGAGTGCTGGTTCAGATTTTTCTGCAGCTGTTCGTGAATTGATGGTCAACCATGAAACTGAAGGATTGATTATCGATTTTCGTATGCAGGATGGGGGCAGTGCGGCGCAAGCTGATGCAGGGTTTGGTAAATTGTTTGGTGTGAATCCACTTGAAATCCTGTATGACCGTCGCGCGAACATTTTTGATCACTTCGCCATGGAACCATCAGAATGCTCGTTGATTCCCCTTTCAGTGGACCCAGGCTGGTATGAGAAGCCAATAGCTGTACTTCTGGGACCTCATTGTGGTAGTTCTGGTGACTTAAACGCGTTGCGCATTATATCACATCCCATGGTTCGCACTTTTGGGAAAGCCACCAATGGTTCCTTCCTGTGTAACAGTATTAACATGACAGGTGCCCTTCCAGATCCAATAGCTGGACGATATGTCCCCAACAATGGATACCTGGAGGATGCCCCCGGTGAATATCTCATGCATGTGGGGTTTGAAGTGGATGAAGAAATCTGGCTGACTCAGGAGGATGTGGCTAATAATTTTGATACGGTGGTTGGCAGGGCTATGGAATGGCTTCAATCCAAGGCTTATGCTTATGACATTTCGACTGATCAATTGTGCTATTCTGGTGAGGGTGTAGATACGATTCGCATCAGTGCCAAAACAGTAACCCCTGACCAAAACATTGTATCTTTGAGCATAAATATGAAAGATGAATTCGGATCTATCATTGATTCCACTGACCTGTATGATGATGGAACACATGGTGATATCACAACTGATGATGGGATGTGTACCGGTTTTATCCTGAAACCTGTATCAGAGGGTTGCTATCCCTATGACCTTCGCTTTACAGATAGCACAGGTGGAACAGAATATGTGATCCCGAAAATAGGTTATGCAATGACAGCAGGTCCGCTGGTTTTTGATGAAATTACTGTCGCTAATATGGACCATCCTAATCCGGGAGCATCGTATCTGTTTTATTTTAACATTAAGAATCTGGGTGAAACAGCAAGCGTGGGTGATGTGTCCGCTCAAATATTCTCTCGAGATGAAACGCTTACGGTAACGACTGTTCCACGATCATTTGGAAATCTGGTAGCAGGGGAATCGGCTCAATCCCATACAGGGAATTATTTTGGTGTCCATTTCGCCTCAGATAGTATTGTTGAGGCGATGGATTACACACTGGATTTGGAAATTTACAGCAATGACATGCATTTCTGGACGGATAGTTTGACCGTAAGATTGTATCCAGTTGGAATTAGCGCTGAGAAAGTTATGCCCGAGGAGTATTCATTGTCACAAAACTTCCCCAATCCTTTTAACTCCAACACTACCATCAACTATGGGCTGCCGGAAAATGAGCTGGTGAGATTGATTGTCTACGATATGCAGGGACGAAGTGTCAGGCTGCTGGTTGATGATATTCACACCAGAGGTGAGTACCGGGTTACTTGGGATGGCCGGGACCACCAAGGCAATGCGCTTTCCACCGGTGTCTACTTCGCCCGTTTTTCTGCAGGTGCACATAACGATGTTATCAAGATGATGCTGATAAAATAAGTTTGACAACACGCGAAGGTTTTGCCTGGCTAGTCGAAGTCTACAGGACACAGCCGGCAACCTTCGCAAGGTTGCCCCCAATTTCACTCGTGAGCATCTGTGGGGGTAGTTGGCTAATTGTTTTTCTTGAATATTCTGGCGTCGAAAACCTGTTTGAACACCTCACTGCGTTCGGTGCTTGAAAACAGGTTTTGAGTCGAATCAAAAATACCTGAACCTTATCAGTGAAGATCCGTGTTAATCTGTGGCTACAGCATAATGTTGGCTTCCATTTGATGTATTGTGAACCATATCACCTGAGCCCTTATGCAATTGACATTGGCTTCACCAAACTCTATGTTAATTGCTTAAAATCAGGGGGCAATTGTTCCATATATAAGACAAATTAGGTGGTGTTTCTCATGGTGCTTAATGGTTAAGATCACATTCTACATTACCATTTTAAGCTCGCTATGCTTTGGACAGACTGTTGGTGAGCAGGCACCTACATTCTATCTGCTGGATTTGAAGGGTGATGATTTCTTTGCCTCGCAGGTATATGGCGAGAAAGCGGAAACCCCTTCAGTCGTCGTGCTCAGCTTTTTTGCCACCTGGTGCATACCCTGCAGGGCCGAAGTACCACAACTCGAGATATTATCCCGGGAATTTCCGGAAATCCAATTCCACCTGGTTTCAGTCAAAGACAAAGAGCCCCAGATTCTGAAGTGGCTCAATAGCATTGAAGTCGAATTACCCGTACTCCTGGACAGGTATGGACGAATTGCCAAAAAATTTAACGTAATCGGGAAAAGCGAGACAGGTGCGGACATTGCCAGTTTACCTTCCCTTTTTATCATCGACAAATCAGGGAAAATTGTCTACCAGCATACAGGCTATGCACCCGGTGATGAAAATGCCATTCGGTCTATACTGGAAACCCTGAATTGATGAAGAAATATATCCTCTTATTTATGGTTTTGACTCTTTCGGTGCTTGGAGGTGATCGCATTGCAATCCTGGACTTCGAAGGTGAAGGCGTTCCCATCAGTCATGCCAAAACCTTTACCGACAGAGTGCGAACTGCGCTGGTTGGTTATACTCAATTTGAAGTCATGGAACGGGAAAAATTCGAAGCCATTCTGGAAGAACAGGCCTTCCAGCTCTCAGGTCTATGCGACGAAGATTGTATCGTGGAGGTAGGGCAGATTGCAGGTGTCCAGTATATGGTGACCGGTGATATTAGAGATCTGGGCAACACCCTTTATGTTTCTGCCAGTTTCATCGATGTGGAATCATCCAAGGTGATGGCTTCCCAGGATATGACCGTTTCATCGAATGATATTCAAGCACTATTGGAAGCTGCTCCTGAATTGGCCGACAAACTCACTCAGCAGTTTTCAACCAAAAAGGGACTGGTTGCCGGTGGCGCGATGGCTATCGTGGATCATTCTGAATTTGGAAAATTAAGACTCACCGCCTCTGAAACCGGGACTCAACTGGTTATTGATGGTCGTTCGAGAGGAACCATCGCCAGAAGTGATTTTGTCATCCAGCTCACACCAGGACAGCACGATGTCCAGTTATCCAAGGATGGTTTCGAACCTTGGGCCAGCACAGTTGCCATTGAGCTGAATAAAACCACTACCAGGACCGTTGAACTCAAATCAACAGGCAGTGGTGTTGAACAGGTACTGGACTGGAGTTTCCTGACCATTCAATCAACACCTGAACAGGCGCAGGTAGTTATAGATGGTATTGAATACGGACAGACATTCTTTAATGACAAAGTGGCCCCCGGGAAGCACACCATCAGTCTGTCAAAGCCGCTCTATTATCCCGCCATCAAGGAAGTCGTGCTGGAGCCCGGTGAAATCACACCGCTGGAAATGACCCTGAAACCAAACTTTGGCAGTATTGCCATCTCATCCGTGCCTCCCAATGCCAGTATCATGATCAATGACCGCATTGAGACGCAACGAACGCCCCATACGGTCACCCATTTGCAATCCGGTCAGTACGAGCTCAAGGTATCGGCTCCAGATTATCGGGATTTTGTCCAAACCGTTACCATCAGTGATGACATTGAAAGCAAAATTGAAGCGACGCTTACACCGGCATTTGGCTGGTTAAATATTACGAGTAACCCAAATGAGTCTGAAATAATACTCGATGGCAGACCAATCGGAACCACGCCACTGGGGGACTATCGCATTCCATCTGGGGAGTATGTGCTCACACTCAGGAAGCAGTACTATAAGGATTATCAGGAGCAGATAATTGTTGAGGATGGCAAGCCATTCACGCTGTATGCTGAAATGAATCCTGATTTTGGAAAGCTCTCCGTTCAGGGATTCCCGGAAGGCGCAAAAATCCTGATTGATGGTGAACTCAGGGGACAGGTAGCAGGTATGATTGAGCCTGTCAGCGTTGGCTCTCACAAAGTCAGGATAGAAGCTGGCAAGCATTTTAAACCCTACGAGCAGGAAGTTTTTATTGGTCTGAATGAGATGGCCGGCATGCAGGTCAATCTCAAGGAGCTTACCGGTTCACTTATTGTTTCCACCAACCCCACTGGTGCAAGTATTGAAATTGATGGAAAAATGGAGAAATCGATTACTCCTTATACTATTCCCAAGCTCTGGTTGGGTGACCATGAAGTGGTCTTTAAGCTAAATGGTTACGCCGAGTCCTCACATACAGTCAATATTGCCGAGGATGAACGGGAAGTGTTACATGCCGATCTGGAGAAGCTGATTTATGTCAAACCGCGGAAAGAGGCCTTGTGGCGCTCTGCTGTTCTTCCGGGGCTGGGTCAGTACTATGAAGATCGACCCCTGTGGGGCACTATCTATATTGCTGCCCAGGCTTCACTGCTGTTCACGTTGGTCAGTCAACGGTCCGAATATGAAGATTTGCATCAGGATTATCTGGATAAGCGCCTGGTATACTCTGAGTATGAGGGACCCCAGGCGGAAATTGCCCAGGTCTGGGATGAGGTTCAGACTGCGTATGATTTATCCGAATCAAATTATGAGAAACAGCAATTGACCATAGGACTCATGGTGGGTGCCTATGTGTGGAATGTAGCTGATGCCTGGTTCTTTATGCCTCGACGTACTGAGAGCAACATCTCTACAGCCGTTATTTCAGATGGAAAATCAGTCAGCGCTCAGATCAGGGTCAATCTCCCATGAGAATCTATCCCATATTAACTCTATTGCTGGGTGCTCTCATTGCGGGATGTTCCTCCCATGAGGAATTGCCCCCACCAGACAATCCCTTTGATCCAGGCAACCCTGAATATGTGAGTCCATCTGTTGAAATTACCGGTGGACCTATAGAATCTGAAGTTGTCGGAAACACAGCTGTGACCTTCCAGTGGCAGGGGAATGAGTCTGCAACTGAATTCAGCTATCAGTTTGATGAATCGGATTGGTCTAACTGGATTGCAGATACTTCAATACTGTTCGACTATCTGGATGAGGGGGCGCATAGCTTCAAGCTAAAGGCTCGGAGTGTGAATGGGGAGGAGCAGGAAACCTTTCAAGCGGTAGATTTCTCTATTGATGGGGTAGGCGGTCCATCTGCCCTTATCTATCCCTATAAACAATCCTGTAATCCCGGTGATACATTGATGTTTCAGGTGATGGCTGAAGAAGTGACCGATCTATTTGCGGTTGAACTTGAAGTCACTTTCAACAGTGATTATTTGCAATTGCTGGACATATCAAATGGAAGCATAACCAGTGAATGGGGCGGGCTCCCTCTGTTCGTACATGAAGTACATGAAAACTCGATTTCTATTTCACAAGTAGCCGTTGAAGGTACCATTACCTCGTTTTCCGGTTCCACTTCGCTCATAAATCTTGGGTTTCGGGTACAACCGGATGCTGTGATCGATCCTGATGTCACCAAAGTCATTGAGGTGCGTGAAATTACCTACCTGAATTCAAATATGGATTTCATACCTGTCCATCTCCTCAGGTCTGGAGGGTTGGATGTCCAGTAGGCTA
>JAERTH010000013.1 GCA_016844955.1 Fidelibacterota bacterium | reverse complement strand
GGGGAAGTATACAGAGCCAGGGCACTCAACCCCAGGTGATGTACTCGACCAAATTTCCAGACACCGGCAAAGGACGTCAATTGGAAATCAGCGATCCAATCACTTTGATCAACGACAATATTGACCGTCTCGGTACCCTGTGCAGCCCCGGCTGGATTCCAGAATAAACTTGAGGCATCATTGGCAATGGCAGTATATGAACCAGCCATGCCATGGGCTTTGGCACCGACTTCAATCTTAAGAAATGAGAAAGATGAAGTCCCTGCGCGTTGTCCACCCAGACTGGGGAACAAATTATTTTGCCCCTCCACGACTTGAAGGCTGGATAACAAGGTCAATATGATGAGCAGATTACGCATCAGAACCTGAGACTCAGCCCTAATTCCACTGTGCGTGGAGTGGAATATCGTCCTGGATTATAATTGGGGTCGGGACGGTTCAAATAACTATAGGAATAGATTTCACCCGGGTCGTAGCCCTTACCAGTAAAGGGATTAATGCTCCTGGGCATTTTCACATTAAATAAATTTTCCACTGTGCAATAGGTCTTGAATTCAATACCCCTGAGGTGAAAATATTTATTTAACTTCAAATCAACTGTGGTAAAAGGGTCAGCTACCTCTGAGTAAGGGGTATCACTCATGGATTGACCCTCATAGTAAAATTTCCCATCCTCTTCACGGATGGAAATATTGGTCATTCCGGTATAGCGACGACCACTCTGATATTCGATACGCGCTGATACACCCCAATCTTTTGGCAAATTCATGCCCAGAAGTCTGAGCTCATCTTTTTTCCCAACATTGAAGTGCAGATTGGTGAAAATGCTGAACGGTTGATCCCAGCGCAGATAATTCTCACCCAGTGGTTTCTCATCCAGACGTCCAGCTTCCACCAGCAGGTTATCCAGAGGCGTAGAGCTTTTACCCGTTGTAAAACTGTAACTCAGGTTGGCATCAGCTGAAAAGAATTTTGCGAAACGACGTCTGAATTTCATCTCGATACCACGTGACCTGGCATAATCCATATTGATGTAAATGAGATAGGATAAATGACCGTATCGCGGGTTGAACAGGGTTACCCTCTGGCTGGTTTCATAATCAAACATGTCTTTGTAGAAGGCTTTGACTTCCAGTACCTGATTGGCATCAAATTTATGTTTAACACCAATCTCATAAGCCACCGTTGTTTTGGGCGAGAGATTGGGATTCCCGAAGAGTTGATAGGTTGCCTCAGCAGATGAACGCAATTTTGCATAGACATAGTTGAAGGTGGGGAGCTGTGAAAAATGTCCATAATTGAAATACAGCACGTCTGAGTCAGTAACGGGGTGAGAAATTCCCAGACGAGGACTTAAATGTCCCTTGCCATAATTACCCATAAACTCAAAAGTTTCTTCATAAAATTTAGCTCTGGCAGCATTGGTAATGGTGAGTACGGAGCTATCGGCAACAGCATCTTCCAGATACTGCCCGGGGAACCAGTAATCGTAACGAATGCCCAAATTGGCGATCATTCCATCAAAGGTGATGCGATCCTGAAAATAAATGGCACCATAATCAGTGGTGACATTCCAGTAATCATAATTACGACCCAGACCTGATTCACCTAACCAGGGTGAATCAATATCAATGACCTGCAGCTCTGACTGCTTGTGATCAAAACCCGCTTTAAAACTGTGACGTTGGGAAGGCTGATAATTCACATCCAGGTCAACAGAACGATTGTCAGAGTAGTAGTCATACCAATCGGGAGCATCTCCATAATCCCAGAACTCATCACCATAGGAAATGTCAATCTCACCATCTATGCCAGGTTGAAAATAATTGATGGGCTCGATATCGGTGGTCTGTTCGTATTCAGTCCAATGTTTCCCCTGAACCGCTGAATGGATGTTGGTAAAAAAGCGACCTGCAGTGATCTCGTAAAACAGTTTTGAAGAAAGGGTATGGGTGTACAAAGCGGTGGCCAGGATAGATTCTCTAGTGGTTGTGTTGTAATTGTCCAGAATGTTTTTGTACTCGTAGGGGAAATTGTATCCCTGATTAATATTCAATGTCCGATCATATGAAACACTGAGCTTTTGCTGACTGTTCATCCGCCAGGTTAGCTTATATAACGCATGCCAGTCGTTCTGCTGGCGGCTCGCCAGATTGTCCATCCATTCATGAGAGGGAACCAGTTGATCAGCCTGAGGGAGATAGGTATCGTTCATGTGCATATAGCCATTCATGAAAAAGCTGAATTCTCCAGGAATCTTCAGGCCAAGTTTTGCCAGGGTGCCAGTAATAAACTCTGGACCGCTCAGTGTGAATTCAAGACGGTCTTTGGTATAAATTTCCCAGGGTAATTTGTTTAACCCGAAGTGATCACTGGAATAGGACAGGGTACCATGATAATCCTTTGACCCTTCCTTAATTCGAATGTTAATGATACCGGACATGGCCTGGCCATATTCAGCATTAAATCCACCAGTAATAACTTCAAGTTCTTCAATGGCATCTACATTCAAGTACAGACTATTGGCACTGCCTGACAGGGGATCCTTGACTGACATACCATCTACGATAAACATGGATTCATCTACGCGACCACCACGGATATGAATTTCATTATCCTGGCTGGTGATGCCTGCCTGCTCGGCCAGGATATCGCCCACATCTTCAACAATGTTCATCTTCAAATCATCTGCAGTAAGCCGCACACTGGAAGCGGTTTGATCAACCTCCAGCAAAGGTCTTTCACCCTCTACAATGACTTCCTGGCCCAATGCCAGAGTGGTTTCTTCCAGCTCAATTTCCACATAGGCCGGTTCAGCGATGGTTACCACCACGCCGGTTTTTAGGACTACCTTATAACCAATCATGGAAAATTCTAGATCATAGGTACCTGGGGACATACCCGCCAGGCGGAAGCGTCCATCCAGGTCAGTGGCTCCTCCATAGTAAGAACCTTTAATCATGACATTTACACCTGGAAGGTAAATGTCAGCCTTGGGGTCACTCACGCGACCCTCAATAATGCAATTCCCCTGGCCCATTCCGGAGCCGATGAACAGCATAAAAAGCAGCAGCAGTGAAGTCAGTCTGCTCACTCGAGAACATCCTCAAGCAAATATCTAAACATGTCTTCAAGGTTTCCAGCGCCATCACAGTATTGAAATGGAATTGAAAAAAAGATGGTCTTTCCTGAAGCGGGCGATGGTTGATACAATTGAGCAATGGATGGGTTGCCAGTCCAGGCATCATTTGCATTGCGAGAATTTTGAAGAACAAACAGGTCAGTGCTGGTGGCGCCCGGTTCAAGCTCAAGTGGTTTGTATGAACAAACACGTCGAATCAGGGAAGATCCCGTAACCAGTGAGTCCTGAATGACGCCGCTCCCTGATTGGGAGGGATCAAGCTGGTATATCTTTAACCCTCTCGTCATTCGTCCTGTTGGATTCAGTATGAAAATTGAATCCATTTCAACAAATGAATAGTCGCTATACCAGGTGGTATCCGCTGGCTGACTTTCGATTAAAACATTCATTGAAGATACAAACAAATTTTTACCATTATCAACATAGCTGCGCAGTGCAGCATCAGCATCAGGTAAGGTTGGCTGGGCTCCATAGTGAAACCAGATAACTTTCTCAAAATAGCTGTACATGGCGAGTTGATCTTGATAAGAGGGGGGCAAACCATAGGGATCCTGGCTCAAATCGTACAGCGTATATCCATCTGCACCATAAATTGATTCAAGCATATTTACATAGATTGTATGGGAGTCTTGAAGTTCTATCCCGGGATCGTCATCAACCAGGAGGACTGTGCCCACGGGTTCACGTACGCTCCAATAATTTGGAACTGCATCATCCAGTGTATCGGGAAATGTCAACAAATTGCTTGTGGCTCCAGCAGTGTCGATAGCCTGGACAAAAAATGTATGCCGCCCGGCCCCAAGTTCACGTAAGGTTACACTGTTGATATCACTGGAGAGATAAGTCCATTGACTGGTATCATCAACAGCATAGCGGAGGCGGTTAATGGTTTCATAGCCATCCAGATCCGTGACTGTCCAGGTAAAAGTACGGGTGGGGAAGGTGACAAATTCAACGTTCGGATCGCTTCCAGCAGCTGGATTGCTATTAATTTGAAATTCAATCTCAGGAGCCGTATTGGCAATGGGAATTCGTAATGTGGCTGGGGTTAAATCCTGTGCGCCATTATTGTCTTCAGCTTTGATTTCGAAAACGTATTCTTCATAGGGACGCTGTAGCGGAAGGAAAAAAGTATCTGATTCCGCTTCTGTTCTGGTCCATTCGTCCTGAAAACTCCAGCGATGATAATAGGCCACGACTTCACCATCGGGATCTTCCCCCCACCAGTATAGCACCTGATGACTTGTGGTAGTATCTGGTAAATATTGTGTCAAAATGAAAGTTGTATCAGCACTGGTATCAGAGAGCACGGTGTCAATATGATCTGGAGCAAATTCAAGAAACAGGTGCGTATCTGGACTCCTGTTTTCCTGTGAAGCAGAGGGTAAGCTATCCAGGAATGGATTCTCCAATGATTCGCATGCCACAATAAACAGCAGCGAAAGCATCAAAATTATGCCTGTGCTGGTTCTCAATATTGTGTTCACACTTCTCATTCTATTTGCTCAATCCCTTTTTGCTCACTTTATCCCCAGATCAAAACGGGGGAGTAATAATACTCCGCCTGTCTCGCAACAGGCGGAGTATTTACATGGGCTTTATTTCAGATAGGTCATCTTTCCAACGATCTGTTCTGAACCGGATATCATCCGATAAAAATATAGACCGGAAGATACGGGGTGACCCTTGGAGTCCAGACCATGCCAGACAACGTTATGTTCACCAGCATTCATGGATTGATCAACCAGTGTGGTCACATACTGTCCCAATTGATTGTAAACTACCAATTTTACAGTTTGTGCATCAGGAATGCGATAGCTGATGGTTGTGGTTGGATTGAAGGGGTTGGGATAGTTACCCAGCGCATATCCTTCAGGGATAACCATGTTGTCAATTGCCTGGGTACTCAATACCAGATCCTCTTCATAGAGCGGAATCAGCTTGTAGGTTGAGGAGTCAGCATAGGTACCATAATGATCATAAACCCAGCCGCGAATAGATGTATAGACAGAACCAACCGGAGGCAGAATATAGGCAGAAAGGCTATCTGAGTCATCATCAACCAGGATCCCACCACTGCCGTCATCTACGGCCATGAGATCAAAATCGGTTGGATTCAAGGCTACGATTTCAGCATCCTCTACCTGGACCATCACATTGCCCCACTGTTCGGCAGTGGTTGGCCAGCGCAGGTCACCCGTAGCAACTACAGGCACTTCAGGAAGGGGTTGCAACTCATTAATAAGTTCCATGCCACCCGTGATGAAAAACTCGGTCATGGCAGAGTTATCCGTGGTGTATTCAGATATGTATCCAGTAACCTGGATCAAATCACCTTCAAAAAGAACTGGAAAGGCAGCTGCATCTGGATCATAACACAGGATTGAGGACCAGGGACCACCCTGAACATCCTGGAAAATGAATTTGACGCCGGCACCAGCATAACTCAGACCCGTAGGCATGGTTACAATACCTTGAACCGTCAGCGTATCCTCATAAAAATAACTGGTATCCTGAAAGTATATGGCACTATCACCAGGCGCATAATGGGGCATGATATCCGAATAGCGTACCTGCTGAATGGCCTGTATACGAGTCAACCCATCTGCAGTCTGAATATCATTGGCCAGACGCGGAAGGATTTTAAAGTTACTAAATGAATATTCCAGCACTCCAACGATAGAGGAAAGCACAGCGCCCTCGGTGGGAGTATAGTAGTAATCTGCAGCATCATCGATACGAATTTCAAAGGAACCATCTGTAACACTCCATTCTCCGTGCCCGAGATCAGGATCAACAACTGTTACATCCTGAATCTCAATCAGACAGCCCTCATACATTTCCATATCGGCAATCAGGGTCACCAGCATTGGTTCCATGACATTACCACTACTAAGAACCTCCAACTCAGTTACGTCTATAATTTCGGTGAGGTCATAATATTCCTCAGTAGTCCCTGATAAACGAACTTCATCGCCTTCCTTCAAAGCGCGACCTGGATCATAAACTTTGATTCCTGACAGTGCAGCAAAATCATCCTGCACCCAGTAGTAACTTAGATTCTCTTCATCATGGAAAGCATATGGTTCTGCAGTGACGATACCTTCGATGGTAACGGCGGTTCCTACAGGAATAGTTCCATCCTGGATAGATGCAATTGAATTAACTGCACCACCATAAACGATATAGGAATTCTCATTTGATGTGCTAAGTCCACCCAGATCATCAGTGGCACTGATGGTATAAACAACAACCGCCTCAGCAACCTGAGCTGGGATAACACCAGAATAAGTATTGTCTTCACCAGCAGTCATGGCAACCACCATCTCAACACCCTCATTCACTGTATAGCTGAGAGATGCCGAGGCCACGGCACTATTGTCAATGATCACTGCCGAAATGTTGACATCATCACTGGGTGTGGGACTAACCGGGTCATGTGCGATTTCAGTAATTTGTGGTGTTGGATCACCAATTTGCTCGAAATCAGTGTAAAAACGAGGGAAGACCTGATAACCTTCATCATAAGGATCAGAAAAATCATACTGACCAGTAACAGCCTGGAGTGAGAAATAGCCCAGTACTTCATCATATTCATGAATATCAGTATTGCCATCAATACGCATGGTATGTTCTGCACCAGAAGGATCGGTAATAGTCATGTTGGAGCTACTGGTGGAGGTTGGCCATGTTCCACCAATGATGGTGACACTATCAATACGTACCAGCTCTGATTCATATTCTTCAGGTGAAGCAAGAATCTGGGCGATTGTCAGTTCCTGGAAGGCAGGCAAGTTGTTGCCACTGCTTTCAACAACCACGTCTGTAGCAGTTGCAGGTTCAATTTCAACCAGACCATTATAGTAGGTGATTGAACCGGTCACGGTGACTTCATCTCCCACGCTCAAACCGGCTCCATCAGGACCCACATCAAAGCTATAGGCAAAGAGTACCATACCACCCGTTGCATCTTGAATAGTATATTCACCACGAGCACCTGATTCACTGAAATTAGGGCTGGTGACGATTCCAGTTACAGTCACAACTTCATCTTCGGCCGTGGCTCTTGCTTCAGCAATGCTAATCGAGGTTTCTTCGGCCAGTTCCGTGATCCAGGTGCTGATCAAAGCAATCTGTGCAGGGGTCAGGGATCCACCCTGGGGCATCACGCCACCATGTACGCCAGTATTGGCAACTTTATTATACAAAACTGAGGATGACGGGTTTCCGCTTTCCACCAACAATGCAGGAGCATAATTTGAGGAAACAACATCTACAAGATTATCATAACTGGAACCTGCAGCCAGATCAAGACCACCGCTATTTCCGTGACAGCCTGCGCAGCTTGCATTCCAGATAGGTTGAATGTCTGCATCATAATCAACATCCTGGGCAAAAACCGCAGAGATTAAGAGCACAGATAGTAGTAACATTCTTTTCATGGATTTCTCCTTCTAATTTCTGGTTTTCAATACGTGAAAACCTTTCTCTTATTTTTAAAAGCTAAACCTATTTTATCACCAGCAACTTCCCGGTTTGAACCTGGGAATTGTTCAAATTCTCAACAGTATACACATACATGCCAGTTGCAATGGGCTCATCAAACATGGTTATCAAATCCCAGGGATGTTCACCGCCAGATAAAACAGTTTTTCCAGAGGGCAGTCTTGAGATATCCCCGCCATTATACTGGCTACCCTCATGGGCGATTTCATCAACCAGATCTCCACTCAAGGTATAGATGCGAATCGTGGAGCTTTCAGGCAGGTTTCTGAACCAGACCAGTCGATCGCGTTGTCCTGAACCATCCCAACTGGCCTGCATGCGGTAGGGGTTGGGGTATACCGAGACGGGGGCTTCATCTTTGTCAACGCGTGCTGGCGTACCAGGAATAACCCTGATACTATTCTCATTGGGGGAGCTTTCCAGACTCTCTAAACCGGTGGCTTCATCACCACTATCATAGGCTGTAATAGAGTAGGTTGTTTTATCCGGCCACCCATTCTGGACGCCCCGATTCATCCATTTATAATTATAAAAATACCCATCAATTTCAATGGGTTCCGGCACACCCATATCATTGGTGATCAATACCAGATCAAACCCAGTATCATAACCAAACTCATCTCCCACCAGATCAAACTCAGCCAACAGGGAGTACTTATCCTCATTTCCCGCTGTTTTGGCACTTCCGTAGATTCGATACCCGGCAAAATCAGCCTTACGAGAGACAGGGTCAACAGTGGATTCCGGAGTGCTATCCCAGTAGAGGGTGACCATTTGATCGGCGGCTTCTACGGCCAGCGCAGGGGAGGGTGGGGG
>JAERTH010000012.1 GCA_016844955.1 Fidelibacterota bacterium | reverse complement strand
ATATATTATTTATTAGAATATGTTAAAAAAAATGAAAATTAATAAAGCCAAACTGTATCGCAGGAATACCTCGGGGGTCAGTTTGATCAGTTTTGGATTACATCTGAGGGGATTTATCTCATGTCAAATCTGACAGACCATTTACGTGTGCTTTCCCTGGGCGAACTATTTATCGTTGTTATGGTAGTCGGTCTACTAACCGGAATTTGTGTGCCCATTCATAACCACAATTTGTATGCAGCCAAACGGGCTGAAGCGATCGCTTCCCTGAATCGAATCCGGATTCAAGTGGAAATATATAATTCTGAAAATGGGGGATACCCTATTGTCCCCGGGGAGGCGTTTGTCATAGGAGCACCCTGGAATGATATCAAGCCCAGCGAATTGAGTGGTGAGCATTTTTCCGATTCATGTTTCTATTACAAATGCAATGATGGGGAACAATGGGAGCTTATAGCCTCAAATGAAACCCCAAATCTTGAAGATGATCTCAAATTACTCTGGAATGGCTCCTACCTGGGAGCTGACTAGCTTAAATCACATTCACCAGGGGAATTCGTCACTGAATGGCATGTCCCCTTAAAATGAATACAGACTGACTACGTCCACATTTTCAACATCTGAATCATAGACAGTTATTAAGTCGGGCTCCAGATCAAGCGTCGCAGGGTTCACTCCGTGAAACCCCAACCTGTCCGTTTCAGCATCAAATTCAAGATTATCATCAGCATCATCCACAGCGAGTAGATAGTACTCACCTTCATCCACATTCAGAATGATGAAGTTACCGCTGTTATCAGTGAGGCTCCCATTTGACAAACTTAACCCATCAGAAACAGTAGTCCCTTCAACCAGTAGGATCAGGGCTCCGCTTACAGTGGTTCCTTCATGCGTAACTTTACCGGAGACCTCAATGATGGCTTCATCCAGTTCATCTTCAAGTCCACAGGACATAAAGCTCATCAACAGCAGTAGCAGAAAAGTAATTTTAATATTCATAATTTTCCCATCCCTTTTCAAAGTGTCATCCAATTGAACCATCTTTTGTGGAAATTCAAAACAGAATGTTTGGGGAACCTTGTGGTATTCTGGAGACGGATATTGAAAAAAGTTTTGTGATCCTTGATAGTAACACTAGATTGATTCAGGAAGTAGTAAGAGAATAAGTATATTGAAATTGTATTTGTGAGTGGGGGATTTTTGGAAGTTTCGAAAATAGGGTATCAACTACCGGTTACCCGTAGCAACATTGCTGAGGTCCATATTCAGAGAAAGCCCATAGACTCTGAACAAGCTCAAAAAAAAGAAAAACTAGAGATTCAAAAAAATAACGAGCCAATTCAGGATGCAGAGTTCGAAAACGTTATTGAACGCAAACCTCTCACCTCAATTGATATATACATTTAGGCCCACCTATATTCAGATTGTATTCAATCGTCGCCAATTCACAAGCCGAATTTTGTGTTAAACTTAAGCACTTAGCTATCCTTGGCGCATACGAATAGGTTTATCTTTGTAAGCAATGGTTTCTGAGGGATTTTTAAAGCATATCATTGATGCATTTAAAGTTTTCATAGTTGAGAGAGAATGACTCATAGTGCCCCATAGCGAAGGTATTAAATTTCGATTGAGAAGGAGATTCCACGATGGAAAAGAAAAAGAATACACGGAAAACGAGTGACAGAAGAGCTGAGGATCGTCGCGTTAAAAATATTCCCGTTGAAGTTGAACGACGCGTAACTGGCAACAGACGTACCCAGCCTGATCGAAGACAATAACGTCCCCACTATTTCTTGAGGTGAGCCGATGAAGCATGTGATAATCCCATTCATCCTGATGCTAAGTTTATGGAATTGCACAGTAACAAAAGAGAGCGAAGTAACTATTGATATGACTGAATCAGAAATTCTCGCATTTCACCAGAGTCTCCTAACCCTGGACACACATGTAGACACGCCCCTGCGACTTATGTATGATGCCATTGACCTGGGTACCCATCATGACCCCCATGAGTACAACAGTAAACTGGATTTTCCGCGTATGGATGAAGGCGGTTTGGATGCAGTATTTTTTGCTATATGGACCCCCCAGGGTGTGCGCAATGATTCTGGTCACCAGGCCATCAAGCAAAAAGCACTTGGTATGCTGGATAGGGTTGAATCCCAAATTGCGAAGCATTCTGAAATGGCTGAAATAGCAACCCATTCCAGCGATGCCCAGAGGTTGCAGACCCAGGGAAGACATGCGATTTATCTGGGTCTGGAAAATGGTTACCCCATTGGCACAGACCTGGAGAACATTGATCTCTTCTATAACAGAAGTATCCGCTATGTTACCCTGTGTCATATGACCAATAATGAAATATGTGATTCTTCCAATGACACGACTGAATTTGGTGGCTTGAGTCCCTTTGGATTGAAGGCGATTGAACGCATGAACCACCTGGGGATGATGGTGGATATCTCCCATACGAGTGATCAAACAGTGGCACAGGCGGTGGCTGCCTCCCAAGCCCCTGTTATTGCCTCGCATTCCTGCTCCCAGGCCATGTGTGACAACCTCAGAAATCTGAATGATAGTCTGCTGACCCTCATCGCGGATAAGGGCGGTGTGATTCAGATGTGTTTGCTCAGTGATTACATAACCCCTGATCCACCGCAAGATGCCCGCGATTCAGCAAGGGCAGCCCTCAAATCAAAGTGGGGTAATACTAAGCATCTTTCTGATGTGCAGCGTGAACAGTATCGACACGAACGCAATTCTGTAAACCGGAACTTCCCTCGTGTTTTGCCTACGGTCTCAGATGCCGTGGATCATATCGATCACATGGTAAAAGTTGTTGGTATTGACCATGTTGGGATTGGGACAGATTTTGATGGTGGTGCCGCGCTGGCTGATTGCTATGATGTTTCTGAATTGCCCAATGTAACACGTGAGTTGGTGAAGCGAGGCTATTCCAAGACAGATATAGCCAAGATTTGGAGTGGGAACCTATTGCGAGTATTTGCAGAGGTGGAACGGGTTGCTAGTATCCTTACTCAGCAAGACTCATAAATCTTTCCATGCATGGAAAATGAGGGTTTGTGCTCAGAAGAATAATGGATAGGTCGCTCCCAAAAACCTGGAGATAGAGTCATTGTCCTAATCTGACAGCGGGAAGGAAATAATGACGGTAGTACCCGCACTGCTCTCTATGCTCAAAGTGCCAGCCAACTGCTCGGTGAGCATATTTATCAAATACATTCCCAACGAATTCGAGGCATTCCAGTCTGTATCCGGTATGCCAACTCCTTCGTCACTAACTATCAAGGTCACCATATGATCCATGGAAAGGGTGAATGTGATTTCAGCAACCCCTGGTTCATCATTGGGGTAGGCATGTTTACAGATATTGGTGATGAGTTCGTTCAGTATAAGGCCACAGGGGACAGCCCGGGTTAATTCAATACTGAATCCGTCTTCAACATTCACTATAAATTTAATATTGGGTTTTTCGAAGGACCTGACCACAGCATCACTGATAGCCACAATATATGGCTTAAAATCTACCGCCTTAAGATTGCCAGCTGCGTAGAGGCGTTCATGAACCTGGGCCATTGAGTTGAGCCGACCAATACTCTCCTGGAGTGCTGCCACAGCTTCATTTTCAGGGTCCAGGTTGCGAATTTGCAGCCGCTGCAAACTGATAGCCACGTTCAGATTGTTCTTCACGCGGTGGTGTACCTCGTTGAGCAGGATGTCTTTCTCTTCCAGGCTCTCCTTCAATGCTTTGGCTTTGGCAATATTCTGGTTGGTCTCTTCATTGGCGATTTCCAACAGTCTCTTCCTCCGATTAACCGTGCTGGCAATGATAAATCCTGCCATGGCCAAGAGGGCTATTGCAACCAGGTAATCATCAATTTCTAAGGGATTTAGCTCACTTTGAAAGGGTATAGCTCGGAGAAAGTACAGCAAAACCAAATAGAGTATTCCCAGTGCAGTTGTAAAAATTGTATAGCGTCGCTGGTAGGTCAGAAGGGAAGATACTACAACGATAAACATGTGGAATGTCGCCAGCATGTAGGTCTCATAGTTGTTGTAGATGTCTCTGTTAAAAACAATCAGCGTGGCGAATAAACCAATCATTGTATATGAAGTGAGCGTAACAGTGGTCAGATACCCCAGGCTTAAAAAAAGGAGGGAGGCCAAACTGGTGATAAGTATCCCACCAATCATAACCCTCATAGACGCATCAGCATAGCCAAGTATCAATACTGTGGCCATGAGAATAGGTAAAAATATATGCAGCAAACTCAGGGCACGTGCCTGAAAGTATTTCTCCCCATCTACATCAGGGTATTTGTTTAGGAGATACTTATTCAAGAGGGTTCTAACCACGTCAAGCAGCCAGAATAAACTGATATTTTGCACATTCAGGAATGACGAACTGGTACATAATCATCATGATTTAAAAAAGATAGATAAAAATTGTCCCAATTGAAAATCATTTTAAATGAAATTACTTGATATTAACAAGAAGCTTCAGTGTAGAGGCTTGTCGTCGAGTAGGGATCCAAATCTAGTGATTACAAATTTTCTCCGGTGCTGTAGTGAAACCGCTTCCCTCAGTATGGAATTTTCCCTTTTGCTCTAGGAAGTTTATCAAGTCATCCGCATCCATACCTTCAGCTGAGCAAGTATGAAAACGTGTGTCTTCACCAAATTTATTGTGAATGGCTGCTCTCAATGAGTCCCGACTATAAGACGTTTGAGCGTTGACCATCATGTGCATGACTTCGTGACCGTGTACTTTATTCATTGTTTCCTCATTCATAATTTTTCTACGCTTACCATAGTAAGCAACATTTTTGAAGGTGCAAGGGCCTCCAGGGCATGGTTCACAGTGGCTGGCATAAGGATCATTTGACCCGCTTCCAGGGTGCTTGTATGATCACCAATGGTGACCTTCATCCTACCTGACAAAACCTGAACATAGGCATCCATGGGGCTTGAGTGACCACTGAGACCCTGATCCTCATCAAAGGCGAAAAGTGTCAGGTTCATTCCTGCTGATTTTCTCAATGTTTTACTCACGATAGCATTTTGATTAATACTAATTGAAGTCTTAAGATCTAATAGTTCGGCAGGGCTAAGCCCCGATGTTTCAGTCATATATCATCCTCAGAATTTACTGCTTCTTAAATAATCGTGCATGGCTGCCTCCGGGTGGGTCGAGTCTGCAGGTGTCATAAAGGCATAGGTCGATTTACTCTCAAAGGCAAAAATGTCGTGACAAACTGTACAGTCATAGGCCACTTTTGAGCCATCTTCAGATACCATGTTCTCGTTATGGCATCGAAAACAACCCTGGTTATTGTCATGACCCAGATGGGAAGGATAGGCTCCCCATCCAATATTCATACCGGGGTGAATGTAAGTATCATACCGTGTTTTGAGTATATCACCGACTTGTTCCAGATCGTCTGACCTGTTATAAAAAATATCAGGATAGTGCTTTTTGTAAAATGCCAGGAGGTGTCGTCCTACTTGCTCCAGACCCTTTTCCTTGGATGCCGATTTGGTGCGCAAGGCATCCAGGGCTTCCCTCCGGATATAGGGAATATCATCTGGGATGATGCCGTTCCCAATCAATTCATCCACAATAGACTCAGGCTGACGGTATACATGGGTGGCTCGATTGTGACAGTCTACACAATCCATTTCCCGAGATTCCAGAACAGGAGTATCTGCATCAATTCTATTGTTCTTAAACTGTTGAGATCTTCCGTCGGCATAATCCACATGAATGGATTTTATTTTGGACCGCTGGTCATCGACGGCATCGTAAGTAACTGAAACACCCTCGTCAATATGCCAATGAACACCCACTGCGTCCGATCCATGGTCCGCATCGATTTTGATGGCCAGTGTGGTATACTGTGCCTGCGTATACTCCTCGTTTGTATAGCTGACTTTCTTGATTAGCTCATCCCCATAATGCTTGGCAGGCCAATGGCATTTTTCGCAGGTTTCACGAGCTGGCCGTAATTGATGCACAGGAGTGGGGATGGGGCGCTCGTATAAATCAAAACTCAAACTGATCATCTGCCACAGTCCATTTAGCTTGGACTCCAGCAAGGCTTCAGCTCCTTCGCCCACGTGGCAGGAGACACATTTTACATTAGCATGTGCAGACACCTGATAGGTTTGCCATTCCGGATTCATAACTGTGTGACAGGCAGTTCCGCAAAACTCCGGCTCATCCATGAATTGCAAGGTCTGTGTGCTGGCTAAAACCATGAACAGAACATTCACTAATGTCAGAATCGTAATGGTCTGGAACAAATTTGAACCAGCAAAACCACCCTTGACACCAGAACTCTCAAAAGTCTCTTTTAAAAGTTCATTTGTGGGTCGCCCTGACTGTTTCTGAAGTCGTTTCCAGCCAATGGGAAGGAGCACCAGCCCAAGAATAAACAGGATTGGTAAGGCAAGATATGAGATCAGACCGATATAGGCATTGGTGATGAGGCCAGTGAGGCGAGCGATCTCCATGAGAAGGAACATGAAGAAGGCCGATGTTGTGAGCGCCACACCAATGCGACCGATGGCATTCTGAGAAACACCCCGGATGAATTGCAGGTATTTACTGCTGAATTTCATGGTCTGAGCCTACTTATCTTCCTCGAACATTTTCTCGTAGACCTTTTGCATCTCACCGGACTTAATCTCCTGCTTCAATTCAGAAGTTGGACGATTCAACCAGTTATGCATAGGATTCTCATTGAGCAATTCATCGATATAGGCATTCACTTCAGGATCATTGTAGTGTTCAGCTTCAGGCAGGAATTCAAAATAGAAGTTCTGTGCTACATCATACATACCATGCCACCAAGCATAGTCTGGGCCAGCCATGGCAGCTCCGTGGCGTGTGCGACGGCCCTCATGGTGCCAGAGTTCCCAATACACCCATTCGATCTTGTTGCTGAAGGATGCGGGACGTTTCAGACGTTTATTCTTCTTCAGCATCTTCATGATTTCAGTGGCTGGTTTGGCAAATTTATTGTCGTATAACCTTACAACCCCATCGAACTGATAATAGAAATTGTCCACAAATTGTTTTTCGTGACAGGCTGCACACACATCCTGCATGTTCTCTTTCTTCGCTTGCCAGTTGTCTTTGCGCTTGGAAATGGGTGGCCTCAGTGTCCAGGAAATACGTTGACCAACATCGTGGGTCACTTTCTGGTTTGGAGAGGCAGACATATGGCAGGTAGCACAGGTCGGGGCGATATGATAATCTTCACCCACCACCCATTTATCTGCATCCAGGTTCATTTTGTCAATATTGGTGTAGTAGGTGTTACCATGTTTGGATTCCTCATAGACCTCTTTCTGAGGATGATCAGGTCCCAGGTGGCATTTGGAGCAAGCTTCGGGTTGTCTGGCCTGGGCTTTATCAAATGTATGTCGCGTATGACAGGCAGTACAGCTTCCCTTAGAACCATCAGGGTTGATGCGACCGATACCAGAGTTTGGCCAAGATAATTTTGATAATTTGTTGGGTGAATCTGGGTCGATCAGAACTTTTGATCCGTGACAAGTTTCACAACCAACTACAGCAATAGGGTGGCCACCGGCAACATGTGCCAGATAGGCATCTGCAGACTCAAGAATTTCACCAGCATGGGCATGGTATGAGTTGGACACTTCCTCAGTTTCATTGGGATGGCAGCGACCACAATCCAGAGGGGTAACCAGGGTAGCGATCCAGGCACCTTCATGCTTGAAAGCATCGGGATCTTTGCGGTCAGCAGCGTGACAGTCATAGCAGGTCACATTGTGATCGGCATGGTTTGAACCCAACCATTGCTTGTACATGCCTGAGGTTTTCTCTTTGTGACAGGTCATACACTTGCCGGCAGTCTGGGTAGTTGAAGCAAGTCCAATTGTCATTGCTACTACCAGGATAAGGCCGATTACCGATAAACGTTTCATAAAGCTACCCCTTTTATTTATTTGTCAGTCTCATTGGTCGGTTTGAATTGTGCCACTGTGGTATTTGCCAGCATCTGGCGGGAAGCCTCCCTCAGGGGGCCCCATTGTTCATGAACGGAACAGGGTGAGTCTGATCCGCAGGTAGGTAAGCCCAGGACACAACTTTCGAACACCCCATTGCCATCAATTACGAGAATGATATCCAGGAGTGACAATTCTTCCGGGGCCCTGGCAAGCGCAAATCCACCGGTCTTACCTCTGGAGCTGAGAACAATACCTTCTTTAACCAGGCTCTGGAGTGTCTTGGAAATAAAATCTTTTGAAATGGAGAGGTCTTTGGCGATTTGATCTGCGGAAATATTACCCTGGTCCTGCTTCTCCGCCAGATAGAGGATGCCCTGGAGGGCGTATTCACATTTTCTGGAGAAGAGAACCGTCATGGCTGTAGTTTAGTTTGTAATAGCAAGCATTGCAATCACAAAAGCAGAGTAATCAGTCCGAATTAAAAAAAGTCGCGTTCGCCTATTTGAGTATACACCGTGTGACTATCCCAGGAAATATTTCTGTAAGTAAAGCAGAACGGCCAGGGGGGCTGCGATGGCCATTACCTTTCTGGACCAGTGACTTGCTTTCCAGTTCCAGTAGGATGAGCTACCTGAAAGAGCCAATAAGGCCCAGACTCCTGCCAGGTAGAGTTCATAGAGCTTTGGACGCAATCCAGGGGAGGGCCACCCGAACAGGATCAACCCGATGAGACCTAATATCCCAATGCTGATTTGTATTATCTCCAGAAACTTCTTTCGCTCAGGTGTGTTTGGTTCAGACATGGTTGCTGTCCCCTTGATGTGTTAGAAAACTGCCATTAATTTAAACCACCATGCTTTCGCCACCGCTATCTTTTACAAACAGGCAGGAGGTGTTAACTGAGGCTGAAAGTTTATGCATGGTATCACCATCCAGCTCATTTGAGATGCCAAAAATATTGAGATCCGCTTGTGGCGCAGAACTGAGAACTTTCTTGAAATTACCCACCAGGATAACTGTCTCTGTCGAGATTGGAAGCCGGGCTCGATCAATAAGTCTTTCCTGAGCTGCACGAGCACGCGTACCATCATCCTCATTGGCAACCACAGTGATAAACCTGAGCTGCCCGCCCCAGTTCCGATTAAGCTGAATGGCCATGAGAATTGCCAGGTCCTTATTGGGACTGGAACGACGTAGCCACACATTCAGGGTATCTTTATTGCCCAATGCATTTTTGCTATGTTGAGAATACACAGCTATCCCCATCTTCTCCCTGACCGCGATGGCAATCATGTCTTCTAAACGCGCATCTTTGGAGCGATCATCACTCATACTCAAGAACATGATATTGGGTGGGAAATACATGCTGCGCATAACCTGAGCTGTGATGCTGATCCCCTCCAGAAAGTGCCGACATTCAATCACTGAAGTGGTGACCAACAAATCCTCAGCTTTCAAGGGAGCTGCCAGGTCAAGCAATTGACTCTCCTTTTGGTCGTGTTCGGCTGAATGCTCTCTAAGCTCGGGTCCTCGCCCAAAGATTCGGTTGCTGAATGAACGGATTATGGAATTAACACTTTCCTCGGCAATTTTAACTGAGAATAGGCGCAAGGTACCGGCCGGAAAAACAATATCCGTGAGAAAACCCATACGGTGACCCCAGGTTAGGGGATCTTCCACGGGAACCATGATGTTAGGTTTCCAGGTCTTAGGATGAGATTTTAATTTCTCAGATTGCCTGGCAGACCACTCCGCAATGGCCATGAACATTCCAGCACGAACATCACCCCAGGGAGCTTGCAGTCCACGTTTTACCTGAATCAGATACGCCGTAATAATGAGCAGCCAGGCGATGCCAGCAAAAATTGGATTTACCATAAACATGACGATGACTGCCCAGAGAAAACCAATAATGGGAATGCTGATATGCACCTTGAAGCGGGGTCTAAAGGAAGGAATCCCGATACCCAACTGCAATGCAACAGCAATGTTGATTGTGGCATAGGTAATGAGGAAGAACATGGTGAGCAGTGGAGCAATCGTGTTGAGATCACCCAGGAGCAGACTCACCAGAATAGCAAGAGCAGTGAAAATGATGGAGAAGACCGGTTCACCGGCTTTGGTCCGTCTGGCAAACAAACGGAAAAAGGGGATGACCTTATCAGAACCCATGGCCATGAGGGTTCGTGGTGCACCCACAACTGAGCCCAGTGCCGATGATAGTGTGGCACCCAGAACACCTGCAGCAATGACCAGTTTCCATCTGGAGATGTCCATCATGATGGTAGTGTTGGATACCAGAGCTTCTGGAGTTGCCAGATGATCCAGATGAAAAGCCACGGCTACGTAGACAATAAATGATACTGCGATGGCAGAAAGCATACCCAGGGGCAGGGACCTTTTTGAATCCTTCAGGTCACCTGACATGGCAGCGCCAGCCTCGATGCCTGTCACCGCCGGAAAGAAGATGGCAAATATGACCCAGAAAGGAGCCTCAGGAAAATTCCCCCAGGCTGCAATTTGGGGTGTGGCTTCACCTGCTGCTGCAAAGAAGGAGACCAGTGAAGCGGCAATGACAAACATGATTACATATTGGGTGCGCATGGCAAACTGAGCACCCAGAAGGCTGACTCCAAGAACCATTAAGAGAACTGAGATTCCAACAATTATGGGGTCATGGGCTGGGAATAGTGCGATCCAGGCCTCTGTGAAACCAGAGATATACATGGCGCCACCCAGAGTTTGAGATAGATAGAGCGGAATCCCTACGGCGCTACCAGCTTCAAGACCCAGAGACCTGGAGATCAGGGCATAGGAACCGCCGGCACCCACTCGGGTATTGGTAGCAATGGCTGCAATAGACAGACCCGTGGTTACTGTGATCATCTTGGCCAGTAGGATGATCACAAGCGCTCCTCCAAACCCGGCGTTTCCAACTACCCAGCCCAGTCGGAGGTACATGATAACCCCCAGAATGGTCAAGATGGTAGGTGTGAAAACACCAGCAAATGTTCCCAGCTTATTCATGAGAATACTTCCTGCATCTGCAATTTATAAAAGGTGATGTTATTGGTATTCATGGCTTCATATTAATGATATTAATTTTAAAACTAACTTAAAATTTCCATTGTGAATTAGGACGTTGAGCCCAAATTTTCATAGGGTGAAATTCAATTTGAAATATTTAGGAGCTGTAGTTTTCCTGCTCATGTCAACTGAAATCTGGTGTGCAGGTTCTGGTTCACTGGTGGGAAGCATTCGTGATATCAATACTGGTGAATCTCTCCCAGGTGTGAATGTTATTCTTGATGGAACCCGCCTGGGAGCAGCGGCCGATGCAAATGGTGATTTCATTATTCAAAACATTCCCATTGGTGAATATAGACTGCATATCAGAATGGTTGGCTATAAAGCCAGAATTGTGCGTCAGGTACACATCGCCAATCAGCAAACAACCACGCTTGCAATTGAGCTAGAACCTATCTCTATAGAGATGGGCGCAGTCACAGTTACCCGGAACAAACGCGATGAATCCTCAGAGCAACTCAGTCCCAGTCGCCGGGATTTAAAGCCGCGGGAGATCATGGCTCTGGCCGGTGGTGGGGAAGATATATTCCGCGGAATTACCACCATGCCAGGTGTGATTGCTCGTTCGGATGCCTCGGCTCAATTTTATGTACGTGGAGGCACCCCGGATCAGAATTTAATCATTGTGGATGATGTACCAGTCTTCAACCCATACCGGTTAAAGGCCTTGGGAGGTCCCATCAGCATGTTCAATCCAGATGTTGTGGAGTCTGTGGAACTGCTGCCGGGAGGGTTCTCAGCCCAATATGGTGATAAGCTGTCATCCGTGTTGATTGCCCGCAATCGTGAAGGGGATCGATTCCAATCTAATGGCAAGCTCAGTGGCAGCTTGATTGATATGCGCGTCTTTGCTGAAGGTCCATTGCCAGGCAGCGGTGAGGAGGGCTCCTGGCTGCTTTCTGGACGCAGAACCTACTATGACATTCTGCTCGGTGAATTGCCTGATATACCCACTGGAACGGTATTTCCCAATTTCAGAGATATCCAGGCCAAAGTCGTTTATGACCTGTCACCCGAGCAGAAACTCAGAATCAATTTTTCAGATTCCCGCGAGGAAATGATTCTGACCGAGCTGGAGATTGAGGGGGAAGGTGAGGATATGGATCTTTTCCAGGATGAGGACTTCTTTAGCCTGAGCAATTTTATTGATAGCCGTCTGTCCAGTGTAGGCTGGGTGAATGCTTTCAGTGATGTTTCCCTTTCAAATTTAACCCTATCTAGATTCAATGATACCTGGACCATGGATTTTAAGGCCGGCGATTTTCATTACACCCCGGTGATCGATATGCGCAAGATGGAGATCAGAGAAGATCTGACCCACATCCTCACACCAGCCCATGCTTTGAAAATGGGAATGGCCATCTCAGACCTGATTACAGATATTGGGATCGATATGCTCATGGATTCCAGCTCATACTATGCTGACAATCCAGATGATCGACGTGATGGTGATGGCGCTATCGTCGATCGTGACATACGATTACAAAATGCATCCTCCCTAACTGGGTTCTATCTTCAGGATGAATGGAAAGTTCTCCCACCCGTCCTAAGTATGCTAGCCGGGGTGCGGGCTGACTACTCCACCTTCACACAGGAGTGGGTTTATAGCCCGAGGCTTTCCTTGCGTTATGTCTTGAATGACAAGACCAGTCTGCATTGGGGTTGGGGTCACTATTACCAGGCTCCCAATTTTGTTTCCCTGTTTGAACGATTTGAACGATCCATTGAATGGAACTTGTTTGAAACTATCACCCTGGGTACGGAGAAGGCGGAGCATAATCTATTGGGGGTTGAGTTTAATCCTGCACCAGACTATCTGATCAAGCTGGAGGGTTATTACAAAAATCTAGAGAACCTGGTTATTCAGCAGGATTCTGCAGCCAATTTTATCCCAGACAATTCTGGTGAGGGATTTGCCTACGGTGGTGAAATATTCCTACAGAATAGGGAAGTCCCCAAGCAACGACTCTCTGGATGGTTGAGTTATTCCTATGGGGTCACCAAAGAAAAGGGTATTGAGCCCTATTACTATTACCGGGAATTTGATCAACGCCATACCCTTTCCATTGTGGGACGCTACAACATCTTCAGACGGGTGTATGTAGATGTCCACTATAGTTATGGTAGCGGATTTCCCTGGACAGCCCCAGAACGTGGCAGCAATGGTAATGTGCTTTACGATGAGCTGGGTGAAATTGTTTTTGAGAAGAAAGGCAGCTCAAGATATCCGTCTTACCAGCGAATTGATTTGAGGGTTTCCTTGCAGCGGAAAATTTTTAAGAAGTATGAAGCTGAGGCCTATCTGGAGTTGATCAATGCGCTGAATCACAAGAATATTTACGAGTACTACTGGTCAGATGACTACGCCACACGCTTTACGTCATACATGCTACCCTTGTTGCCATTTTTTGGGGCCAGGATCAATTTTTAAGATGAGTTGACCCCCATCATCTCAAGGTTTCAATTCCGGACATTGAGCTCGAAGGATCTTGATCCTCAACCTGGATAATCTGAGTCATCGGTTGAAGGACCAAGATTCTTCATTCCGCTTCGCTCATTCAGAATGACTTAATCTGGGAGACGTTTAAGTCGGGTCATCCTGAGCTTGTCGAAGGATCTTGATCCCCGGCTTCTGCAGGCTACGACATCGTTAGTATGAATCAATCAAACCGAGAAATATTTAGCCTTTGGGTGGTGAACTATAATGGCTGAAGTACTCTGCTCCGGAACAATCTGAAACTCCTCTGTCAGGCTTATACCATGTGATTCTGCATCAAGTAATTTGAAGATCAATTTTTGATCCTTGAGTTCAGGACAGGCCGGATAGCCAAATGAATAGCGACTACCCTGATATTTTTGTCTGAAGAGCAGCTTGACTTCATCACCATCTTCATGATGTATGTTCAACTCTCGTCGGATCTGTTGGTGCCAGTATTCGGCCAGGGCCTCAGCCGTTTCTACGGCAAAACCATGGAAATAGAGATATTCGGTGTACTCATTCCGGTTGTAGAGGTCCTGGGCATATTCCGTAGCTTTTTCCCCTACGGTTACCAATTGGAAACTTAGCACATCACGTTCACCTGATTCCACACTGCGGAAGAAATCTGGGAGTGAACGCCCAGGGGCTTCAGCTTGACGTGGAAAGTCGATATAATGTGCCGGCTGCTCGTCTTGTGGCTTTGCGTAAATCCAAAGTCTATCGCCTTCCGACTGACAGGCATAGTATCCATAGAGTACTTTGGGAGAGAGTAACTGCTCCTTCACGACCCGTTCAGAAAGCTTTTCAAAAGTAGGGAAGATTGTCTCCTGCTCCAGCCGCGCATACTCTTCAGCGCTAACTTTGCCTCGCTTGTAGCCCCATTGGCCTCGGAACAATGCGGACTGGTTGATATATGGGAAGAGTGTGGATAGCTTCACATCATCTACAACTCTCTGCCCCCAGAAGGGTGGCTCTGGGATTAATCCTGAGGGAGCCAGGATTTCAAAGTCCTGTTTGGCTGCCTTGGGAGTCCGCCCTTTCTTAACAGGTGTCCGTTTAGCCAATTCCTGCTCAAGTGTGCCGGCTTCGATCTGTTGCATGAAGTTTAAGCCATCGAAAGCATCTCGAGCATAGGCTAGTGACCCCGGATAGGTTTTACGTAAGTCCTCTTCCACATAGGCACGCGTTAAAGCCGCCCCACCCAGAATAATTGGGGGAGTAACCCCATGATCATTGAGGACTTCCAGGTTCTCTTTCATGATGATGGTGGATTTTACCAGGAGACCACTCATCCCAATGGCATCAGCTTGCTCATCCTGAAAGCTTTTTAGCATGGCCTCAACTGAGACCTTGATACCCAGATTAACCACATCAAAGCCATTGTTGCTGAGAATGATATCAACCAGGTTTTTACCAATATCATGGACATCACCCTTCACCGTTGCCAGAATAATTTTACCCTTGGCTGAGGCATCAGTTTTTTCCATGAAGGGTTCCAGATAGCTTACGGATGCTTTCATGGTTTCGGCTGATTGTAGTACAAAGGGTAGTTGCATTTTACCAGCGCCAAAAAGCTCGCCGACTTCCTGCATGCCATCCAGCAGAATATTGTTAACAATATCCAGTGCAGAATATTCCTTCAATGCTAACTCAAGGTCTGGTTCAAGCCCTGATCTGTTTCCTTCTATAATTCTACTAGCCAGTCTTTCTTTAAGTGGTAGGGAAGATAGATCGACTTTGGTTTTGGCAGCCTTCACCAGATCAGTGTGCAATTCAAGTAACTTTGTCAGCGGATCATAGGTTTTGGTTCGTTTATCCAGGATCAGATCTTCACAGACTTTCTTATCACTGTCTTTGATCTTGTAATAGGGTTGAATCCGACCAGCATGGAGAATGGCGGCATCAAGACCAGCTTCGATGGCCATGTTGAGAAAAACGGAATTAAGCAGATGTCTGGTGGCTGGTTTCAGGCCGAAGGAAACATTGGATACACCCAGGCTGGTGAATGCTTGTGGATACGTTTGCTTGATGAGTCGAATACCCTCAAGCGTTTCCATGGCTGAATCACGAAATTCTTCATCCCCAGAGGCCAGCGTGAAAGTGAGGGGGTCAAAAAACAGATCACTCTCCCGCATCCCATGTTTGACCACGGCCAGTTCATAGATCCTTTTAGCCACAGCCAATTTCTGTTCGGCAGTTTTTGCCATGCCATCTTCATCGATGGTAAGGCAGACCAGTCCGGCACCGAACTCACGACAAAGCTTGATGACGGTTTCTGCCTTTTCATCACCGTCTTCCAGATTTATCGAGTTGACAATGGCTCGACCTGTAATGCGCTCCAGGGCGGTTCTTATAGCCTGGGTTTCAGTAGAGTCGATCATAATGGGAATGGATATCTGGCTATTCAAGCTGCTGATGTATTCATCCATATCAGCTGCTTCATCGCGTCCCACATAGGCTACACAGACATCCAGGATGTGAGCACCTTCAGCCACCTGGTCCCGGGCCATGCTGACCATGCCATCCAGGTCGCCGGTCAGCAACATCTCTCTGAATTTTTTGGAACCATTGGCATTGGTACGTTCGCCAATAATTAGCGGCCTGGGCTCCTGTTTGAATGAAGAAACAGCATAGAGTGAGGTGGCACCAGCAGTAAATTCAGGTTCCCGACTGGCTGGATTGAGTTGTCCGGCGTGTTCAACCACGGACTTTAGATGCTCAGTTGTGGTTCCACAACATCCACCCACCACACTGACACCCATTCCGGAAATAAAATGCCCCAAATCGTGTGCTAGTTCATTGGCAGTGAGATCGTAGACCATTTCACCATCAATATTATGAGGAAGCCCAGCATTTGGAATCACTGAGATGGGGAAGGGCGAATGGGCTGACAGAGAATGAAGATGCTCGCTCATGGCTTTGGGGCCAGTTCCACAATTCAAACCAACGACTTCCAGTGGATAGGGCTCCAGGGTGGTTAAAGCACCCAGCATATCGGTTCCCAGTAACATGGTACCTGTGGTTTCCATAGTGACCGAAGCCATTACAGGTAGATCGACTCGTTTTTCTTTTAGAATATGGTAAACGGCATTCAATGCGGCCTTTGCCTGAAGGGGATCCTGGACTGTTTCCACCTGCAATACATCGACACCACCGTCGATAAGTCCCGCGGCTTGCTCTCTATAAGCCAGATAAAGTTCCTGATACGATATATGTCCCAAAGAGGGGAGGCGAGTTCCTGGACCCATGGAGCCAGAGACATAGCGAGGATGGGCCGGATTGGAAAATTGGTCGGCTACGGATCGTGCAAGTTGAGCGGCTCTCAAATTAATTTCATAAACTCGGTCTGTGAGATCATAGTCTCCCAGAACGATGTGGGTGCCCCCAAAGGTATCAGTTTCGATAACATCACAGCCCACATCCAGAAAGCCGGCGTGGATGGACTGGATAGCTTCGGGCTTGGAAAGCACGAGGAGTTCATTGCAGCCTTCTTTGCCCCAGAAATCATCACTGTTGAGCTGTAGCTGCTGTATGCTGGTTCCCATAGCTCCATCAAAAACAAGGACTTTATCAGTAAGGCTTTGGCGGAAAGTTTTCAAGTTGTCACTCCTAATGGTGCATTTTTTGCATTCAATCTAAGACTATGCCAAAATAATCAAATCGCCAGCTTTTTTCCTGACTTTATTTCAAACACTGGTTACATTAAGTCCATGATGCAGCGATTCATATTAATTATTCTGGCTATCATGTTTGTGACTGCCTGTGACCCTGTGGGCCAATCTCTGGATGACGGTAAGGCTGTTGAGGTACGCGTTCCCTCACAGGAAAGTTGGAATCCGGTCATCCGCATTAATTCGGTAGGGAAAGAAAATGTTCAAGCCCGCGCCGCCTACTCTGCCCACTATGATGATCCTAAAGAAATAGTCTTTATTGGAAAAGTTTCGCTGGACTTTTTTGACCTGGAAGGGGTGCATACCTCTACCATGACAGCTGATACTGGGCGCATTGATGACAAGCGCCACCTGTTTACTGCGCGGGGTAATGTGTACGTCGATTCAGACTCGGGCATGACCCTATCTACCAGCATTTTGCACTGGAACGAAAACAAGGAAACCATATTTACCGATCAGGCCATCATTTTAACCACTGAAACGGACACGCTCTATGGCGTCGGATTTGAATCTGACTCCAATCTTGAAAACTGGACCATTACCAATCCTACTGGTGTAACCTATCGTGAGTTCGGTAATGACTGACACCATCCTTAGCGGAAAAAATCTCTTTAAAAAATACGGCAAGCGAACAGTAGTGAGCGATGCCTCCATCGAGGTTAAAACTGGAGAAGTTGTGGGGCTTTTGGGACCCAATGGAGCTGGTAAGACCACCACTTTTTATATGGTAACTGGCATGATCCGACCCAATTCGGGGAACGTCTATCTGGGAGATGAGGAAATTACCAGATCCCCCATGTACAAACGGGCTCGCTCGGGTATTGGGTATCTGCCGCAGGAAGCCAGCATTTTTCGTAAACTCAGTGTTGAGGATAATTTGAGGCTGGTGTGTGAAACCCTTGATATTGACAAGGCTGGGCAGGAAGAGAAACTAGAGCGGTTGCTGGAAGAATTGTCCATCGCCCATGTTCGCAAAAATAAGGGTAACCAGTTAAGTGGTGGCGAACGACGCCGCACAGAGATTGCCCGTGCCCTGGTTACGGATCCGAGTTTTATTCTACTAGATGAGCCCTTTGCCGGTGTCGATCCCATTGCTGTTGAGGATATTCAGCAGATTGTTTTGACGTTGAAGACCAAAGGTATTGGCGTTTTGATCACTGATCATAATGTTCACGAAACTTTGTCAATTACGGATCGCAGTTATTTGCTTTTTCAGGGGAAAATATTATTATCAGGTAATGCTGAGTTTCTGGCAAACGACGAACAGGCCAGAAAATTGTATCTCGGCAGTAATTTCAAACTAGATCGATAAGTACTGTGGAACTATCACAACATCTTGAACTAAAACAGACCCTGACACCCCAGCAGATTCTGCTGTCAACCTTGCTGCAGCTGCCATCACTGGCGTTGGAACTGCGCATCAAGACCGAGTTGGAGATCAATCCACTCCTGGAGCTTCAGGAAGATATTGAAGAACTGGACAATCCTGAAGAAGAGGCTGAGACAGAAGAACCTGAAATCGATCTGGAAGATTACTTCTCAAATGATGGCTATGAAGCCAAAGAATACTATGACAAGAGTGCTGAAGAGGTTGAGATTCAAAATGCCTATACCCCCAGCCTCTCAGAAGATCTGCTTGAGCAGATAGCCACCCTGCATCTCACGGCTCAGGAAAAGACCATTATCGAAGAAATGGTCTGGAGTATTGATGACCGCGGCTATCTGATGATGGAGCTGGAATTCATCGCGGAAAAATTTGAAGTTGAACTTGAGTTAATCGAAAGATTGCACGCCATGCTGGTGCAATTGGATCCTCTGGGTATTGGCTCGCGTACACTCCAGGAGTGTTTGCTGATTCAGGTGGAAAAAATTCACCCCGACACCCCAGCGCATTTGATCATCAGGGATTATTTCGATGAATTTGCCAACAAACGCTTTGAGCGGATCCTGCGTAAATTGCATCTCACAAAAAGTGGGCTGCGTGAGGCTGAAGAGCTCATATCTCACCTGAATCCCAAACCGGGAAGTGGATATCTGGACCCCAAGACGAATTATGTTACACCCGATTTTTATATCCGTGAACAGGATGGAGAATTTGTTGTCACATTGAACGATTCTTTCATTCCGGAATTGCGCATTTCAGGCAGTTATAAGAATATGCTCAATAACCAGCGCAAGCTGGATACCGACACAAAGCTATTCCTGAAAAAGAAGGTCGAGTCGGCCAAATGGTTTATCAATTCGATTCAGATGCGCCGTATCACCATGTTAAAGGTGATCAATGCCATCATTGAGCGTCAGAAAGGCTTTTTCCTGTTTGGGAAGGACCATTTGAAACCCATGGTTCTCAGGGATATTGCTGAGGATATCAGCATGGATATTTCCACCATCAGTCGTGTGACCAGCGGGAAATATGCCCAGACTGACTGGGGTACGCTGGAGCTACGTTATTTCTTCAGCGAGGGTATTGAGGCTGAGGATGGAGAGAATATCTCCACCCGTCGGATTAAAGAGCGTCTCAGAGTGATCATTGAAGAAGAAGATAAATCCCACCCCATCTCAGATGAGGCCATCTCAAAAATGCTTCAGGGAGAAGGGTTTCCAATCGCCCGTCGTACGGTTGCCAAGTACCGCGAGCAACTCAGTATACCTGTGGCACGCCTGCGCCGCGAAATTTAATTTTAGATAGAGATTTTTGGTTGACCAGGCGACGATTCGAATTGTCGCTTGGATGTGATCCTCATTTGGTTCCTAGGTATACAACCTTCTGTGAATGGCCTTCAGGACCAGATAGGTGTTCAAATAGGTGACGACGATCATCCACAGGAAATGCCACATTAAATGAATGCTCCAGATCTGATTAAAGATTCCTCGGCTGAGCTCGACACCATGATAAAGTGGGGTGAACCAGGCGATGATCTGTACTGTTTCTGGCAACTGACTCATGGGGAAGAAGATGCCGGAAAAGAGAAACAGCGGGGTCAAAAACAAGGTGAAGAAATAATTGAATAACTCAATTTCTTTGATCATTGAAGTGAAGATGAGTCCAATGGTGGCGAACATAAACCCGATGATAAAAAGTAGTGGAAAAATCAGTAGAATTCCCCAGTGCAGACCCATTCCAAAAACGAACAGGATTGACAGGAACGCCCCACCGTAAATAGAACCGCGAGTAGCTCCCCAGAACAATTCACCCAGAGCCAGATCCTTGGGATTGACAGGAGTGGAGAGGATGCCATCGTATATACGATCAAAGTTCATTTTGACAAACACGTTGTAGGTGGTCTCCAGCGTGGCACCCCACATAATGCTCGAGATGAGTAATCCGGGGGCGATGAATTCGATATAGGGAATCCCCTCCATCTCTGTGATGTAAGCGCCCAGTCCCAGGCCCATACCCAGGAGGTAGAGGAAGGGTTCAAAAAAGTTGGGTAGGATGTTCAGCTTCCAGGTACGCTTATAGACCGTGGCATTTCGCTGCCATACCCGCAGTGCGGCCAGTACTCTTACGCGAGGAGCTCTGGCTTTCAATCTATCAACTCCCGGCCAGTGAGCTTGAGAAACACATCCTCAAGTGAGGATCGTCGGCTGAGTAAGGTTTTAACTGGAATTTCCATGGCTTGAATGTGGGCGTGAAGGGGATTGGCATCCGGAGTATAGAGTAGCAGGCGATCGGATAGTGCCTCATGAAAATCGATGCGATCCTGCACGGCTTCCAGAATGATCTGTCGCTGATTCGCCTCCCCACGAATCTCCACTACAGAGGGTGACACCTCTGATTTAATCAAGTCCCAGGGTGAGCCTTCGGTGACAATATGACCACGGTCCATGACTGCGAGTTGGTCACATAACTGTTCGGCTTCATCCATATAATGGGTGGTGAGGAGCAGGGTGACTCCCTGTTCAATGAGCTCATGGCACTTGGCCCAAACATGGTGCCGTGCCTGGGGATCCAGCCCCGTGGAGGGTTCATCCAGAATCAGAATACTGGGTTTATTAATCAGTGCTCGTGCTATTTGCAGGCGACGTTTCATGCCCCCGCTGAGGGTTCGTACATTTTCCATACGCTTTTCGCTCAACTGGAAGAATTCTATCAACTCATCCGCCCGACGTACTGCTTGAGCACGACTCAAATCGTAATAGCGAGCATAGACCAACAGGTTGTTAAGGACGTTGAGGTCATAGTCCAGACTATCATCCTGGGTGACTACCCCAATGCCTCGTTTTACACCACTCATGTTCTCTATGACATTCAAACCGTTGACCGTGAGGGTCCCTGAGGTGAGGGGTGTGACACAGTAGATCATGCGCATGACGGTGGTCTTTCCAGCACCATTGGGACCGAGAAAGCCATAGCAGGTACCCGGTTCAATTTGAAAATCAATACCGGCTACGGCTTTGAGTTTGCCATAAATTTTTGTGAGACCTTGAGCTTGAATGATGGAAGATGCGTTTGCCATGATTCAACTTAAACGAAAATAGTTAAACGATAAAAAAATATTTGCAGCATTCCTGGGTGGAGAGACGCGATGCATCTCGTCTGTACTTTTTACCTATAAATCGGGACTCTTTGTTGATGGATCTCTCCAGCTCCAGCGGAATAGCGAAAAAATTATGTTGAGGAAAATAACGAATCAAAAAACTTGCAATATGGAAATATTGTTCTAATGTATCAGTGCAATGAAACAGGCATTTAATCATACCGAACTTTCCCGTATCCTGGCATCAATCTCAGAGGAGGATCAGATGAGCAAATTGCTCCAGGATTTTCTCACTCCGCAGGAACTGGAAGACCTGGTTCTCAGGTGGGAAATTATAAAATTATTACACACGGGTATGCCTCAACGTGAAATTGCCAAACAGCTCGGTGTTGCCATCGGTACCGTCTCACGGGGAGCGCGCGAGTTAAAATATGGCCACAACGGCTTTGTGAACTTGCTAAAGCAGCTTGAGAAATCACAGTGATGACGGCTTTCAGAAATAACAATTTTAGTACCTCATTTTGGTGGATCTGGTAGTCATAGCCAGGGCCATCCCAGATACCACAAAATCCAGAACTACTATCAGCCCGATGCATATTGAATAGATTTTTATGTACAAACTATACAACGAAAGATACGAATGAGACGAAACCTAAAAATCCAAAACCTGGTATACTAAAAGCAGGGAAAAACGGAATGAACATTTCACGCATCCGACTTTCGACTTTCAACATTTGACCAATAACCATTAGGAGTAACCGTGAAGAAGATTTTTCTTTCAGAAGATGAAATGCCCCAAAGCTGGTATAATATTGCAGCTGATCTGAAGACACCACCATTGCCACCGCTCAATCCTGGAACTTTGCAACCCCTGGGACCTGATGATTTGGCCCCGCTTTTTCCAATGGCCCTGATTGAACAGGAAATGAGCATGCAGAGGGAGATTCCAATTCCTGAACCCGTCCAGGACGGTCTCAAGATGTGGAGGCCATCACCCCTCATTCGCGCCACGGGTCTGGAGGCAGCCCTGAAAACGCCAGCAAAGATTTATTTTAAATATGAAGGCGTCAGTCCTGCCGGAAGCCATAAGCCCAATACAGCGATTGCTCAGGCCTACTACAATAAGCAGGAGGGCGTGAAACGACTGGCAACTGAAACTGGTGCGGGTCAATGGGGAAGTTCTCTGGCTCTGGCTGGTCAAATGTTTGGTCTCGACGTAAAGGTGTATATGGTAAAAGTCAGTTTTACCCAGAAACCTTATCGTCGGTCCATGATGAAGAGTTGGGGTGCCGAAATTGTTCCCAGTCCCAGCATGGATACAGCCTTTGGGCGCGCCATCCTGGAAAAGGACCCTGACAGTACAGGTTCACTGGGAATTGCCATTTCTGAAGCAGTTGAGGATGCCGCCCAACGTGATGATACCAAATACGCACTCGGCAGCGTGCTGAATCATGTCTTGTTACATCAGACAGTAATTGGACTGGAAGCCAAAAAGCAGATGGCAATTGCTGGAGACAGCCCGGATATAGTGATCGGATGTGTCGGTGGCGGTAGCAATTTTGCCGGGCTGGCTTTCCCATATCTGCGTGATAAGATTAATGGTGCTGATATTGATTTTCGCGCCATAGAACCCACCGCCTGTCCTACACTCACCCGAGGAAAATTCACCTATGATTTTGGGGACATGGCACAGATGACTCCTCTGGTATCAATGCATACCCTTGGTCATACGTTTATGCCACCGGGCATTCACGCTGGTGGATTACGCTATCACGGTATGGCTCCCATGTTGTCCCATGTTGTGCGTGAAGGTCTGATTGATTCCTATGCCTACCATCAGGTAGAGGTTTTCGATGCAGCTGATATCTTTGCGAAAACAGAAGGAATTATTCCTGCACCTGAATCCGCTCACGCTATCAAGGGAGCTGTAGATGCTGCAATTGAAGCCCGCGAAGCAGGTGAAGAGAAAACCATTTTATTCAATCTCAGCGGTCATGGTCATTTTGACATGACAGCTTATGATGCCTACTACGCCGGCAAATTGACTGATTATCGTCCAGATGATTCTGATCTGGCCACTGGTCTGGCAGCCACAGAAGGCTTGCCACAAGTTTAACTTGTCTCCCTAGCCCGGTAGTTCACCTTATTGAGTTACCGGGCCCTCCTTCTTCAGATGTGAGAATCACCCGATCAATTTATAATTAAAATCATCGCCAACAGGTCTGACTGAAAATCCAGGAAACTTGCTTGAAGCAGGTGTTTCTGCAGTATTAATATTGAGCTATGAATCCCTGACCTGCGGACTATCTTCGTGTCCTTTTGAAAGAAGACAAGAACCTATAGAAGAAGTTTAGGGAAAGAAAGAAAATGAAAAAACGAACACAAAAATTTTACGACAATGAAGAATTAATCCACAGCCCCAGAGGACGGATGATGCGCATCATGAGCGAATACATCGGTCCACAGGAGGTTTTTCGGAAAAATAAAATCCAGGACACGATTGTATTTTTTGGCTCCGCCAGGACACAACCAAAACACATTGTTGAACAGGCTATTGAAAAAGCCAAAGCGAATGGCAATGATGTAGCCAGACTGGAACAGCTCGGTCGTGATTTAAAGATGTCGCGCTACTATGAAGATGCTCGCGAGTTGGCCTACAAGATGACAAGCTGGTCAAAAAAACTGACCCAGGGCAGACGTCGATTTATCGTCGCCACAGGTGGTGGTCCGGGAATTATGGAAGCTGCCAATCGTGGAGCTGCTGAAGCCAAGGGACTTTCAGTAGGTTTAAATATCTCGCTGCCGTTTGAACAATCAGGTAATCCATATATATCCCGCGAATTGGAAATGGAATTCCATTATTTCTTTATGCGGAAATACTGGTTTGTTTATCTGGCCAAAGCCTTGATTGCCTTCCCTGGTGGTTTTGGAACTTTTGATGAGTTGTTTGAAACCTTGACTCTGATACAAACCCAGAAAATCAGCAAGCATTTGCCAGTCATGATGTTTGGTAACGAGTTCTGGGACAAAGTAATTGATCTACAGGCTTTATCAGACTTCGGTACCATCAGTCCTGAAGATATTGATATGTGTTATCGGACAGATAGCGTGGATGATGCTTTTAAATATCTTACCGAACAGTTAACTGAACATTATCTGGAAGAAGCTCCAATGGGAGAATAATCATTTATCCGGATTGCAGAGCTCGCCTAAAATGGTTTCTTGCTCTGCACCGGTAACTGAGGGAATATTGCCAGGCAATCCCTTCAGGTGTAGGTACCCGAGATAAGCAAAACCAAAAGCTTCCTTGTTGCTTTGATTTACCCCTTTAAGATCAACCTCTGCGATTTCCAGGAATGGCAATGCCGCCATGAGCAAGTTTAATAAAGTTTTATTGTAGGCACCACCTCCCCCTATATGTAAAGTTTGAGGAGTGTAGAGTTTCATTAAACTCTGAACTGAGTTAGTGATGGTGAGGGCTGTTAAAACTGTGAGGGTCAATATTAAATCTTTAAACTCCTGATCGGTTTCAGGCGCATAGTGTTCTAGAATCCCCGAGAAGTACTGATCACCGAATTGCTCTTGCCCGGCTGATCGGGGAGGAGGAAGTTCATAAAACTCATGTTTTAGCAAGTATGATAACAGTTTATCGTTTACAACTCCTTGCGCCGCAATGGATCCATCCGGATCATAGGCCAACTTTCCTTGCGAGTACAGGCGAACCGCTTTGTCAATGAGTGTATTCCCCGGGCCTGTATCCCATGCCAGGAGCGGCTTGTTTGAATTAGCCTTGGGAACAATGGTTAAGTTTGCTATTCCGCCAATATTTAGTGCCAGGATATCAGCATCGTTTTTTTGGAATAGGTATCGATCAACAATTGGAATAAGTGGTGCGCCTTGACCACCCAGCGCTACATCTGCGGATCTGAAATCAAACACAACTTGCACATCAAAAGTTTTCGCCATAAAACTGGGGTCACCGATCTGGAGCGTAAAGCGTGGTGGCTCATGTTTAATCGTCTGGCCGTGGGAAGCAATCGCATCGAAATTAAGATTCAGCTTTTCAATTTCACTTGCCAGCCATTTGCCAAGATCCTGATTGTAGTGATTGATTTCATCCTCAGTCAGGGAAAGGGGATTGCGGAAGGCAGTTTTAAACTGCTTGGGGTAATCAACTTCGCCTGAAAATAAAACTTCAAACGCTGGATTCGGACCATCACCTGTGAACGCCACCAGACAAACATCCAGGCCGTCCGCTGAGCTGCCGGTCATGAGACCAAGTATTTTTATTGTCACTATAAATTCTCCATGAGCAGAACTATAAATACCACAATATTGATCCCTGCAAAATACATTTTATTAACTATATTCAGCTACTTTTGTACAAATAATTCAC
>JAERTH010000011.1 GCA_016844955.1 Fidelibacterota bacterium | reverse complement strand
TTGTCGAGGTGGAGGGATTTGAACCCCCGGCCCTCCCGACACGCGTGTCGGGATGCGCGACTCCTCCTGATTGCTATCAAAATTCAGACTATATCATGCAGGACAATGAATTCGAGTGGAAACAAAAAAAGCCTCCTCACTGTTGTGAGAAGGCTCCCGTGTCGAGGTGGAGGGATTTGAACCCCCGGCCCCCTGCTCCCAAAGCAGGTGCGCTAGCCGGACTGCGCCACACCTCGATAGTGTGTAAATCTAGATCAATACAATGAGGGGGATATCTGGCCCTCCCGACATTCCATGTCGGGATGCTCTAGCCGGATGGAGTTTATCCTGAGCCCAGCCGAAGAACCACACCTCGATTGCGGTAAATCTTTTCTAAAAGCGGCATGAATATAGTTTGTGCAACACCGATTTCAAGCCAGTTCTGACATGATGCCAGCGATTTCTGCACCCAACTTCACATTATTCAATGCCAGGGCACGATTGGTTACCAGACTCCGTCCCTCCGTGAGTTCCACAATCCGACCCAAAAGATAGGGCGTCAAAGCCTTGCCAATGATCCCCTGCCTGCGGGCATCCGACAAAGCATTACCTATATGGACACTCATTTCATCGAAGGAAATCTCAATTTCGGCCGGCACGGGATTGGCAATTAACAACCCGGACTTGATGCTTAAGTTTAGCTGCTGAGTAAAGGTTCTGGCAATCACCTCCACCGCATCCACCCGCTGAGGAATTGGAAGCCCAGATCGGCGAGAATAGAATGCTGGAAACTCATCCGTCTGGTAACCTATAACAGGCACACTCATGGTCTCCAGATATTCCAGTGTTTTGGGCAAATCCAAAATTGCCTTGGCTCCAGCAGATATCACCATCACAGGAGTCCTGGAGAGCTCGATGAGATCAGCCGAAACATCAAAATCTTGTTCCGCCCCCCGATGCACCCCGCCAATGCCTCCAGTAGCGAAAACTTTTAATCCGGCTAAATGCGACAGGCGCATGGTAGCTGAAACGGTGGTTGCGCCATTCCCCTGGTTTGCCAGGGTCAGACCAATTTCACGGATGGCTACCTTACCTACACTGGGATCTGTGGCCAATTTGTGTAACTGGTCACCATCCAGCCCTATGCAAACTTCACCATCAAGAATTGCCACTGTTGCCGGGGTTGCACCAATTTCCCGAGCTAACTCTTCAGCCTCCTGGGCAAACTCAAGGTTCTCGGGATACGGCATTCCATGAGCAACAATGGTTGATTCCAAAGCCAAAACTGCTTTCCCTGCACGGAGTGATGTCAGAACTTCTGCAGAATATTTAAACGAATTTTGCATTACAGGTATCTCCCTTAGCCTTTCTGGAATCAATTCTACACTCAGTCAATGACCTTCCCTCCACTCTTAATGTGAAGGTCCCGTTGCGGAAAGGGAATTTCGATCCCATTTTCCTTGAGTACGTCCCAGACCCTGAATAATACATCGCTCTTTATATTGCCCACTCCGTTTTTGGGATCGTCTATCCAGATTTCCAGTTCCAAATCCAGTGAACTATCACCAAAGGCACGGAATAAACACAGCGGTTCTGGATGTTTCAATATCCGCGGGATACTACGTACCGCCTGTATAACTAGGTCCCTAACCTGATGTGGATCAGCGTCATAGGACACTCCAAAGGGAATTTTCACACGTACTTTGGTGTCTGAATAGGACCAGTTGATCACCTGCTGTGTAATCAGATCCTCGTTGGGAATCAGATACTCGTGTCCATCATGGGTCACAACACTCACATAGCGTCCTCGCAAACTCGAAATCCACCCATAGACTTCACCGATCTGAACCACATCTCCAGGCTTGATAGAGCGATCACTTAAAAGAATGATGCCACTGATAAGGTTGGACACTACCTTTTGGAGCCCAAACCCGATACCAACACCCAGAGCACCACCAAACACAGCCAGGGCTGTAAAATCTATCCCGATACTATTCAACACAACGATGGCTATGATGACATAAATCAGTCCACTAAGCGTTTTACTGATCAATACTCTGGCTGAAGCAGTAAGATGAGGTATGCGATACAATTGCTTGTCCACGTAAACCGTGAGCCAGTTCGCCAGGCGTAAGGCGACCAGCAATAGCAGACCAGCCTTTATGAGGGACAGTATTGAAAGGTGAACCTCCCCGACATCAAATCCGATCTCATCCAGCAAGGCCAGCATGGGGTCAAAAACATCCAGAATGATCAAAGCTGCAATGCTCCAGGCCGATACAGAAACAGCCCTGGACCAGAATCGATCAAATATCACTGCCGTTGCCAGTTTAATCAGAACCCAGACAGTGGTCAGGGTTAGCAACAGGTCAATGAGCAACGCTTCCCCGGCAAATTGGGTATGAACCAGACTTCCAATGCCCAGAAATAGGATGAGATGCAAACCCATGAGTTGAGATAAAAAGGTATTTATAAAATTGATGAGTAATCGATTTGAAACTTTTAAACTCTCAAACTTCAAAGCAAGATAGGGTTTTATTCTGCGCCCCAGGAACCAGGAAAGTCCACTTAGGATAATAACCACACCCACTTGAATTATATGATCGAAATTCACCACATTAGTCATGAACCATTCCTTTGATGATTCCAGCAGTGCTTCAATTCTCTCGTTGTAGTTGTCGAACATGTTTATGTTTTCCTCAATACGATTAATCTATCTGGCTCATATCAGTTCATAGAGACGCCAGGAAGCTACATTTACATTTTACAAGAGCACTAGCAGATGTTCGAAGCTGGGTAGATATTTTTACTGAATCTTTCAAACATAATGTGAAGCATCTTATCACCATTCATCCTCAGGAATTTCCCAACTCCAGTCCCCTCTTTCATTGGTCCAGAAATTGGCAAGCTCATCCTCACGTTCAATCCAGTAGCATCTAATTCTGTATTCTTCGCCATTGATGCACCAATAGTCATAATACTTACTGAGAAAGTATTTACCTCTCAAACCGCCATTGGGTACATCATTCCAGTCGGAGCCAACCACGTTTGACCAATTGGGTGAGATGGGATAGTAACCTTCCTGTCCCTTAAATATATTCAGATAATTTTTAACATAACCCATGGTGACCATCACTTCCGAGCGCTTGGCGTTTTCTACATTATTATTGTAAACCGGAATCGCAACAGCACTGAGTAGGGCGATGATGACGATGACAATGAGTAATTCAAGTAAGGAAAAGCCCTTACTATGTATTTGAGGTAGGTTTTTAATCACAGCCATATGTGCAATACTATCTTTTGTATACCCTTAACCCCAATATAATAATCACAAATACTAATGCGTGTCAATTAGGGATTCAAAAGTGATAATTGAAGCATAATGCATAGCATAGTAATTCAAAAATAATGCTGGTTTCATGGCATGTTTAGGTGTTTATTGAGTTCCGCCTCCGCTTGAAGAGCTATGGCGTGATAAACTGATCATTGAAAATGGGGGCGACCTGGTTTCGACGGGATGACGGAGACCATTGGCTGCATGTAGTGTTTTCCCAACATCACTTAAAAAAATTGGACGCCTATTATAAATGGCGAATCTAACTACGCACTAGCTGCTTAATTAAATAGCAGCTCGTTCCTTCTCTGCTCTTGCCCATTGGCAGGGTCTGGGGCGTCGCTAAAATGGGATCGGAGACTCACTCGTCAGCGGTGGGAATCTTAAACTTAGCTGAATAGTCGTTATAAGACCTCGTCCGGAAGGGCTGTAGCGGTGAATTTAAAGTTCGGAATAAACATGTAGACGCTGATCGGCTTTGCTTTTCGGACGGGAGTTCGATTCTCCCCGCCTCCACGACGATTTATAAGTACAATAATAACAATAATTTATGGTGTATTGCGTATACGAAAATGCCACAAACGTGCCACTAAATTTCTCTGCTCTACAAATCGCCAAATAGTCTCCCTCACCACCTAGTTTAAATATTTGCTATTGTGCAACGATTAGGATAATTTCTTGCCAATTTCGCTTTCGATCTCGATCTGCATAATCTGAAATCCCATTTCACTCCTCGGTGCTTCGGAATCAATGAGTAAAGGAAATCTTATGCGACGAATTCTAAAACTTCTTTTTCTTGTGCCAATCCTGCTCATTGCTCAGCCCGAATTCGTGTGGCTGCAGTCCTACCCCTTATTGGATGTTGAATCAGATCCACAGATATTCAAGACGAACAATCACGAATTTCTAATCTCTTGTGAATCCTGGCAACAAGAGAGCAATAATGAGTTTTTGATGAAAACTTCGAATGAAGGTGACTCAACTTGGACAAGAGTGTTTGCCACTACTGGTGGATCATGGTCGTATAAGAACATGCTAGAATATCCCTCTGGTAGCTATCTCTTTACGAATCATTATATGGGCCATAACACCATTTGGTTAATTTTCTACGCGAATACAGTAATTACCCGCATTGATCAGGCAGGAAACTTGGCATATTCAGTCGACTTAGATTTGAATGGTGCTTGGAATATGTCGGGTGCCTGGCACAATTCTCCAGCGATTCCAACGGCGGATGGTGGATTCATTGTTGGTAAAAACCAAGCTACCAGCTCCAACGTGAATCATATTTCGCTTTCAAAATATGATTCAACTGGCGTCCTTGAGTGGGACCGGGCCTATTTTAACTGTGACACTACATCTAATTCGTCTCACTTTCTATCTGTATTGGTAGAAAACCAGGATGGTCAACTTGTTTTGATGGGCAGGAACAACGGTGAACCGTTTATCTTAAGGACTACAATGGACGGAGACTCTTTGTGGTCCGCGTCCGGTTCTGGAATCCCCTTTTCTCCTACAAGACTTTTGTATATACCGAGTTCTGGCTATTTGTACTTGCAGGATAATCTTTTTTCCTTCGCAGGGTCGAGCCTAGCAATGCTTGATGAAGAGTTTAATGCACTGTGGAACATAGGTCTGGAAGCTTATTTTAGTGACTTAGACGTTACTTCTGCGGGAGATATAGTCGTTTCTGGTAGCGAAATCCGTAAATATTCGCCAGAGGGTGAATTAGGTTGGTCAATTAATCTTCAAGATATTGATAGTACACTTGAATGGGCTTCATCTGCTGTAATTTCTGAAAATGAAGTAACAATTTCAGGTCTAACAGGATTAAACCACGATACTCTGCTAATTGCTGCGCTAAGAATTGATCCAACTTCACTTCATGAAGTGCGAAATGACTCTAAACCGAATCACCACCGATTAGGAAATCACCCGAACCCCTTCAATCCGATCACCACCATCAGCTACGATCTCCCAGAGCAATCTGATGTTACTCTCAACATTTATGACCTGAGGGGTCGAGAAGTGAGAACATTCCAAAACCGGGAACAGCATGCTGGTCACTACGAGATTCAATGGAATGGGGTTGATGATTCTGGGAATCCAGTGAGTACAGGCATCTATTTCGCTCGACTCCTCGCAGGTGATTACAGTAAAACGATCAAGATGGTATACCTCGAGTAATAGCTCCCGCGTGCCACATTTGTGCCACTTGTCCCGTGAAGCTCAGTGATCTGGAGTGAAAATTCTAATCAGAGGGGCCGTTCTGCGGTTCCTCTAAGTCACTGATAGTCAGCAAGATAAGTTGACATGACTAGCTTTGCGTGATTTGAGTACTGTGTATCTCCCCGCCTCCACTTACATTCATATCACCATTAATATCAACAAGTTATATGTTCCTTTGCGTGCAATAATACCACATTAATGCTATTGAATGTGAATATCTTGTTCTGGAATCCGATCTGACGCTGGACAGGCTTACAGATATCTCTTTTTGATAAATTCATCAAAGCTGGGTTTGTACTGCTTGCTGACGGGAATCCGTCTATTCAGAAACAGGATCCTATCCCTCTCAATAGTTTTGATTTTCTCAAGCGAGACAATAAAAGACCTGTGAACTCTCATGAATCTTTTTGAGGGTAGCTTTGCTTCAATGGACTTCATGGTTGCATGAAAAACAATGGGCACAGTTGATTTGATGGTATGGAGTTTCACATAGTCTTTCAATCCCTCGAAGTACAATATATCCCTGTAGTCGATCCGATGGGTTTGATAGTCTGCTTTGATGAACAGGTATTCCTCACCTCGACTAATATCACTGTTCGTAGGATCGACCTGGCGGAGATCGTAGTACTCTTTGGCATACCTGGCTGATTCCATGAAAACTTCGTAACTGATGGGCTTTAATAAATAGTCCAGAGCATGAAGCTGAAAACCTTCCGCAGCGTACTTATCATAGGCAGTTGTAAAAATCACCCTGCTATCATCACGTAACAAACGAGCGAATTCTACACCGGTTAGATCAGGCATTTTAATGTCTAGATAGATCAAGTCGACGGATCTCTTCTGGAGATACTCCATGGCATCGATAGGATTATCAAATTGAGCAAGCAGCTCAAGGAATGGGGTCTTGGAGATGTGCGAAACAATGAGATCCAGTGCCAGGGGCTCATCGTCAATTGCGATACAGGTCAGTTTATTCATGGGAATCATGTTCCAAAGGTAAATCCAGTTGTACCTTGAATTCCTTCTCCAAGCAGTTGATGGACAGGTTATACGAATTACCGTACAACAACTCGAGGCGCTTCTTTATGTTCACAATACCCACACCGCCCAACTGCTGATCATTACCCTTCCTGGAAGCGATACTGTTTGAGCAATTCAGAACAATTTGCTCGCGCTCAAAGGCTAACTGGATGTGGATGAAAGATTTCTCACGATAGCTAATGCCATGCTTAAAGGCATTCTCGATAAAAGGTATAAAGAGGAGGGGTGGTATGAATACACCTGGAACTTGCTCATCAATTTGGACATCCAGATTCACTTTATGACTCAAACGCTGGCTCATTAAAGCGATATAATTTTGAGTGAACTCTACATCCTTGCTCAGTTGGATCATCTCGATATTGGAATCATAGATCAGGTATCTCATCAACGTGGATAATTCTTCCAGTGCCCTCTGGGCCCTCTTTCCATCAATTTCGATTAATGCATAAATGTTATTCAGAGAATTAAAAAAGAAATGGGGGCTAATCTGGTTTTTAAGAAAAGCCAGCTCAGAATCTACCTTGGCCTTTTGAATGGCTTTTTGCTTGGTTTCTCTCTCTCTCAAATGTTGGATTAATGCCATGCCGGTACTGAAGCCCATGACAACGATCATTAGAAAGATATTATCCACAGCCTGAGGATGCAAACCGAAGGTACTCCTGGGACGGGCATCAGTTGGTATTTGCTTCATGGGCCGCATTGCGTCCGCAAACATCCAGCCCTCCATGCTCTGGAGAGTTATCAGCAGGACAATGGAAAAAATGATAAGTGCGGAGAAGTAATGTGTTTTTTTCGAGAAGAAGAGGCGGGGGACCAGGACGAGATAGTTGGTATAGAACGCAACAAGCATGAATACCAGTTGATAATAATATCTGTAAGTCCAGAAGATGGATCGGTCATTGGCACGGTCAAATACGAGCAAAGGCAGGATGATGAACAGACATAATCCCAGAACATGAGGTAGCCAGCTGTATATTTTATTTTTAACCATCGGCATGAAACAATATAAGCATTAACAGAGCAATATAACTCTACTTGTGACCACTTGCTTATTCATGTCTGAGCGCTTCGATTGGATTAAGTGCTGCAGCCTTACTGGCAGGATACCATCCAAAGAACACACCAATGAGTGTACAGAAGAGGAAGGACAATACGACAGAATTGAGTGTAATCAGAATTGGCCAGTTCAACACAGCTTCAACAATGGTGGATGCCAGCACCCCCACTCCAACACCAATTATTCCCCCCAGTATGCTCAGTAGCATAGCTTCTAGTAAAAACTGGCGGAGAATGTCCCTGCCCTTCCCACCCATTGCCATTCTGAGCCCAATCTCACGTGTACGCTCCGTGACCGAAACATACATGATATTCATGATCCCGATACCCCCGACCACCAGAGAGATGGCTGCTATGGATCCCAGTAAGACCAACATCATATCTGAAATGGATCCAAAATTACTGATGAGTTCCTCCTGAGTCCTGATCTCAAAATCATCTTCATCTGAATCAGTTAAACGATGTGATGTTCGCAGTAAGGTCTCAATTTCAGCACTTGTTTCTTCAATGGCATCCACAGATTTTGCGGAAACGACGATGGCCCGCAAATACTGTTGTCGCATGATACGTTTTTGCACGGTGGTATAGGGCGCGAGAATCATATCATCCTGATCCTGGCCGAATGTATTATCCCCTTTTTCTCTCAGTGTGCCGATGATTATTAGGGGAATAATCTCGAAACGGATTGATTCACCTATAGGGTCCACACCCTCATCAAAAATATTCTCGATAACTGTTTTTCCAACCAGGCAGACTTTTGCAGCATTTTTTATTTCTTTCTCACTGTAAACTCGACCACTTTCAATTTCATATTTCTTGATCAGCAAATAATCCTGGTTTCCGCTGTAGATTTGGGTGGGCCAATTACTAGACCCGTATACAATCTGTCCGTTGCTGTCCAATTCAGGCGAAATAGCATTAATCAGCGTGCTGTTATTTTGCAAATATTCAACGTCTTCCAGGTCAAGAGTTTGCGAAGAGGAACGGCTCTGGCGCACACCTCCCTGGCTCTGACTGGCAGGCATAATATTTATGAGATTTGTACCCATGGAAGAAATGGTAGCTCGTATGCTCGCACTGGATCCGTTGCCAATGGCCAACATGGCTATCACCGCACCGACTCCTATGACGATACCCAACATTGTGAGGAATGATCGAAATTTGTTACGTCTGATTGCAGCTATAGCGATTAGTATCAGGTTGAGTAATTTCATTATTTTCTACCTCTGGAGACTCATTTAGTCCATGAACCCTGAAGTGCTACTTGCTTGTGAAAGTACAATATCGGAGGGATGGATCTTTTCATCTTTGACGATGAAACCATCTCGGAACACGACCATTCGCTTGGTAAAGGTGGCAATATCGGGTTCATGTGTCACTGAACAGATAGTCATTCCCTCTTCATTGAGTTTCTGAAAGAGCCTCATGATCTCATAGGATGTTTCGGTATCAAGGTTACCTGTGGCCTCATCTGCAAAAATCACTACAGGATCATTCACAATGGAACGAGCTATGGCTACCCGTTGTTGCTGTCCCCCCGACATCTGATTCGAGAGGTGATGCATTCGTTCCTTCAAACCTACGGCTGTCAGTGCTGCTTCGGCCCGTTCCCGCCGTTCAGCACTACCTATGTTGGGGTTATAGAGTAGGGGCAGCTCAACATTTTCAAGAGCTGACGTGCGTGGCAACAGGTTGTATGACTGGAACACAAATCCAATGTTTTGATTCCTGATATCCGCTAATTGGTTCTTGCTCAGTTCTTTCACACTGGTGCCGCTAACCTGGTATTCCCCCATGCTTGGCACATCGAGACACCCCAGGATATTCAGGAGGGTGGATTTCCCTGAACCGCTGGCTCCCATAATGGCCACAAACTCACCTTCTTTAATGGAAAGGTTGATTCCATTGAGCGCTTTTATAGTTTCTCCACCGACATGATAGTATTTGTGGATATCCACAAGAGAAAGGATCACATTATTTTTGTTTATCTGTTGTGCAATATTCATTTTTCTTCATTTCTTAAGATTGGATATTTCTCTTCCAGGCTAACGACGTGGTGGACCTCCTCCTCGCCCTCCTCCACCGCCTCCTGGACCTCTCTGGGTCTCCTGGATGAATGGACTTTTAGACTCATCATCATCTTCGCTAGATTTGCTCAGCGCTGATAACGAGTTGTAGTCAACGGAGGTGATGACCTGCATACCCTCTTCCAAACCTTCTAAAACTTGCATATTGAAACCATCGTCAATTCCCACGAGGATATGGACTGGATAGAGCTGGTCTTCTTCTTTTACCCAAACTGTTTGTTTAGTACCAGTGACTTCCACTAAGGATGAATCTGCATCCTCCGATGTTTCCTGGTTAGGCGGTGGGGGCATGTTTCCACGACGAGGTCGATCTTGATCAGATTGATTAATCCCGGCTTGCTGCCCCAACAATTGTCGATCCGGCCTGAAGCTTGTCGCACTCTCTGATACGATCAAGATATCGTTCGCCTCCTCGATATAGATGGTGATGCTGGCAGTCATTCCCGGCTTGAGTTTCAATTCAGGATTGCTAACTGAGATTATGGCGATATACGTGATGACGTTCGAGGTTTCTTTGGGCTGCAATCGAATCTCTGAGACATTACCTTCGAAAGTCTGCTCCGGAAATGCATCCACTGTAAAGACAACTCGCTGCCCCGTTTTGAGGAATCCAATATCAGCCTCGTCGATGTTTGCTTCAACCTGCATGGTTGCCAGATTATTGGTGATAGTAAATAGCTCCGGGGTGTTCATACTTGCAGCAACAGTCTGTCCCTCTTCAACAGCCCTGTTTAATACTACACCATCAATAGGTGAGTAAATGGATGCGTAACTCAAATTCCGTTGAGCCCTGGTTAGATTAGCATTTGCTGATTTCAGACCTGCCAGACTGGTTTTGTAATTGAACAATGCTAAATCATACTCACTTTCAGCGAGCATGTCCTTTTCAAGAAGAACCTTTTTCCGCTCAAATGAAGATTCGTAGTATTCCAAGGTCGCTTCTGCGCGCTCAAGATCTGCTTCTGAGTTTTTCAAACTTGATTGTAGGGTGGCCTTGTCCAGTTCAGCTATCAACTGTCCTTTTTCAACTATGGAGTTGAAATCCACGTACAATTTCTGGATAACTCCAGATACTTGGGTACCCACAACAACTGTATTGGTGGCTTCCAGTGTCCCAATCGCTGTTATCGTATTACTTATTGATCCTCTTGTTGCCACAGCGGTCGAGTATATTACTTCTAAATTTTCAGTCCTCGCCAGTAGGACCGCGACTGACAGAATTACCAGCGTGCAGACAATTGTTATGTATTTGTAGTGTTTCCTGTTCAGATTGATCATGGGTAAAATCTTTCAGTTAAATGCTTTATTGGCGGCTCGACTCATGATTGATAATCAGTAGCTTATCAACTGCGTAGTGACCGTGGTGATCGTATCGACGAATTCTTCGAGGAGGCGAATCCAGGACAGAATGTCTCTTGTGAATGAAATATCTTTATCGAGATGAAAGAGAAGTGTTTGTGCAAGAACGTAAATCCAGCTGAGAATACCAAGCAGGATCACATCGACATATTTACTCATTCTGCTACCTCGTCATTCATAATTCGGATTGAATATAGGGGTTGACGGAGAGCGCAGAGGATCGATTAGATCAGTATGCGGTATGGTTCGACGAATTGCGGGATTATTGAGACCAGAGATTCGATTGAGTGTACAGCGCGTGCCACATTCGTGCCATGTGCTGCGTGAACAGTAGTGATCTGGAGTGAAATTGCTGGTCTCGGGGGCATGGCTCATAATTCTATAAGTCGCTGGTAGACAGGTAGATACGACAACCAGGCTGGATATAGTGGAAACTGACTGTCAGTATCTCCTCGCCTCCACTCGCTTACGCTCGCCAGGGCGTAAGCGACCACGCCGAAGCTCCGATTAACAGGAGAAGCGTAGGCGGGAATCTCACACAATACATCACAAATCTGACAAGCTCCAGCGCAGCGGGCTCGAATTATTCTCTGGAACATGGAGAAAGCCATGCATTATGTCTATATTCTTCAATCTGAAGTTGATTCACGAAGGTACTATACGGGATTTACCTATGATGTTGTGCGTCGATTGAGAGAACATAATCGAGGTAAAAATCTATCGACGAAAGCCTATCGACCCTGGAAAGTTAAATCATACATCGCGTTTATGGACAAGGACAGAGCACACGCTTTTGAAAGGTACTTGAAAACAGGTTCAGGGCGTCAGGGCGGGCAATGGCTAGAAAACACCTTTGAGCACTACCTCAAATCCCACTCGGGCCGTGCCTTCGCAAAAAAGCGACTCTAATCTCACCGTGATGTTGAAAAATACCAACTTCACGCAACAATCTATTACTGCTAACCGGTGTTTTGAACCCAGGCAATATCGGCAAGCCATCATTATCAAACTCAATATTAATACCTGAGAATCTTGTGAGAGAGGCTCCTTGGATTTTGCTGTCACAGAGATACGTCCTAGATTGGATGCATCTCAATTCAAATATTCAAAGGAGATCATACATGGCAAACCAGGATATAATTTTCAAAATGAGCCTCGCAAAGATTTACCCTCTGTATGTGAATAAGGCGGTGAAGAAAGACCGAACCCAAGCGGAGGTCAATGAGGTAATCCAATGGTTAATGGGTTATGATCAGGCCGGATTAAAAGAAGTGCTAGAGCAAGAGATTGATCTCGAAACCTTTTTTGCAGCAGCACCACAGATGAATCCGAACACAACCTTGATCACCGGTGTGGTTTGTGGTGTACGTGTTGAGGAGGTGGATAACCCCCTCATGCAAAAGATCCGCTACCTGGACAAGCTGATTGATGAACTTGCACGTGGAAAATCCATGGAAAAGATTTTGAGAAAGTGACCAGAGTATGTCATGTTGACCCTGTCGAAGTGAGGATCAAGCGGAATCTAAATAAGATGTGATTCTTTATGCCAATGAATTACCAATTGTGAGAAGAATGCCAGGTTCGGGTCACCTCTTGTTCGTTGTTTTGTCTCAAGGCTACTGAATAGGGCAGAACCACTAATAGCTTACTTCCAGTGTTACGTGATCACTGTTAAAGGCTGAAAAGATGCCAAGACCACCCTCAATATTGGTCAGAGGCTCTTGGAGATCCCTGGAGTCTTGTTCACGGTATTCATAGAGATCAACATATTCCTGGTTTACACGATAGACACTGAGGTGATGGGTACCAATAAATTCGAAAAGTGGGAACCGGACACGATAATGGTCATCCTGAACAGGCGGA
>JAERTH010000010.1 GCA_016844955.1 Fidelibacterota bacterium | reverse complement strand
GGGAAGAATACAAGCTCCCTTGCCCTTGCTTTTCAAGGATCGGACAATATGCAGCAGGTAGGCATAGTCACCTTGTTTACCTGGTGGTACACCATAGGCTTCAAAGCGATTGTATTTGTCATTCAGCGGATCCAGTCCCGTGCTCCAGCGTTTGTCGGAGAAGGGTGGATTAGCGATCACGTAGTCAAATGTCTTAAGAGAATCACCATCATGATATTTTGGATCGGTGATGGTATTCCCCTGCCGGATCAATGCTGTGGGGTTATTGTGCAGGATCATATTCATGCGGGCAAGACCACTGGTGGCAGCATCTTTCTCTTGACCATAGAGCGTAACCGCAGTTCCAGCTTCGTCACCAACCTTTAGAAGCAGTGATCCGGATCCACAAGTAGGATCATAGACCGTGGTCGATGCACTGGTCGCAGCTTTATTGATCCCCAATATCTGGGCCATGATGCGACTGACCTCAGCTGGTGTATAGAACTGTCCCTTGCTCTTACCGCTCTCGGTGGCAAAGTGACGCATGAGGTATTCGTAGGCATCACCGAGGATGTCATCCCCATCCGCCCGGTTTTTTGAGAAGTCCAGCGCCTTGTTCTCGAAGATCCCGATGAGGTTGGTGAGCCGATCCACCATTTCCTTGCCGGATCCGAGCTTGGTTGCATCATTGAAATCCGGCATATCAGAGAGCTTGTTGGCTGTTGCCAGGGGTCCAACTATCTTCTTGTTGATCTGATCCCCAATGTCGGTGGTTCCTTTGAGCGCAACCATGTCCATGAAACTAGAACCTTCAGGTATGGTTATTGGGGAGAATGGAGATCCGGAGTACTTGTCACTGATGTACTTGATAAAGAGCAGGACCAGAACATAGTCTTTGTACTGGCTGGCATCCATCCCGCCGCGGAGTTCATCGCAGGATTGCCAGAGTGAGCTATAGAGTTCGGATTTCTTTAGAGCCATGCGTGTATTTCACCTTCATTTCGAGAGCTAAATCGATCCCCCCGGATCTGATCAGTAATTCGGTGAATTTAGGAACTTCGCAGGGTCAGACAAGCTGTGATAAAAGGGTGCCGGGCTCGAAACGGCTGAAAAGAGTTATTGTCTAATACCTATTGGGCTTACATGACAACAAGGTTTTGGAACCCCCTATAAGGCTGCAGCAATACTCACCATTTCCCTTCTTTTACTTGGTTTGCACTGGGTCCTACTGCGCTCACATTCTCAGGTGAAACCTGATCATTGTCTTTGGGTTGCTTCCCTTGCTTTATAGTCTTCGCAGCGACACTGTCCATACCAGCCAGGGTTTTTGCTCCCGTCAGGGCTTGATGATGATCATCATAATATTCAAACCATGGTAAACCAGCTTCTGTATACTCTTTAGATCCAGGTGGTTCACCAGGTACTTCGTTTCCAGTGACTGCTTTCCACTGTTTACTGTTCAAGATGTGTACAAAGCATCGACTTGAGTTTTCAGTATCCCAGACGTTGAAATCATGCTCATCTTCATAGATTTCCTGTCGCATGAGTCCGCCAGGTGCTAATCCCATAGCATCCGAATCTTCAAACACTTTCATTTGACAAAGGACTGAATCAGCCATTCGGGATTCCTCCCTCTGCATAAGCTCATAGTGTTTTCTTTTCATGGGGTACACAATTATCTGCAGGCCACCGTGCTCTGCTTTTCCAGAAATCTGTTCCTCAGCTGTATATCCCTCTCCAAGGGGCATGGCAACAAACTGTCGAATCAAGCCTTTTTGCACACAATAGCCATCAAGCCAAGGCTGATCTGGAATCACGAGATAATCCTGAGGGTTCCTAGTCAGTTTGTTGCTCCACTCTTTGCCAGTAACTGCATTGATCTTCCCGGTGGCAATCTTGACGGCGAATGGGTAATCAGAATTAAAGTTTATCCAGAGTGCTTCAGCCTGATACATTGGCAAAAGCACACCACCATGCTCTTTCCATTTCACTGGTAGACTGTCTGAATGATCATCAGTATGTTCCATGGGAAATCTTCCAAGTCCTGGCGGAAGTGGATAACTTCTATTGTCATCAGGAATGCGCAAGGTCCTCTGAAAGTCGATGCTACAAATGGCATCATCATGCACTTCTGGAAAGCTAAATACTAATTCATCATGTTTTAATTCAATCATACCCCCTCCTATTACCAATTGCCATCACGCACTTCACGTACAACTCTCAGGATCGCCTGGTCAGGAGCCTCCTTCATCTGCCTGATCAGGTCTGCAAACAACCTGGGGCGCTCCAGAATAACCTGCTGCAGGTCACCAGACAGCTTGCCCGCCATTGCCAAAAGGACGTCTCTGTCTTCTCCCAACTCTGCGGAAAGTTTGCCAATGACTTCCTCGGATGGAGGTGGAAAGACGTTTCGTTCAATCTTTGACAAATATGCAGGTTCTACTCCTACTCTTATTGCCACCTGCCTCAGTGAGTACTTCTTGTCGCCCTTCCTCAAGGTCTCTCGTACGTTTCGTATATGGTCACCGAATCTCATTGTGTGTATAATGTACTACACACTATACTCTATGCAACAATTATCTACTCCTCTTAGGTGATAATGCATCACGTAGTGCACACAGGCTAATTGAGTTTGGTATATCCTACTGATTTATAGTGTATTGCACCAACTGGTCGAGGGATCTACAATCCCTTGTATCAATAATGAAGGTTAATGAGATACCCAAATTGTGCTGAAGGTTGAACCATTAACCTCCTTCTTTACCGATACCATTATTCTCAGCCCCAGGTAATTGCTCAATCCCTGCTCTTTCAACCATATTATGGTATAATCGTTGAAAATCCATCTGAACCTTGACAAGATTCTCATCTGGATGCGGCTGCATGGAGATCGTCCCCTCTAATTCGCCAAGCTTTCTGGTCACATAGAGTAACGAGGGAAGTATTGAGTCTTTTTGGCTCTGAATGATTTTAACTTGAATTTCTTCAAGTGTCTTCATTTTCTCAACCTGTTTCTTCACCACTAAATGTTACACACCATATATAGGATTCTTACCGTCATGATAACTGGGGTTATTGATACCCACTAATAAGGCAAAAGAAGCCCCTCACAGGTATCCAGAGATTTCAATTCCACTGGAATTATTGCCTTATCTCAGGTATACCATCTTAATAGTTTGACCATAAGATCCAGCTTCCAATCGACAGAAATACTCTCCAGCACTCACTTGATTCCCGGCGGTATCAGTGCCGTTCCATTGGACTTCATGATAACCCGCAACTTGTTGGTCACTTGCGAGGCGAACAACCTCCCGGCCAGTGATATCATACACAGTTAATGTGATATTTAACGTCTCCGGTAATGCGTAGCTGATGGTTGTGGTGGGATTGAAGGGGTTTGGGTAATTTTGGAGAAGTTGAAATTCAGTTGGTAGCGTCGCTGGAGAGACATCCAGCACATAAAGAGTATGGTATTCCTTAATTCCCTCGAAACTGACATCAGCCAATCGGTAGTCATAGGTTTGATCAACCTCGACAGTATTATCAGTAAATGTATATTCTGTACGGTGAGACACACTACCCTGGCCCTGTAATTCTGG
>JAERTH010000009.1 GCA_016844955.1 Fidelibacterota bacterium | reverse complement strand
GTCGCTGTGATTAGTGTTCCCGTCTTGGTTCTCATTCACAATATTTTTGATACCCTCAATGATAAGATTGGTGTGATACCCGTATTCAACCAATTGTTTGAGGGGATCGCCGTTATTGCCTTTATAGGGGGCGTTATTGTTGCGCCAGCTGTAGCCCTGGTAGGGATCCTGGGAGGAGTGTTTTACCTAGTCAAGAAGCACCTGACTTAAGTCAGGCATTATAGAGTACTGGAAATGCTGATCTCCTTGAATGGACAATAGGGGAAAAGCGTTTATGCCCCAACAGTATGTTAGCGAGTTACTGATATATAGGTAATAACACCGGAATGAATTCAGGTAAAAAAAAGCCCCGGGTAACCGGGGCTTTTTTCTAATATTAAAGGTTGAGATTAGAAATTCAGTTTCAACCCCATATTCATATAACGTGGTGTACCAAGAAAAACCTCTGCTCTTGCAGCGGTATGGCTAGGAGCACCAGAATAACCATTGTACTGGCTGTTGTCAACGGCATCCTGAACATAGGTAGCATCAAGGGCATTGAATACATGAGCAAAGAGCTGAGCATTGATACCAGCAATTTTTGGGAGATCATAGGTCAGGTGAAGATCCATTTTAAAATATCCAGGTGCTTCCCAGACTTGATCACGATCAGCGTAGGCCAACTCAGCAGCACTGAGGACGCCATCGCCTTCACCGGTATCGGGTGCAATGTCATCAGGATCATCATAATCCCCATCGCCATTGTCATCGTCTTTTTCTATCCCATCATTACCCCAGTCATTAATCTGACGACTTTCTGGACTCCAATCTGCAAAATTGCTTGAGTATAGACTTGAGACTGTCTGAAGCCTAAAACCCTTGAATGGCCTGAATGTAAAGGCAACTACATAAGAACTCTGAGGCATGTCACCAACCTTGAGGTCTTTCAAGGCATATCTGTACTCACCCAGAATCTCACCAGCTTCATTCTGGTAATCGCCATCTGCATCATCAACAAATTGCCAGTCTCCATAACTATAAGAAATGTCCCACCGGAACATCTTCCAAGGTTGGAATGAGAACTCTACTTCAAGACCTTTATGGTTCTGATTTACACCAGACAAGAAGATGACATCAGTATCACCACTGGAACCCTGACCGCTTGTCACAGCCTTGGTTAGATTACGATCATTCCATTCCGTATTGTATACATTAGCTGTTACTGCAAAGATCTTGGCTTTGTAGTTTAAACCAATTTCAGTACTTGTGAATTTCTCATTGGCAGGATCTGCGGCAACCGTTCCATCATAATAAATCACATTATCCATGATGGGTGGTTTCTCAACGATGCCAAAGTTACCGAAAACATTCAAGTTATCGGCAAAGTGGAACATACCGCCACCCTTTAGCTGCATGGCACCAATAGCATCAGATTTAATGACTTCATCAGCAATGGTGAAATGATCTTGGTATGAGTATTTAATCGACGAGAAACCAGTCATCCCATACGCATCAATAGCTCCTGCTGAGTAACTAGCCTGAGCAAATCCACCGATCCAGTCAACAGTAGTTTCATTGTAATAATCGATGTTGTCACCAAGACGAACTTCATACCCATCATCTTCTGGATCAGCAACATTTGGATCAGAGTCATCCACATAGTAATCACCGCCCAAGAGATCGCGAACTTCACGAGTGTGTTCGATTCCAGCAGTACGCCAGTCGATACCAACCTGAAGTTTCAGCATGTCACTCATGTCAAAGTTCAACTTGGAGATCAATCCAATTGTATTCTGACGGTTGATACTGTTACGGAGAATACCATATGATCTTGCTTCAGTATTTGAATATGTAGAATCTACATTGGAGTTGTTGGCAATCGTTGCATCATAATGAACCCAACGAGATGGACTTGAGATACCTTCATGGTAGTTCCATTTTACCGAACCATAAGTACCTGTACCACCACCAGAACCACCAGACCAATACAGAACGGATGAGAGTCTCATCTTATCTGTAAGGTTCATGTAGTGATTCAAGTTAACCAGAGGTTTGTGGAAAAAGTTTTCACGTTCATTTAAGAAATTAGGATCATATCTATCCTGGAGACCGCCACCAAAGAGGCCACCTTCACCATACATGTACCAGTATTGCTTCCCTTTATAGGAACTTGATACTGCGCTAGCGTTTTCATTATAGAACTTACCTCTCTCATGCTCTGTAAATTTATCAACAGCGCCTTCATCAAAACCGTCTACAGTTATAGCGTACGCACTATCATATGCAGCTATATTCTGCTTGTACAAGCTTTGGCCATGACGCTGAGGAGCACCGATTGCATAGAGCTCAAAACGATTGTCAGCATTTAATGCATATGCAGCACCAAAATAGTAGGCCCAGGCATCGGTCCAGGTATAATCAATAACACCTTCTCCAGTTTTGCGAACAATGGTCCCACTGAAAGCCATTTTGTCACCCAGTAGACCAGTATTGTAATTAACTGTTGTCTTTAAAAAGGAACCAGATCCAGCTTCCTGTTTGAAACTTCCACCAGCTTCGAGAGCTGTTGGATCCGTGATGATGTTCATGGTTCCACCAATGGAAGGTGTTGCCAGGTTAACTGCACTGAGTCCACGTTGCATCTGGATTGAAGATGTGGCATCACCAACACCATCCCAGTTTGACCAA
>JAERTH010000008.1 GCA_016844955.1 Fidelibacterota bacterium | reverse complement strand
ATGCGAACCGCTGAGGGATTCCTGGATATTGATGATGTGGAAGGGTATGGACCTGAAACATTTACAGCACAAAATGCGGTTCTGGGTGGCTATGTTTTGATGGTCAACAGTTGGAGTCTTGATCAGGATGCCTATGCGGATGCCTCGCTTCAGATGCGACTCAATGGTAGTCCTATTTATACCTACGGTCCCCACTCATTTACCATTGCTGATCAGAATGGAACTAATCCTGAGGCATGGTGGGAAGTCGTGGTTTTTCATCCAAATGCTGATTCAAGTCCTGGCCAGTCGACATCCATACCCGAAGCCTTGCAGCAAAAGATCATCTCTGACATGCAGAATTTGCCAGCAAAGCACTAATGCTTAATCCATTGTTTAACGACAGGTATATTTAGAACTGGAACTCGAAATTCAGCATCCAGACCTCATGGTCCTCGTAGCTGATCATGGTGGCGAAACGGTCTGGGACCGCAATTAATCTCAATCCAAACTGCCATTGCAGCTCATCACCAAAGCGATTGCGATACGCTTCCTTCAAGAGCACATCAAACTGATTAATGATACTGATTGCATCACCCATATTACGTGGGAATGGATACCAGATATTGGCAACAGATACCCTGCGTTTGTCGGCATAAATGGAGATGTGATTTTTGAAGGTGGGTAGCCCGACAGTCCCGGTGACAAAAAAGGTTGATCCCTTTGAGAAGGGGGTATTGATTTCATCACTGAGTCGTTCCACTAAGAGACTTCGCGTTGAATCCTCTCGTAAATGGATTCGATTTCTGTTTGAGAATTCATCCAGATAGCCTGCCCAGCCCAGGGCCAGACTTACTGGATATATTTCACCCCGTTCGGGTAACAATTGTAGTTTGACCGAAAGTTCGCTCTGGTCAATTAGCGATTCTGTAGCCCACAGGTTTGCTTCGGCATTAAAGAGCCATAACGAAACTCCAGCTTTTAGCTGACGTACATCCTCTGTGTCCGGATTCCAGCGACCTGACAGGTAAACCCATGAATTTGGTAGGGAAGCACTGGGAACATCGATGAGCTGATAGCGGGGTTTGATGGCAAGGAAGGCAGCGTGTTCCTTTTTAATCAGGTCAATGCGGTCCTGTTCCTGACGTTGTCGGGATTCTTCCATTTTGAGAATATGATCAAGGGAGTCTATGACCGCCTGCTTTCGTCCCAGCGCCAGGCTGTCCATGGTAAGCTTGTGCCTGAGGGAGTCCGCCCGTAGGGCTTCCCTGGCCTGGTGAGCCATTTCCTGCTTACGAATGTTTGTCTCCAGAGCGATCTGAATTTCCTGGGTCACCAGATTATGATATTCAGATTTTCCATATCTGATCAGGCTGTGAAAAATAGAGTCTGCAGTGACAAACCGTTCGCTGATTTTGACACTGCGCAGATTCATGTTGGTAGTGACCAGGGATTCGTAATTGTAGTTTTCTTCCAGACGATCTTTGTTCTCTTCAATTTGTTGGGTGGCAATGCTTTTTACGCCAACCTCTACATACTGCGCAAATCGCAAACGGGCATCGTCATCAGCTTCATCCTGAGAGTTGGATGATTTTCCAATACCGTAATACAGGGTATCCGACTTTAACTCACCATCAATGACCCAGAAGGGAACACCATCCTTGGATTGAGGAGCCTCCACTTCAGAGGGTTTGCCAAACATTTCTTCAAGGTCAAAAGGTCGTCCATGAATAGCACGATCGAATTTGGTTGTGTCAGGCATGGGGCTTCCCATGATTGTGAGGGCAAATCCCAGAATAATTAATAGTGTTGCAGATTTAGTGATAGTCGACCTCTCCCGTATAGCTTCTATTCTAGTATTTGCTACTATTCAAGACAAGGTTTGATTGCACCCTGGACAGGGCTGTTTTCAAAAATTTGCGCTTGCTCACTCCTGGGGAACTGAGAAAAGCATTCACCACAAAGATACAAAAACACGAAGGCTACAAAAGTGACTGACCACTAAGTCTCAAAGACACAAAAAACACAAAAAGAGTTTGTGCCTCTTAGTGCCTTAGTGCCTTCGTGTCTTCGTGGTTACGGGGTGAATGGAGCATTCAGATACTGGGAATTTGGCTCTATTCTTCATTGTGTCTGGGGGGTACTTATGTTATGATTGTGCCGCTGAATCGAATAAGCGGTTCGGGTGTAATCAGAAAGGATGCGAGTTGTGTCAAAAGGCGTAACAAAACAGAGCGAAGATTTTGCAAAATGGTATACCGATGTGGTCAGACAGGCCAAGTTGGCTGATTATGGTCCAGTTAAAGGAACCATGGTTATTCGACCTTACGGTTACGCTATCTGGGAGAACTTTCAGAGCATTCTGAATCAGATGTTTAAAGACACGGGTCATGTAAATGCCTATTTCCCCATGTTCATTCCTGAGCATTTTCTAAAGAAAGAGGCAGAGCATGTTGAAGGGTTCGCCCCTGAAGTTGCTGTGGTGACGCATGCAGGAGGAAAAGAGCTGGAAGAGCCGCTTGTGGTTCGTCCCACTTCAGAAACCATCATCTGGAACATGTATAAGAAATGGATTTCATCCTATCGTGATCTTCCATTATTAATAAATCAGTGGGCCAATGTTGTTCGCTGGGAAATGCGTACGCGCTTATTTCTGCGTACGACAGAGTTCCTATGGCAGGAGGGGCATACTGCGCATTCTACTGAAGCGGAAGCCCAGGACGAGACATTGAAAATGCTGGATGTCTATAAAACCTTTGCCGAGGATTATATGGCCATGCCAGTGATCACTGGACAGAAAACAGAGGCCGAAAAATTTGCCGGCGCAGTGAGCACGTATTCCATTGAGGCTATGATGCGTGATACCAAAGCATTACAGGCCGGTACCAGTCATTATCTCGGCCAAAATTTCGCCAAGGCTTTTGAAGTGACCTTCCAGAACAGTGACAACAAGGAAGAGTTTGTTTATGCAACCAGTTGGGGTGTGAGTACACGTCTGGTGGGTGGACTCATCATGTCGCATGGAGATGACAAAGGCTTGATCCTGCCTCCCAAGGTTGCACCTTATCAGGTTGTGATCATTCCCATCTTCAGGAAAGACACTAAATCGCTGGTAATGGATAAAGTTGAGGGGCTGGTTGGCGATCTAAAGCAGGCCGGAGTTCGAGTTCATGTTGATGATGATGAAAAGAGCTCACCTGGATTCAAATTCAATGAGTGGGAAATGTGTGGTGTACCCATGCGGGTCGAGATTGGCCCCAAGGATATTGAAAAGGGTCACGCCGTGGTGGTCATCAGGCATTCTGGAGTCAAACATTTTATCCAGTTGGATGAGTTGGTACAGTTCCTGGCTGATCAGCAGGAAATTGTTCAGAATGAACTTTTCCAACGCGCACTGGATTTCCGTGAAGCCAATACCCATACAGTTGATAGCTGGGATGATTTCAAGGAAACCCTGGAAACTAAGGGTGGCTTTATCAAGGCCTACTGGAATGGCTCTGGTGAGGTTGAAGAGAAAATCAAAAACGAAACCAAAGCCACTATCCGCTGTATCCCCTTTGATCAGCCAGAAGCCAAGGGCAAATGTGTTTACACAGGTGAAGAGAGTAGCCAGCAGGTCATTTTCGCTAAAGCGTATTAAGCTGTACTGGAGGTTGAGCCCGTCGAACCCTCAACCTGAGATGCATGTTTTTCCGGACATTTCGGCCGGCTCAATGTCCAATTAAGAGAGCCCTCACCAATTGGTGGGGGCTCTTGTTTTATTGGCTTCAATACGCTCTAAAAAACATTTGGAAATGCTGTCACTTTATGGCATGCTTTGCCCAATAAGTAAATATCATGGGAATTGAGATAAACACAGATTTTAGAGATTCGCTTGCGGCGATGATTTCGGGGAAATCTACACGGAAACAAGTCAGGCTTGCCTTTACCCAGTTTTGCAAGGAAGCCACACGGATTCTTTCACAAAAAGAGGCCATGGGGTGGAACATTCGCAATTACAGTCGCTCTCATACATCTGAAATTGAAGAGATCGCCATCGATTTTATCGGTCCCCTGTTTGCACGAGATGAAAGAAACATTTATATCGTGTTGAAACATCGGATGGAATCTGAGCTTGAAACCA
>JAERTH010000007.1 GCA_016844955.1 Fidelibacterota bacterium | reverse complement strand
AATTGATATGTCAGCATTCAGGTCGATGACACCATCATCCCGCATTTTGAATAGCTGAAACATTACCGGTGTTTTCATGGTGCTGGCGGCGTGGAATAAAGCGTGGGCATTATAAGCCAGCATTTCATTGGTCTCAAGATTCATATAAGCGATTCCGACTTCGTGGGGCTCGGTTCCCGCGTCATCCTTATTTAAATGATTACATGAAAGTAAACTGATGATGAGTAATAGTGAACCAAGTAGGGGGGTATATAACTTCATATGGTTTAACCTTTATTCAGAGTTTTGAAATGCCAGCGCAAAAACATTTTCACTAAAATAATTTTCCAATTCCTTACGCAGAATATCACCATCGGGAGTCATATGTGTGGCCAATCGCAGATAATACTCTGGGAAATATTGATACTCAACGGCTTCAATAAATCGCTGGGCTTCAATGATCTCATCACGTTGGACACGACCCAATTCATCATAATAGTATCGATTGGAACTGGTAATTCCTGTCATCTCGGAAGCAAAAATCTTCCAGACCAATTGATGCTCTTCATCATAATGATTTTCAACAGTGTGAACTTCTCCACCCTCTCGGTCTATAGCTTTTTCTGAAAGCACCTGCCCACGTTCGTTGTGGGTGTAGGTCGAAATTATTACAGGTTTTCCATCGGGGCCTAGCTGCGCTGATTTCAGGAGTCGCCCCTTGCGGTAGGCATGGCGTTTTTCCCAGGCAACGTCACCACTGGAGTTTTTAGAAATTAACTGAACCGTTTCTCCCTGGGCATTGAGACGAGTCACAACTTGAGAGGAAAGCTCCCCTTTCATTGGATCCCCGGGTGTGTAACTGGCAAAATCATAGGGGGCATAGGTAAAGCTGTTGATCAATTTCCCCTCATGATCATAACTAACTTCCCGGTAAACGGAGCCATCCTTTTTACGGTGAATTTCGGACACGAGACGACCTTCACCATCAAAAAACAATTCCCAATTCAGGAGACCATCATTGGTAAATCGGCGCTGAGTGAGCAAGGTGTCCCCTATGCCGAACTTGGACTGAATGCGGAAGTAATCGATGCTCTGGTATTTTGAGTGTTGAGTTGTATCTCCACTGGGACGAATCAACCAGGACTCTGTCAATTCCGATAGGCTGTTGTAAAACAGCGTATTGTTAATTCCACCACCCCTGTAAAAAACCCAGGATCCATCAAAGGAATCCGGCGAGGTGAACCGCTCAGACAGGGCTGGTGATCCAAAGCTGTCGTAGATTCTGGTTACTGCGGCGGAGAAGGTATCTGGAAGGGCAGTCAGCTCCTCACGGATCACGCGTTGGTCATCATCTCTGAACCAGGTGTGACGCCATTTGGGATTTCCCCCTAGATCGTATGTGATCTCTTTGTCAATCAGACCCTCTTCTCTATAGGTGATAACAGAAACAGGTCGTTGTCCCTTACGGCTGGTATAGATAGTGTCAGCCAGAGGGTAACCTGACTTGTCGATGGTGCTGTGTTTGAACAGGGTTTCACTCAGGGGTAACCGATACTCGATAATGTTGGTACCCGAGGTGTCTTTCCGGTGTGTCTCAATGAATGGGTTGCGATGGCTGGTTTCAAAAATACGCTCGACCTGATTTGGCGAAGCTGGATGTTTCCAGGTTTTCAAAGATTGCTGTCGTAATTCCAGATCACCGAGGTATGTAAACAGGAAGCGATTATTGATGCTAAAACTACTTCGCTCAAGCGCACCCTTCTTGTTGTAAAAAAGTTCACTGGACCATGAAGGACTGCCATCTTTGTGTAATTGAGATATTCGAGTCACTACGCCTGATTTGTTGAAATCATAACGGATGGGAAGATGATCATCTGAGTGGCGAATCTGACTGAGCATTTCCCCGGAGAGGGCATAGGTGTTCTGAAGTTGCAGGTCATCGGTTCTACCTTTGAAATGTTCGGTGTACAATAGTGAGTCATTGCCATCAAAGATCATGCGCATCCGACGATATCCATTGCGGTCAAAAAGAAAGAATTCACGACTGAGTAGATCACCCAGGCCATCAAACCAGGAGCGTTGGCTAAGCTGTCCCTGTCTTTTATAACTCAAAAATCTCAGGATCAGCTGGTGCCCGGGTTCAGAGAAGTAGTAACCACCAATAACTTCCTGGCCAGCATACACCAGTGAATCCGTGCGAATAGGCTCTCTATTTCTTCCCAGATATGTGATGGTTTCCAGTTGTCCGGATGCATTAAAGAAACGTTCCATGGCGGTCCGGCCGTTTTTATAGAATACTATTTCAGTACCCGTATTGCCACGATATTCAATTTTATCTGTCCAGTAGCTACGCTCCTTATTGAACAGTTTCCGGATGGGGCGCAGGTATTCTCTAAGGTGGATATCAGATTGAAAACATGAGTTGAGACTCAGGCCCAGGAAGAGGATTGCAAAACCAAGAAAGGCATTTCTATGCAATTTTTTTTTCAACGATCAACCTTGTTTATCAAGCGATACAGGGTGAGCAGGATGATCACGATTCCGAAAAAAATGTACAATCCTCCAGGAAATACAAGATCAAACATGGCTAGTCCCCCAGCAGCATTTTCGGTTTGAGCATGCGGCTCATTTTCTCAAGGGATCCGTCTGTTTTAGCAGGCGTCACATCCAAAATTTTTGCCAGAAGTGGATAGAGATTCACATTTTCCACAGTGGGATGAACATATCCATGTTTAAATGCCGGACCTGAAGCATAGAAAATGGCATGCATATCTTTGTAATGAGGGTCATAGCCATGGGTACCGCCGACATAATTTATGGACCATTCCCGATCCCTGAAACCCAGACTCCAATGCAAATCAGCAGTCACAACAAGGTCCATTACTCGAGAGTTACCTCCATAGTGCAGCCGATCTGGGATGCTGTCCTTTTTCCAGATCTGGATGTGTGGGATTTGCTTCAGGTGTTGATAGACGGAATCTGTAAATTCAGCTTTGGTATCTAACATCCAGACTGGATTGCTTCCCAGGGAAGTATCTAACCAGGTCGATTGAATATGATCATCGATATAAATAACTTTGTCACCGGAGATGCGAGTCATGCCATGGTCTGAGGTAACAATGACGTTCACTTGATCAGCGATGGGTAAATCTGCCAACTTCTGGAGAAAATCTCCAATGAGACTGTCCAGGTATTCAATTTTTGCCTTAACCTCTGGGCTTTCAGGGCCAAACTCATGGGCAACTCCATCAGGTTCAGGATAATACCAGGTGATGAGGCGGGGGCGTTTTTTTTCCGGAAGTGACAACCAGGAAATAACACTATCAACGCGAGCGGCATAGGGGAAGTGATGATCATATTGTTTCCATATGGATGGGTATGTGCTCTGAACGGGTGCTTCGCTTCCCACCCAGAAAAATGAGGCGGTCTTCAAGCCCTGTTCCTCTGCTGTAACCCAGATAGGTTCTCCCTGGTAGAAATCACCATTTTCAACTGCAGACCTATCGCTCAGTTTATAGTACGCATTCATATCAGGGTCATAAAAACTATTCTGAACAATACCATGATGATCAGGGTATAGACCGGTTGCTAGGCTATAGTGATTGGGGAAGGTCTTACTTGGGAAAGATGGCTGCAGTGATTCTACTTTTACACCATTACGCGCGATGGATTCAAGGTTGGGCATGTCAGCGAGTTGAGTAAAATCCCAACGAAACCCATCCAGGGAAAGCATGACGACATATTGTTCTTTGGGGATTTTTTTGACATATGGGTTATGTGAACAAGCGCTCAGTACAATTAATGCAAGTACGATGGAAACAGTTTGGAATATCCGTTTATTCTTTTTCATGATTCCCCTTCACGAGAATTAAATCCTGCCGACCTGAGATCAATGGTGTCAAACCATTAAAGAGCATTAATCTATTGTAAAGTGAATGTCAATTCAATACTGCAATCTGTTTAACGGATATATGGAGCTAGCTCTTGTAATTTAATAGTTCCCTGCAATGGACAGATTTATCGTCCCAAGCTTATGAACCCCACATGCAACAGGATGTTGCTACTAATCAGTCCTGGTTTCATCAGGATGAGGTGGAGCAGCCAGGTTGGCAGTACGATAGGCTCCATAAATATCAGCCAGCCAGAAGAGTGTCATAAAGCTGGCATTAATTCCGGCGCTTATGGAGTTGCCCTCCTGATTATGGCTGTAAGTACTATAGGCAAAACTCCCTACCAGTACTAGGCTAAAGAAGCCATCCACGGGATGACCGGCATAGCTTCTTCCCAGACCGGGGACAATGGACAGGATTACTGCAAGGGCAGGACTTTTGGCCGGTTTCTGGGGGGGCGTCCAATCAAGGGGTTCCACCAGTCGACCATCATACTGTATCTGTGAACCGGGAACTTGGAGGTGATAAAAACGAGCAGCCGGATTGCAGCGTACAATTCGATCTGTACCGATGACGGTTCCACGGATGAGACCCTTTTCCAGTATGGCATCCACCATAAAATTTGAACATGAATGCTCGAATTGGCAATTCATGGTGGGGTGTGCATAGCTGAGATGTTGCCACCATTGTATAGGTTTAAGGACAAGTCGCAAGCCCAGTCCCAATGAATCACTGGAATATAGGGAGTCCATTGGCGTTGATTGGCTGGCCAGCATCTGAATTGGCAAGCAGAGGATTGCCAGAAGTATGATACCAAAAGAAATGGAAAGGGTGGGTTTTTGAGCCAATTATTTTTTTCCAGCCTGAATTAGATCGTATGATGGAAATCCAGAGTCAATATACATCCGCACCAACTGAACCAGCATCTGTTGGCGATAGGCTGAAGGGGTCAATGTTGGCGGGGGCAGCATAAAGCGCAATTCATAAGAATCTCTAGAGAGGGAACCCAGAACTGCACTACCCAGGGCAGCGACTGGCGCACCAAGGATGCCAGCCCCTAATAGTTCATATTCACCCGTCAGAATTGACAATCCCAAGGGAACACCTATACATACACCACAACTGGTTGCCGCAGCCTTTAGTCCGTAAGCGAACCCACGGCGTTCTCCTTGAAATGAGATCTGGGTGATGTGGGCATATGGAATAGTTATGGTTGTAGATTGAGCAATCTCCCTTTGGTAAACCAGACCAACATCGGTAAGGTCAATAACTTGAGCAGGTGTGGCCTTGCCATTCAATGTGCTGATCTTCAATTCTTTTAGAGCCAGTGCGAACTTCTCCCCAGGCTTCAATAGGGAGTAGGGAGATTGTTTTGAGGTGCCGGGCGCTTCAGAAACAAGGTTTCCCGTAAGCGGGTCATATTTTGGAGTGGTATCTGGATCAATGGGTTCTCCAGTGAAAGGGTCAAATTTTACAGGTCCTGCGGGTTGAGTCGGAGTTATTAGCTCTCCGGTGAACGGATCAAATCGACTCTCTTGCTTTTCCTGAGGGGGCACTGAACTCAGGCCAATTGATGAGGTCGCAGTCAGGCTTTGATGGGGTTCGGGTTTTTGAGAGCTTGGGGCTCTGTGAAAAGCCATACCGATGGTGATCACCGGGCCCGTTACATTAAGCGGCTCCGCATAAAAATCGGAATCAATATCAAGATCTAAGATTCGGTCATCGGTTAACTCATGCCTCTGATTGATGATGCTAAAATCCAATTGAGTCTGAAACAACAGGTTCCAGAAGCGTAACTCATTTCCGACTGTGGCTCCTATACCTAAGGAGGAAATACTATACTCGTATGCAACGGTGGGGTGGGAGTAGGAATAGTTGTTCGTTCGTATGGATAATCGTTTAGATGCAGAGATATCTCCGAAGCTGAACAGGCCATGTATCCCACCATACCAGATTTTATTTTCAGAAGTAGTGGATATCATATAGGGTCGGAATTGAAAAACCTGTCCTTCATTGTCTCCGGAGCTGCTCAGGCTATTCAATTCAACATGCAGTCCTGTGCGATATGGTCTGGATTTGGTTGTGGTCTGGACCTTTCTGATATCATAGCTGAACATATAATCTTCAAAACCATTTTCAGTAGTCCCATAACCAATACCAACGCCTTGTTCGTAACCTCTGTGAAACCCTAGATAAGACACACCCGCCCGTAATCCAGCGATACCAGATTCATCAATACTGGAATGCTCGTAGGGTATGCTTGGGGCTACCAGGTTTAGTCCAACATTGCCAGAAATGATTTTCTCATCTGGCTTTAGAACCCGTTGGGTCCTGATATGACTATTGTTATAGCAGCCAGTAACGAAAATGACCAGTACAAGGACAAGTAAGACCTGGGAGAGTCTATTCAAGCTCGATAACCTCAGTTTCATAAAAGGTTGAATAACCCCATAATCCTCCTCCAATCAAACCAAGCGCAGCAGCAATGCCTACATTGGTTTGACTCGCTTCATCATTTGATATAAGTAGAGCACCACTCAGGAATGCGCAACCCATAACAGCAGAAGCAAGACTAAGCATCATTTCAGGAGCACCAGGTTCAAAACTAACCGTGATTACATCCTGGAGGGGGATTTCAACAAATCTACCACCTAAATCCATGTGATAGAAACCTCCTGATACTTCAACAAGTACCCCGCCTATTTCATCACCATCTCGCGTGTGGAGTGTTAGGGACGAGCCTTGCCATTCTGTGGCGATTTTCTTTATCCTGATCAGTTTGGTGGTTTCTGCAAAACTACTGGTTTCCTGAGCTAGCAGGGGTCCAGTAATTCCACATATCAGCAACAGAACAATCGAGTTTTTCAACTGATTGGAGAAGTTCATCTTGTTCCCTCCCAAAAATTGTTGCTACAGTTCGTAAAGCTCCCAGTAAAAGACCAAGTAGGGTTGTTGAAAGTGAATACCCAACCGGAAGGATTCATTCACGGCGTATAGAAATCCAAAATCAAAATCCAACATGCTGTAATTTCCACCGGTCCCATCCAGCACAAAGCGGGTATCATCACCAAAATAGTCATCCCAACTTTCTGAAAATGTACGATATTTATTGCCATTGTCGGCCCAGACTTCAGCCAGGAATTTCATGTTTTTGGACAGATCATATTCAAACCCCGCAAATAATCTGAAGGGGATGGCAAATTCACCGGTGTCCATCCATTTATAATTAACTGAGTCGGATCGCAGGAGATCATTTTTCAACATTGGAAAGCTGTTTGTCCTGGCGCCAAAGTGAGCACCAACCTTCCCGCGTCCGCTTTCCATCGTGCGACGATAGGATTGGACGAAGTAAATTTCAGCGTAGACGCCTCGAGCATTTTCAGGATCATTCAGAACATCATCGGCGATCAAGTCCTCTCTGTCATTCAGCGTTACACCAGGACTTACTTCAAGAAATTGAGAGTAGCGAGCTACCAGATTCTGAAATGGATAACTGCGATGCAAACTCATACCAACTGCAGCAGCTGATTCTTTGGCCGCGGTTGGCCTGTGGTAAAACCGCCAGTGTGCCTGCAAATTTAAGTCACCTGAAAAATTGCTGCCAAATTTTGTACGCAGCATGAATCTGTCAGTAAATCCGTATCCCAGAGATAATCCACTGATGTAAAAAGTATGGGGTGGGAGGGGGAATGCAGTTGGATCCATAAATATGTCGGTGAGCACTGCTTCACCTTGATAAAAGGTTTTCTTCTCTTCGGCCCAGGCTACACGCTTGCCACCATGGAATCGATCCATATCCTTGATGTCTTTTTTGTTAATGACCACATCGCCATATTTCGACCGAATCACAATCTCCTGCATACTGTCTTTCAGTACCGGACCCACATACCGGGTGTCATCCTTCTTGGTTATTTTTGCCGTTTCTTCAAGAATATCGTCTTTGGGAATTCTCAGGGTCCCATCTGGGGTTTCTATATCACAGATACCATCAGAAATATTAAGAATGGTACCATTGATGATGTTTCCATCTACCAGATAGAATCGTTTGGCCATCCCTGCTTCCAGGATGCTGGCTTTCAATGGCGCAGCTTTTTTCACAACCTTTTTTTGAGGTGGGCTGACTGGTGTTTTAACAGGACTTGAAGTCATCATCAAGCTGGGAGTCGGCTTGTTATCCGACTGGAAGGCTTGAATCACCAGAACCGCATTTTCCTTGGAGAGATTCTGCAGGTTTGAGTTATAGTTGACCTGTAGATAATTGTTCAGACTTAGTTGAGTGAAGCCATTTTGTGTTGCCAGAGATGCGATGGCCGACCTTTGAGCAGGTATAATGCTCCCATCCTGGGCAATCAACATGCCCATCATGAGTACCAAGAAAATGATGACTTTGAAAGACTTCATAATGAATCTCCTCTTTTTGTGAATGGTAAAAATTAACACAAATACTGACCAGTACAACATTTGTTAGTGAAAAATGTCGCGGAGTGTTAATTGTTTTTACCGCTCTTTTACTCAGGTAAGCCTGTTACCATGCAAACAATATGGTGTATTCAGGTTCACCACAATTGATATCAATTAACCATGTTGTTCATTAAAACGGTATCAATTCTCAGAGAGAGACTCCTTATTTGTTAAGTATCTTATGTAGGCGTGTGAAAAAATCGACGTAAAATTCCTGACTTTGAACGGGTCCGGACTCAGCAATACCACCGCCCTCAAGGTGTTTACCCTGTACGGTGGCCCGAACACGAGTCTGGCCAGGAGGAATTGGTTCAAGTGAAATAGTCATGGTATATGAATATGAATCAGGTCCTGATGAATAACTATCATTTGAGCCGAAAAGTGACCAGGAGTTACCATGGTGATGCCCGCTGGATCTCCGTGAATGACGGCCCCTGTTTTCTCTATCTTCCTCTTCATCCTCGTCATCATCACCAAAAATTATGGCTAAAACAATACCCACTATTGCAACAGCGCCAGCGACGAGACAAAAAGTCTCTACCTCATTCAGTTCAGGTTCACCCGCTTCCCGACTAATGGGGGCCAGCGATCTTTCGGATGTTCTGGTGGCAGTGATCACTCCCAGGCCCATGTCGACATTGCCCAGGGTATAATGCATTTCCTGGAGAACCATGGTTACGGCTTTGGCCACTTCCTCAGGACTTCCATTAAAATCTCTGGTTTGTAATAGGCGAGCTTCTTCAGGGGACAATTCAGCTGGTCTGAAACTGCATCCCGTGACCATGATTGATAAATATATGATGAGCAACCAATTGGCGGCTCCGGTGTAACGAGAAATAGCTGCGTATTTCATCTTTGTTTCCCCTTGATTTGGTGTTGACGCATCGGGTTC
>JAERTH010000006.1 GCA_016844955.1 Fidelibacterota bacterium | reverse complement strand
TGGAGCTGGCTTGTTCCCCAAAACTGCCTCAATCTTCTCCATGACCTCTCGGTTCAGTGCAGGAATCACATCCAGCGCCTTCAGGTTCTCTTCCAATTGAGAAATCTTGGATGCTCCCAGAATGACTGTGCTAACATTGGGATTGGCAGCACACCAGGCGATTGACATATTCGTCAAAGAATGTCCGATCTCATGAGCAATATTCTGCAATGCTCCCGCCTTGCGGATTTTCTCTTGACCTTCTTCTGACTCGAACATCCGCTTAAGCCAGCCATAACCCGGTAAGTTCACTCTGGAGTCTTTAGGGAGCCCTTGACTATATTTACCCGTCAGTATGCCTGATGCAAGGGGTGACCAGATCGTGGTACCCAAACCGATTTCACTATACAGTCGACGATAGTCTGATTCCACCTTGTCTCGCCGAAACATATTGTATTCAGGTTGTTCCATGGTAGGGGGGACAAGACCATATTGTCTGGCAATGCCATAGGCTTCCATAATCTGCTGTGACGTCCATTCGGAGGTGCCCCAATACAAGACCTTGCCTTGATGAATTAAATCGCTCATGGCCCGTACAGTCTCTTCAATAGGTGTTTCCTCATCAGGGCGGTGACAGAAATACAAGTCTAGGTAATCGACCTGTAGTCTTCGGAGGGCCGCATGGCAGGCATCCGTGATGTGTTTTTTACTCAAACCTCTCTGAGTAGGAAGCTGACCGCCCCAGAAAACTTTAGAGGAGACAATGTAGGTATCCCGTGTCCAGCCCAGCTTTTTTAGTGCATCACCCATGATTTCCTCAGAGGCCCCATTGGCGTAAGCTTCAGCATTGTCAAAAAAATTGATACCTGCAGCATAGGCTGTTGCCATCATTTTTTCAGCCAGTGATAAGTCAACCTGTGCTTGAAAGGTTACCCATGAACCAAAAGACAGGGTACTTACCTGCAACCCAGAGCTACCTAAACGACGATATTCCATATCTATTTCCTCTTTCAAAAGTAATTTTTGTTAATTGATCCAAAGAATATAGGGATGATTCTCTAGTTAACAGACATTTTGAGTAGCCAAATCCTTGAATTTGACTATCCCCGAACGATGAAAAACTTCAGTATGGTTTCAATGGACGATACACCCAAGAATCCAATGCCTAAGTTTTATATGCAAATGCATATTTTTTTAAACAATTAAGTTGATTTAAAGTTAATGGTATAGTTTCTGCTTTTCCCTTGACTTGGCAATGGCAAAAGCTATTTTTTTTGAAACTGGTCCCAAGCGGCTGATGACAACTAAAATGACCCTCACTTTTTCCACATAAGGGGATAAAAATGAACAAACTTATTACCATTACAATTTTGTTGAGTGCGCTTTTTCTGGGCTCATGCTCAACCATGAGTTTTCTACCTACCGAGGGTGGCGGCTCAAAATTCAATCTGGCCACTGTTGAATATGTGCAGGCCCAGGCCGAACTGCAGAAGGCAGATATCATAGACAACCTGGCTACCAACATGAGTGGTGTGCTGGATTCTCTCCTTGCTGACGATCGGGCAGCGGTTGAATTTCTTAGCCTGCAGCTGGATTCACTTGATGCAGCACTTCTGGTCCTGGCAACTCGTATTGATACGGTTGAAATGAATACAGAACGAGCTCAGATGAGTATGTCCAAAGAGCTTACCGCTGTTAAAACCAATGCCAGCAGCACCCGCATGGTTATTCGCCGCATTAATGACAATATTGACGCCCTGCCAGTCAAGGCACTCGAGACATTCAATGAAGCCATTAATGACTATCTGAAAAAGGATGAGGCCGAAACCGAATAAGGTCGATCTGCATTTTTTAATACTTTTAAAAGTCCCCTGGCTTAAAGCTACAGGGGACTTTTTTATTTATTTAGCCCCTGCCCACACGTGACAGCTACTGGAGAAAATTCATGCGCAAATCAATAATTCTTATCACTGGTGTAAATGGCGAAATTGGACACGGTCTGGTTCGATCTCTGTATAATGAAGGGATTACCAATCTGATTGGAATTGACCTGAATGCTGCAGACGATTTTGTGACTGAACGTACCATGGATTGTCTGGTAGGCAGTATCCTTGATCGGAATCTCTTGGAGCGACTGAATGCCCAATACGAGATTCAAGCCATCTTTCATATGGCCGCACTACTCAGCACCAGAGCCGAGTTTTCACCTGTCATTGCCCATGAGGTGAATGTGGATGGAACCCTTAATTTGCTTGACCTGGCAATGGAACAAGCCCAGAGTCACGGAAAACCCGTCCAATTCTTTTTCCCCAGTTCAATTGCTGTTTATGGTGTGCCTTCCCTGGCTGTGAAAAAGAAGGTGGGAGCTATCAGAGAGGATGATTATCGCTATCCACAGACCATGTATGGATGCAACAAATTGTATTGTGAGAGCCTGGGTGATTATTACGGAAAATATTATAAGCGACTTTCAACAAGTGATTCCGAAGGCCTGGTCGATTTCAGGGCCATACGCTTTCCTGGCATCATAAGCGCACATACCCTCCCTGCTGGGGGCACCAGTGATTATGCTCCGGAAATGCTCCATGCAGCTGCAAAAGGTGAGCACAACGATTGCTTCGTGCGAGAGGATGCAACCATCCCATTTATGACTATGCAAGACGCTATCCTGGCCATAGAAAAGCTCATGGAGACCCCTAAAAGCGAGCTGACACAAACCGTTTACAATATTAAAGCCTTTAACCCATCAGCTGGTGAGTTTCTGTCCAAGGTTAAAGAATATTTTCCCGGAGCTGATGTTGATTTTGTAATTAATGACAACCGCCAGTCAATCATTGATAGCTGGCCCACAGATGTGGATGACGAGCAGGCTCGTAAAGATTGGGGTTGGGAACCTATCCATGATCTTGATAGAGCATTTTCTGAATATTTAATCCCTGAGATCAGGAGTCGCTATGAACACAAGTAAACAACGTTTCGAGCATGAACTGGCAGAGATCAAATCAGCAGGTCTTTTTAAAGCAGAACGGGTGATTGAATCTCAGCAATCCGCAGAAATTACTGTCGCGGGTACTCCAGTGCTTAACTTTTGTGCCAACAATTATCTTGGACTCTCCAATCATCCCACTCTCATTAAAGCCGCTCAGGATGGCCTGGAAAAATGGGGCTTTGGTCTTAGCTCGGTCAGATTTATTTGTGGAACTCAAAGTATTCACAAACAGCTTGAAGCCAAGATTTCCGGATTCCTGGGAATGGATGATACCATCCTCTACTCTTCTTGTTTTGATGCCAACGGTGGTCTTTTTGAAACTATTCTGGGCCCGGAAGATGCTATTATCTCGGATCAATTGAATCACGCCTCCATAATCGATGGTGTACGG
>JAERTH010000005.1 GCA_016844955.1 Fidelibacterota bacterium | reverse complement strand
CATCCCGAGCGGAGTCGAGGGACGTAATCTTTGCCAGAAATATGTATCCCTCGATGGAGGTTATGCTGAGCCTGGCCGAAATGCTCGGGATGACGGGGTGAGAACTTCAATTACAACAATTCGTGATCATTCGTGGCAATTGGTGTGCTTCGTGTCTAGTCCTCCGAATTTCAAGTTTCAAATTTCAGTTCAATACTTCACCCCACACCCATACGGCTTTGTGCTGCTTACAGCCACATCTTTACCTGCCAGGGCCGCATCAAGCGCAGCCGCCACATAATTGGTTGACTTAGGAATGTCTGTTGCTTTGGTAGATTTGATATCATCAATACCACCCATGTAGATCAGCTTGCCCTTGGGGTCGATGACAAACATATGAGGTGTGGTCTTTGCGTCGTATTTCCTGCCAACCTTACCATCTTGATCCATGAGGTAGGCGGAAAATGACACGCCATGAGCTTTGGACCGTTTCACTATTTCCTCAGGAGTAAAATTTCCCTGCTTGCCTGGTGCGGAAGAGTTGATGGACAGCCAGACAACACCTTTATCAGTATAAGTCTTTTGCAGAGATTGCATGTTGCCGCTGTTGTAGTGTTTTTTGACAAATGGACAATCATAGTTGATCCATTCCAGCACGACGTATTTACCGCGATAGTCTTTTAGCTTGTGTGTTTTACCAGAAACATCTGTAAGTGAGAAAGCAGGAGCAGATTTTCCTATTGCTGGTCCTTTGGCAAAACTGAATGTCACGGCCAGGAGCATGGTTAGGGAAATTATTAAAATTGGTTTCAGGCGCATATGAGCCTCCTATGATTGTATGGGTTTATTGATCAATGTTGCAATTCGTGTTTGACCTTCTGTCGTAGAATAAGTTCCAACAAGGACACCTTGTAAAAACTCTGGGTTTTTATCTCGGTAATCCAGAAGGGGGAAATTTACAGAGGTCCTCCAAAACCTGGTTTTTATAACTGGAGGAGAGGAAATATCATAGATCATTTCCTCAAAAGGAAAGAACTCCACCGATACCAGTTTTTCACCAGGTGTGTCCATTGGTAGTAGGGATGCCTTAAGCAGGTCTTTTTTTTTGAGTGTAACGGAGGAGATAAGATTTTTTGTTGCCACAGGGAATTGTGCCCGTGCTCTTTCAGCTACCTGTTGCAATGATCTTGGGTTCTTAGCACTATCAGGAAGCGTAAAACTTAGGGTTGCCGAGCCCGGTCGACAAAGCTCCCTGCATTCCAGCCATTCTGCTATCAGGGAGAAGGTGTCACATTCCGAAACCTGATCAGGAGTCTGGACTTGGAATAGGTAGATTGCTTCTTTCTCATGAATAAAGGTGGTGATTCCATCTTCCACATGGCGCTCAGGGACAGGTTCTTGCTGACTGATAATGGAAAACCCCTGGGGAAGTTCCCATGTGAAGGAAGTAGGCATGCCTGATTCACCTGGGTTTTGCCAGTAGATATGCCAGTCATCAACCATGGTAAAAATCACGGCCACTTCGAAAGTTTCTGTCTGGGAAAGGGTGTTGGTCAGGGGGAGTAATTCAACCCAAACCGGTGGAGATGTTTCTGCCAGAAGAGAGCCCCCCAAGAGGAATATCAGTATAGCGATAAGTGGACGGTAAATGAGTGGCTTCCTTTACTTTTTTATATGTGACACTATTGGTAACGATAATGGTCGGGGGGTTGTTCCGCAAGTGTTATGTGCTTTTTCTAAGGAATAAGGAATAAGGAATAAGGAATAAGGAATAAGGAATAAGGTCTGGCCTTTGTCGTCCAGGGCACTTCGACCATGCTCTGCGATAAACTCCGTCGGGGGGATATTTTTATGGGGGTGGCGTATGCTGCAACTTTTTTTGAGAAAACACAGCTAAACCCGCCTTTTACAGTTGAAGCACAGGTTTAGCTGTGAGTTTAAAACTAAAAACGGGTGCTATTCAAAAACAAAAATGGTGTCGTCTTCATCATCAATTTCAACAAGGATCAAGTCTCCATCCTCATCGACCTCCCACATGAAAACCCAGTCTTCAACCTCGCCAACATCAAAGTAGAGATAGTCCTCATCATGTTCAACGGTTCCTGTGGCTGTAAATGTAAAGACTGAAATGTCCTCTTCCAGGCACTCAGCCAGGGTACCTTCATCATCATCAATGAGCGTGGTAGACCAGGTGAAGGTATAGTCTGAATCAATGGTCAAGGAGCCTGTGGCGTTTGGTGGAGTTCCGACTAGTAATTCATCGTCCACACAGGTAAAAGAGAGAGCTGCCAAAGTCCAACTATCCATGAAGGGCTGTTCCATGACTACAATGTCAATAAATTCAGAATCTTCACCACCATTTCCATCTGTAACAGTACAAACAATATGGAAACTCCCTGCTTCATCTGCGATAGCAGTTATCGAGCTTGTTGTTATAGGGACTGCCTCGCCATCCTCCTCCCATGCATAGGAAAGGACATCACCATCGGCATCTGAAGCAACACATTCAATGGTAACCTCATCACCGAGATATATCTCACCAGGCACAACGGATAGGTATGAAATTTCTGGGTCTGCGTTCTCCAGGGTATCCTCGCACCCAATAAAACATACTGTAGTCATAACAAACACAACCAGTAACAACTTTTTCATGTTGTTCTCCTCTGGGAAATGTCCTTTGATATATTACAGACTAGGTGAATAAGGACAATTAACTCCCCCCGGTCCTTAACTGAAATGCCCGTCAATATAATATCGGGCAATTAGTGATAAAAATGAAATATTGTTAAGCAGAAGTTCTCCCGTTATATCAGTAAAGATTAAGGTCTAATTGTCGATATCGGTGTTTTTTAATGTTAAGCGGGGTGATTTGTCCAGGATTTCTGGTTAAAATGGCCGAGATTCCCTCACCAAGGGCATAATATCCGAAATCTGGTATACCGAACACCCTTTTTGCCGCAGTAAAGACATGTCCAGTCAGCAGTCTTAGTTTCTGGTTGTTGTCAAGGACTACAGCCAAAAAGTAGAACACCAACAACACCAAAGCCATCATGTTCTGTAAGCAGATATATCGCAAGACTCTGATGTCTTCGAGATCATATGTCTGCTTGATAAACCGAATGGTTTCTTCAATGCTCCAGCGTTTGATGTAAGATAAAAACAGATTCTTGAGTATTTTCCTGTTCTTCCTTAAAGGTTCCGTGGTCAATAACATCAAGGGTTTTATGCCAAGTCCCTTGACCACTAACAACCATAGATCATTAAGAGGATTTTCAGGCAAGCGCACTTTTCTGTACCCATATTCCAGCTGGTAGACTTTCTCTTTACCATCCTTCATTCGAACAATGGTGTCATTGTAAAGACTGGGACAGGTTAAAGCTAACGCCAGCGTATTGATTAAGGTCTTTCCATAGAGGATATTGCGCATACCCGTTTGCCTGATAATGAATCGGAACTTTTCTTTAAGCAACTTATGGTACAGAGCATTTCTGTCACCACCCCGATCAATAACCCAGACCCCTCGATTTTCAGTAGACTTACCCACCATTCTGATTGCTTCCAGTATCTGTTGATTCTCGCTCCCAAAGTCTGGAGCTTCTTGTGAGTGTAGCGACTGATACAGAGGGATCACTTCTCGCTGGTTTAGTTCAGTTGCATTCACATGGATCGTCCAATAGCCTGGAACTGTCTTGTGGCTACTCCCATCATGGACATAAGCCAGGTGCTCCATTTTCTTGGCATACTGCTTCTGGATATCACTGGGGTCCAGTATGAGCAGGGTATCATCCTTGATACGGGATGAGGCTTGAGACAGCAGGTCGCTTTGAAGCTTTGGCCACAGTGCAGGTTTTGCTAACTGTCTACAGAACCGTTCCTCGATCTTTTTCAGAGAGACATCGTTCTCCAAAGTTCTGCCCATCTTGGTGAGTACGACTGACTGGCTTACAAGAATGCCGTAAACAGACTCTGTAACAAAACGCGTGGCTGTTTTTCCCAGTCCCTTGCAAAGTTCCCTCGAAAAACGGGTAACTTTCTCTCGCAATCTTCTGGCTATTTTGCTATAATCCATGAGCGCCCTTTCTTTGAGCCCTTTGCAGGACTCGGTTTTTCGTAGAACTATAGGATAGGGCGCTATCCTTTTTATGGCAACACGAACTACCCCCGTTTTTTAACAAAAACAGGCTCCGCCACTTGCAGTTTCCTGCAAGCCCTTACTCAACAACACTTTAAACGAATTCTAGCTCAAGTTTCGAGGGAACTTCTGTTAAGTGCTTTTTCTAAGGAATAAGGTATAGGGTATGGTTCTCAAAACCGATCAGAACCTGGACCTCACATACTTCGTCGGGTCAAGGCCTGTTTGTGTGGTTAGTTAGGAGATTGCCACGCTAGCGCTCGCAAAGACTCAAGGAAGTCCTGATGCACCATCAACTCAAAATCTGGCATCATTCTGCTTCCAGAGCCTTGGGTCTTCGCTTTCAGCGATGGCCAGGCAGCAAGCCCACCCGAATGAAGGATATTCCACATCAAAATCATTTAACGCATAAAATGTATTAGCGCAAATCGCGTAATTAGCGGTTAACAACCCACCCCACTCGTTTTAACGGAACAATCCATGGAATTCATCATATATTCACACGATATTTACAAAGGTCAGATCAATTGGGATAGATCGAACCAGCGACAATATCACATGAATAATGAAATTGAATACATACTCGCCTAAAAACATTTCCACAAGGAGTTGAATGTGAAAAAAAGTACTATCATACTTATCGCTGTCGTCGTTGTGATTTTCTTTATGATCAGCGGTGCCATCGGTAAATACAATACCATGGTGACCATGGATGAAGGGGTGGACGCTGCCTGGTCTCAGGTTGAAAATGTCTATCAGCGTCGTGCTGATCTTATTCCTAATCTGGTTGCCACCGTCAAGGGTTATGCTGAGCACGAGAAAGAAACCTTTACTGCCGTAACTGAAGCCAGATCAAAGGTGAACAACATCAACCTGGAGGGTATTGTCAATAATCCCCAGGCCATGCAGAATTTCCAGCAGGCCCAGAGTGGCTTATCCGGTGCTCTTAGCAAACTGATGGTTGTCATGGAACGCTATCCGGAATTGAAAGCCAATCAGAACTTCCTGGATCTCCAAACCCAACTTGAAGGCACTGAGAACCGTATTGCCACCGAACGCAATCGCTTTAACAAGGCGGCCCAGGGATACAATACAGTCATCCGTCGTTTCCCAGGTTCCATCTATGCTGGTATGTTTGGCTTCGAGCGCAAAGCCTACTTTGAAGCTGAGTCTGGCGCTGAAACCGCCCCCAAAGTTGAGTTCTAAAAAGCAGTTAAAACTATGGTGTAAGGGCGCATCACGATGCGCCCCCTCACCTCGACATAGAAGAGTTTCCCAATGACACGAACATTTACCCGCACAACACTGCTTTTTTTATTTGCCACCAGCCTCTTCGCCGACGGCATTTTCCCCGATCGAATCAACAAACAGGTCAATGACTGGGGCGATTTGCTGTCCTCCACCCAGGAGCGGCAACTGGAACAGGCCTTAATTCAATATGAAGCCGAATCTTCAAACGAGATTGTCGTGGCAACCTTCTCCTCGCTGGAGGATGAAAACCTGGAAGATGTTTCCGAAAGAATGTTCTCCACCTGGAATCTGGGAAAGAGCGGCAAAGACAATGGCGTGCTCCTCAGTATCTTCAAAAATGAACGCAAAATCCGTATTGAGGTTGGCTATGGACTGGAAGGGGCTCTGCCTGACATCACAGCGGGCAAAATCATCAGAAACGACATAGGACCTTACTTTAAGGCCGGACGCTGGTATGAGGGCATTGTGGCCGGTTTACAGGGCATTATCCAGGCAACTACCGGTGAATACACCGGAACCGGAGCCCGGCGTACTCAAAAACGGCAGGAAAAAAGCAGTCCCTTTGGCTTTATTTTTCCACTGATCATCTTTCTGCTTATTGGTAGAGGACGCATGGGTGGGCTTGGCGGCTTCTTTCTGGGCTCCATGTTGGGGTCATCTATGCGTGGTGGACGCGGAGGTGGCTTTGGTGGCGGTTTCGGTGGTGGAGGCGGATTCTCCGGCGGTGGTGGATTTGGTGGAGGCGGAGGCGCTTCCGGGGGCTGGTAGCCTCTCACAGATATGATGTGTCGCGCCCGCTACGGGGCGCAGGGTCAGCGAGAGCTCCGAGGTTAGGTCGTCGCGCTCCGCTGGAGCACCTGATGATCTGATTTGACCAACGATCCCTAGCCTCCGTAGGAGGCCCATACCATAACCACCAGACTATCAAAACACCACCACGCACCATCGGTGCGTAACACTACCCCTGATCCTCCAGATATTTCTCCACATACTCTACCTCATAGTCCCTCAGAATCTTTCGATATTCATCTATATATGAGTGCCTTGTATGGTGTTCCTTTTGTCTTTTGATGTACTGGATAATCCGCTCCAGGTTGTGATGATCACATGAAAAAGCTCCAAAGCCAGTTTGCCATCTGAATTTTCGACGGGTCCAACCCTCCTCATTTACCATTCTAGATGAATCTGACTTCACCTCACGCATGAGATCAGAGAGTGTACTGGTTGGTCGCTGGGCAAATAGGATGTGGACATGATCCCTATAGCCATTAATGCGGACGGGAAGGTGTCCCTGGTTTTTGATGATTCCGCCGATATAGGCATACAGCTTTTCTTCAAAATCTGCTTTGATGATTGGATGCCCTCTCTTGATACGGATCACGATGTGTAAATAGATACGCGTATAGGTATTAGCCATACATTACCCCTCTCCAAATTTCTCTGTGAAGTGTTAGTTCAGATGGGGAAAGATAGTATGTGTCAGTAGAGGATAATACTTTTATTCGCGCCCGCTACGGGGCGCATGGTTAGCTAGTATTCCGGGGTTTAGGTGGTCGCGCTCCGCTGGAGCGCTTAGTGATCTGGGTTAACCACCCATCCTTTGCCTCCGTAGGAGGCTCACACCATAACCACTAGTCTATCAAGGTACCACTACGCACCAGCGGTGCGTGAAACGTCTACTGCAGCAGTCCCCGTATTTCCCTGGCCCAGATATCATACCCGGCCTGATTGGGGTGCAGGCCATCTTTGGAAAGGGCGGGGTTCAAGTAGTTCATATCGATGAGGAAATAGGGGTAGAGGTTGACAAAAGCAATCTCCCTTTCCAGGGCCAATACAGCCAGAAAAGAATTTATCCGTTTAATCTGCTCTGGTGGACACCGGTGCCATCTGGGACTGGTAGGTAGGAGGGAATGGAGTACAAGCTCTGTTTCGGGAAGCTCCTGCGCAAGTGTATCCAGTAGCGTGATGTACATGGATTTGAGGTATTCATCACTACGTTGATCACCAATATCATTGATGCCAATCATGAGGAATATCTTCCGGGGTTCTAACCCCACTGCGGAATTTTGAAGTCGCTCTATTAGCCCATCCAGATGATCTGCAACAATGCCTCTGTTGATCAGGTCCTGTCCGGGGAAGTATTCATCCAGCTTGAATCCTTCAGTAATGGAGTTTCCCAGGAAAACAATCCCACCTTTTTGGATGCTGTCAAACTCTGTGTTGAATTGGGAATTACGCAGATGCCAGTGTTCGGTCCTTTCCCTGTTTTCAGCCAGACCGAAAGATACAGCAATCAGTACCAGCAGCAGGAATAGGGCAGGTTTATTCATAGGGAACAACACGCAGGTATTTTTCCGGAATGGTGTCAACAATATTTTGGACAAGTTTTTTAGCACCGAAATAGCTGATTGCAAGACCGATTAAGCCACCGAGGAATGCCAGAAATTCACGTGGGATTTGACTGTCACCACTGACCATATAAACCAGAATCATTCCCACCAGAAAAGCCAACATGGGCAGACCAAATTGAACCAGAGACAGGTGCAGTTCAAGATTTGACATTTCCTGAATCTGAACTGGCTGTCCGATGGAGAATTCACCCGAATAGGGTAGGGTTAGAGAACGCTCTGACTCTTTTCCCGGGGCACAAACCACCTTGAGACCACAGCTGTCGCAGGCGTCTTTTTTGGAAAATTGGATGACCACTTCAGTGTCAGTCATGGCTTGAATGACACCGGTTTCTCCGTTAAAGAGCATCAGGCGCTAAGCGATTCCTCTTCAGGAACAGGCTCCAACACGATCAATGCATTGGTGGAACATTTCGCAGTAGGCAGTTCCTTACCCTGTCCGTAGAGGTGATAGTCAATACGGGCAAGATTGTTTTCCATGGTCATGAGACCTTCTTCAACACCTCGCACGCATAAGCCACAACCTACACAGGCCTTGATGCAAACCTTTCGGGAGTCCTTTGGGATATCAGTATTACGGCAGGCCACAAAAATGTTGTCGGCTTCAGGGTGGAGCTCGATAATACCGCGAGGACAGGCTTCTTCACAGTTGCCACAACCGGTACACTTGTCCTCATCAATGATGGGCAAGCCATTCTCGCTCATCTCCATGGCGTCAAAAGGACAGGAATCCACACACTCGCCATAGCCCAGGCAGCCGTGGAGACACAATTTATCGCCACCTCCGGTGATATGGGCAGCCGTACAACTCTCTATTCCCAGGTATTCACCCTTGTGAGCAGATTCATAATGACCACCCTGGCACATAACCCGAGCAACAATCTTTTCACCCTTGGCCGCTTCAAGACCCATGATGCCAGCGATGGCTTCGCGCGCATCATCATTACAAACGGGACAACCACTGAGTTCAACTTTGCCATGAACAATACTATCGGCAAAACTACCACAACCGGGGAGACCACAACCACCACAATTGGCACCGGGAAGATTATCCATCACCAGCGCGATGCGAGGGTCTTCCTCCACATGCAGTTTTTTATTCGCAACGGCCAGACCGGCTGCAAAAAGAGCACCCATGCCTCCCATGCTCAACATTGAAACGGTTACTGAAGCAAGATCCATTATATCAACTCCTTAGAGAAAGAAATACCTGAAGGTCGACTCCCGGTAGTGTCACGCTGAGTCTGCCGAAGCGCTCTGAAGCGGTAGACGATTTCTGAGTATGTATAATTACCAAACGCGCTCTGTCCTTCGACAAGCTCAGGATGACGCGCAGGGTAATATTTGTTAAAACTTTTCAAATTCTATATCATTCCCGCAAAACCCATGAATGCCAATGCCAGTCCACCGGCGACGATCATAGTGATTCCGGCACCTTGAAAATATTTTGGAACAGGTGCCAACTCAAGCTCTTCTCTAATACCGGCCATAATCACGAGAGCTAAAGTAAAACCTGCTCCAGCACCCAATCCAAAGACCACACTTTCTAAAAAAGCGTAATCTCGTAGAACAGAGAACAGAGCCAATCCCAGAATGGCACAATTGGTAGTGATCAGTGGAAGAAAGATACCCAGAGTGTCATAGAGAGGCTTGCTCACCTTGCGGATGAACATTTCCACCAATTGAACCAATGACGCGATGACCAGGATAAAACTGACATATTGCAGGATTACTAGATCAAAAGGCACCAGGATCAGGTGATAGATCAACCAGGTGACCACGGCGGTAATCAGCATGACAAATGTAACGGCCATACCCATGGACACGGCAGATGAGACCTTCTTGGAAACACCAACAAATGGACAGATTCCCAGGAAGTAGGATAGAACAAAGTTGTTGACAATCGCTGCTGAAAAGAAAAGTAGGAAATAACTCATGAGGCTGCCCCTTTGTCTTTAGACCGCGGCGAAGTCAGAGACGAAGACGGGTCGTTAAACCAGTTGGCCAGGGCAATCAGGATGCCCAGGGTAAGAAATGCTCCAGGAGGTAAGATCATAACCATCCAGGGGGTAAACCAGTCACCCATAATGGCAGCTCCAAAGATGCTGCCTGAACCGAGGATTTCACGAATTACTCCCAGGGTGATGAGCACAAGGGTAAATCCGATACCCATACCGAGGCTGTCCAGGAGTGAACGACCAATTCCATTCTTGGAAGAAAAGGCCTCCTGTCTACCCAGAATGAGGCAATTCACCACAATAAGTGGAATATAGGGACCCAGGGATGCGGAAATGTCCGGCATGAAAGCAGCCAGGAACCGATCAGCAACTGTTACAAAGGTTGCAATGATGACGATGTATCCTGCAATACGCACCTGATGGGGGATGAAGTTTCTTAAGGCAGAGATGATTAGGCTGGAAGTGACCAGAACGAAGGTTGTCGCCAGCCCCATGGCCAGTCCGTTCATGGCGGCGTTGGTTACAGCCAGAACAGGACACAGACCCAGCAGGCTGGCCATGACAGGGTTGTCCTTCCAGATACCTTTTGTGAATTCAGCCAATGGAGAAATCTTGGAACTCATTATGCTGGCCCTCCTTTAGCTGTCCAGGCTTTTTTTACCTGGATAATCTGAGCGTTTAGAATGTCTGTTACGGCAACTGATGAGATGGTGGCACCAGTGATGCCCTGGATCTCATTCTTTTTAGTGGGCTTGACGTTTTTAATCACAACCAGCTCAGGAGAGACATGGGCACCCTTAAACTGCTCTGGCCACCAGAAGGGGTTCTGTTTGTTGGAGGGATCAACCACAATCTTGGTTCCTAGACCGGGGGTTTCTATTTGCTCTAGAACCTTGATTCCGGTCAATTGAGTCAGGTCAGGTGTAAGCCCAACCATTATACGAAGCTCACCCTGAAACCCGCTACCTACTGCAGTGAAGGCAATACCAACAGGTTCATCAGAACCAGCGGTTGTGGCCACATAGAGAGTGCCGGCATCAGTTTCGAGGGTTTCATAGTTATCATGGGCTGGTAATACATCACCGATGGCAGCTTTTAAGGCTTCCAGCCGATGAAAGGCAATCTTGGGCTTGGTTACTGAATCCCAGCCAGACAGAATTCCGCCTGATAGTACGGTAATCAAGGTCAGTACCAGAATCATACGAGTTGAAAGGTTTAGCTTGCTCATGCAATCACCTCCCCGAAAAACTTGGGTCGTGTATAACGATTGATGAGAGGGGTGAAGGCATTCATCAGCAGGATTGAGTACATGACACCTTCAGGGAGACCACCAAACAGACGAATAATGACCAGCAGGAATCCAGCGCCGGCACCAAATATCCAGGCGCCTTTGGCTGTTACTGGAGAAGTCACCATGTCGGTAGCCATAAAGAAGGCACCCAGCATGAGACCACCACTGAGGAGTTGGAATACAGGTGTGGGATAAGTTTCAGGTGAAATCAGCCAGAAGACACCACTTACGGCAAAAACAGACAGCAGGAAGCTGGTTGGGATGCGCCAGTCAGCATATTTTCTGATAAGCAGATAAATACCACCGACTAAAATGGCAATGGCAGAAGTTTCACCCAGTGACCCACTGATATTTCCAGTCAGCAATCCAGAAAGTTCGCTGGTGACCTGTTCAAATTTGAATAGACCCAGAGGTGTTGCCGCGGTAATACCATCTACCTCAGAATAACGTGCAGTTAATGGCCAGGACCAGGTGGTCATGGGGACAGGAAAACTGGCCTGGAGAAAGGCACGACCCAGGAGCGCAGGATTGAATATGTTGTAGCCCAATCCCCCAAAAAAGTGTTTGCCCACCACAATGGCAAAGACGGAACCCAGAGCAGCGCCACCCAGCGAAAATGAAGGTGGCAAGGTTAGGGCCAGCAGTAGACCAGTAATCAGGGCTGAGCCATCAGGGATAGTGAAGGATTCATTCTTAATACGGTTTACCAGCATTTCGGCAATGAGCGCTGAGGACACGCTGACCAAAATGATTCCCGCTGCTGCCCATTGAAAATAGATCAGAGCCAATACGGTTGTGGGAACCAGAGCAGCCACAACATTCCACATGATTTTGGGAACGGTTGCCTGAGCATGGAAATGCGGGGATGAAGCCAGAATGAGTGGCTTTTCCGGTTTATAAAGTTTTGCGCGTGGATCCTTTTTAGGCTTGGGTTTGGGAGTCGGCTTGGCCGGCTTCTCGGGCTGTTCAGGCTGGACTTGAGGTGTGTTTTCTTCAGTCATAAAATCTCCACTAGGCCTGGGCTTTGAGTTTCTGTTGTTTTTCAGTTGTCTTCACTTTACCCACGCGTATCCATTGAACCAGCGGGATCCCTGAGGGACAGACAAAGGCACAGGAACCGCATTCAATACAGTTAAAGACACCCCATTCCTTACATTCGTCATATTTACCAGTTTCAGCAAGACGAGATATGCGCGTTGGTACGAGATCCATGGGACAGACACTCACGCACGTACCGCATTGAATACAGGGGTAGTGTCGCATGTTTTTCAGTTGGGATGTCTGCATACATACGATACCGGACGTGGCTTTTAGAGTCGGCACTTGAAGGTCGTATTGAACCAGACCCATCATGGGTCCACCCATAAATACTTGAGAAGTCTCATCGCTGAGTCCACCACAGGCATCTACACAGGCCTGGAAGGGGGTACCAATTCTTGCGATGAGATTACCTGGTTTGTTAATGGCGTCTCCCGTTACGGTGAGCATGCGCTGGATGAGTGGCTTTCCATCAACTACCGCTTCATAGACAGCCAGTGCAGTGGCGATATTGTTTACCACAACACCAACATCCATGGGCAATCCACCGGCAGGAACCTTGCGTCCCAGTGCTGCATCGATAAGCATCTTTTCAGCACCCTGGGGATACTTCACCTTTAGCGACTGGACTTTAAAATTCAGATTCAGAGCCTCGATCCGGGATTTCATGATGGCGATGGCGTCACCTTTATTGGATTCGATACCAACGATACCATCTTTGATATCTAGCATTTTCATCATGATGGCCATCCCCTTGAGGATGCGATCCGTTTCTTCCAGCATACTGCGATGATCGCAGGTAAGGAAGGGCTCGCATTCACAGCCATTCAGGATAAAGTGATCAATTGGTTTGTCCGGTGGTGGAGCCATTTTCACGTGAGTAGGAAAGGCTGCGCCTCCCAAACCCACGATACCTGCTTCGCGAACCACAGTTTGCAGGGTTTCTCTGGAAGCCGATTCCCAATTCTCAGGAACGGTGAGCAATTCCCACTCATCTTCATCGCCTTCACGTTTAATGTGAATCATGGGAACTTTAGCTCCCAGGGGATGGGGATAGGATGCCACACCCATTACTTTTCCCGTGATAGTGGCATGAATGGGGCTGGTGACAAAGGCTGATGAATCACCGATCTTTTGACCGGTTTTAACCATATCACCTTTTGCAACCAGGGCTTCACAGGGCGCGCCGATATGTTGTTGCAAAGGAATAAAAACCTCTGCTGGAAGTGGCATATCCATAGATGGGATGCGGCAGGTTAGGTTTTTGAACTCGTCAGGGTGTACGCCCTTTCGAAAAGTACTGATTTTATGCGAGGTTCGTTCAGACATATCTGGCGTGTCTCCTCCTGGATAAATTGATGGTCACATCTTGAAGTTTTTGGGGAATAAATGAAAAGCTTTCCATGCTGGAGAGCATGGGCAAAAATAAGACCACTAGGCTGTATTTTTGCGCGTGGTGAAAGAGAAAATTGAATTTAGCTAAAATATTGTAATTATAGAGAACAACGGATAATAGTTTGTTGGGTAATTAATTGATTTGCGCAAAGAAAATCAGTCGGGCCCATTCATTGGGTTGTTTCCAAGCGCGGATTCGAATCCGCGCCTGGAATAACCCACTATCAATGGTATTTATTTCACAGAATTATGCGTCGTATAAGTAAGCTTCACTTCAGAGTTGGCAGGCACGGGAACTGTAAATTTCACTCGGGATGCATCCAGTTTGGAGAAGGCTTGTGAAGGATCCTGGATTTTCCAGTTGCGATACCCCACCCTTTGAATCACATCCACTTCTACTGCTTCATCCTTACGGTTGGCCAGGGTGATGCGGATATCCTCTTCACTGTAGCGATTGGGTTTGTTACGTCGGTCCAACACTTCACGTTTGGCTTTCACATCAAAGGCTTCTCCCACCTCCAGGATCACCAGATCATCTTTTGAGGTGTGTTTGATATTGTCTTCACCGATAAGCTCCAACGCCCCATCAGTGTCCTTTTTAAACAGGCGGACGACTCCACCAGGTAATGCAGCACCCGTTCCAGATTCCTTGTCGTTGGTGAACATGATTTTGATGGGGATATTTGTGAATTGATCCCGCGTCCCCTGATAAACATAGCGTTTTTGAGACTTGATCTGAGTTGGATTGAGCCATTGTATTTGCTTTTCCTCGCGATTGTTTACAGTAACAGGGAATGAAACATCATAGAGGTGATAGTCAAAAAACTCCCGGGTCTCCACTGCAGCAGCACGCATCGCCTTATACATCTGCGCTCCATCCATGGCCAAGATATTTTCTGGTCTGGCTTTATGCAGGTCACCGGCAACCAGTTTCAGTTTCGCCTTGATATAATCTTTCCCAGACTGATTGTTCAGGTTAATCCAGGAGCTGAGATCCATTTCAGTATCGTTTTCGTTAATTACAGCTATGTATTCTGCTTTCCAGGAAACCCCACCTGTGAGATAAGAAAGGTCCAGGGCAAACTTACCTGATGTAGCAGCATCTATGGTCCAGGAGAGCGTAGGACGCACATAAAGCCGCTCGGTGGGTATGGGACATTTGATGGTACCTACATAATTGCGCTGAATGATATCTGTTCCACTGCGGCTTTTTAAAACCAGGGTGGTGTTGTCATAGCTCAACAATTCGCCATTCATCTTTTTATCATTCTGAAGCACCACAGTTACTTCCGCTCCCAGATATTTCTTGAGCAACTTATTTTGATTAACCAGATCATAACGGTAATTCTGTTCCAGAACCTGAATGTCTTGTTTGGAGCTTAATTTCACCGAGGATGGATTCAGGGTTTCCGCTACATTTTCAATCTCTACTTCAGATACACCAGCCGAAACCTGTCGTGAGAACTGTTCTTTTACCAGGGCTTGACCGTGATTGTAAACGGTGAGTTGTGTCTGTGCAAACGAATGAACGAAACCCGATAGGCTAAAAAGAGTGATTAAAATAAAAGCTCGCATGATGTGGATCCTTTCCAGATAGATGGCTATAAGCGTGTACCACAATATTTGCAGTAGACGGCATCAATTTCATGGGTGTCAGCACTGCAGTTTAAACAGGCCCGAATAGCGCCCTTTGATTTGAATGCCTGGGTCATCTCTACCGTAACAATTCCAGTGGGAACCGCGATAATGCCGAACCCCATTATCATGACAATTACAGATACAATCTGGCCCAGAATCGTCTGCGGTGTAATGTCTCCGTATCCCACGGTGGTAAGTGTTACGATGGCCCAGTAAATGCTCCGTGGTATGCTGGTGAAGCCATTTGCCCCTCCCTCGATCAAATACATGATTGAGCCAAGAATGGTTACCATGGTGAGCACGGTAAATATAAAAATTGTGATCTTGCGTCGACTGGCCTTCAGCGCCTGCATGAGCAGATGGCTTTCACCAATATATTGCACCAACTTCAAAACCCTGAAAACCCGGAGTATACGCAAAAGGCGAATCACCAGAAGATAATGACCACCCGGGTAGATCAAGCTCACATAGGTGGGCAAAATGGCCAGAAGGTCTATGACCCCGAAAAAACTTCTAGCATAGGCACCCGGTCGACCGATGGATGCCAGTCTTAAGATGTACTCAAACGTAAACAAAACTGTAAAAAACCACTCGAGGTAATAGAGTATCTCTCCGTACTGACTGTGAATCGCCTGGACACTATCCAACATGACTGTAATAACGCTTAAAGCAATGGCTACAATCAAGATGATGTCAAACCATTTTCCCGTTGGCGTATTGGCCTCAAAAATGATTTCGTGACATTTGCTTTGCCACTGCCTTACTCTAGAATAGGTGTCTTTCATGCGCTTATCCTGATGATCCAATTTCACCGTTCCTGGTCTGCTTATTTAACTTTTGATAGCGTGCTGTGTATTTGATTGACTTCCATCAGCGCCGCAGATCCATACCATTCCATCAATTCCATTTCCAGACTCCCAGCTTTAATTGCAGGGTCGGAGTTGGTTAATGCTTCTGCCTCCTCAAGGCTTTCCACATTGAAAAAGTATAACCCTCTTAGATCGCCATCTCCAAAAAATGGTCCAGCCAGCGCAAGCTTACCAGCGTCAGCCATCTCCCCAATATTTTTCATGTGGGCCGCTTGAAGCTCATTGGCTTTTTCTGGGGACAGGTCACGATTGGGACCCCGTTTCAAGAAGGCGATCACGTATTTACGCATACCAAAATCATCTGCACCAAACTGCTGTGCCTTAATTGAGTCATACTCCGCAGCCATGGGAGCTGTCGCTTCTGAATCGCCTTGGGGTTGACAGGTTGAAAGCAGTGCTGTGACGACAAACAATAGGGGTGGTAGAAACCGGGCCTTCATGACTGTATCTTAGCCTCTGCAAAGGTTTTGAAGGCTTGCATATGCTGCCGGGTTTGTTTTTTAAACATTCCGGGCATAAACATGGCCATGAGCTTGATGAAGCCGGTAAATTGAAATTCCTGGTCAGTAATATAGCGTGTCTGATTTTCCCCGGTGGCCACAAAATGATTGCTGACGATGTTAAACACGCCCTTGGCCTCGTAGCTTGCTGAAAACACCTCGGGGAGGTTCTTCTCTGTAATGGTTTCAATCATTTCAAGCTCACGTTTCCCGGACAGGAACTTCATTTTTGATTTGGCGCCCACTTCACCTGGCGTGCCCTCCAGGGCTTCAAAACTCTGTAGACCATCCATCCATTCATACATGTTGTCGGTGTTGTCAAAAAGCTGTATCAGTTTTTCCAGACCCACATCAACAACGATATCCATTGTGTATTTCATAAACACTCCAGTACGGTTTGCCCCCAGTATTTGGATTCCGTCCAATATAGCAGAAATGTTTTTTATACAACCAAAGGTCTGGGTTTAAAAAGCTCAGTGATAAACAGAGAGGTATGAGAATTTATTTTAGGATGATCTCTGGAATGAAGGTTGTGGCTGAAGGCTGGGTTTTTTTACCGGCTGAGTTTCTTTGATCAGAATTTCTTCCAGGTTTCCGGCCACTTCCAGTGCAGTATTCCTACCGGTTTCATGGAATAGAACCGAGGCATTTTTCTCATCGATGAGCCGCAAATCTATGATGGAAGTCATACTCTCTTCAATGCGACCTTCCATAAATCCCAAGATGGGAGATGACAGCTCAGTTTTGTCCGCTCGCTGTACATGAATTTCTAAGCGATACCGAGCGTTTTCAAAAGTTAGCTGCACGAGTTGCTTGTCAGCGTGAGACTTTAGCAATTTACTGAAATTATAAGTGGTGAACTGGATCAATGTGTCTTCCAGCCAAACACCGGCGATAAAACCCACAAAAGAGCTGCCCAGCCATGGAATTTTTGCCACAGAAGCTTTGAATGAAATACCAGGCCTGGAGAAATGATTGGATTGCATCCAGATATAAGCACTGGGAAATGAGGAGCCCCAGTCTTTTTCCGTATAGCCACGACCCTGATCAAAATTTACACTCCGATTGTGAATTTCCAGTTGCCCCTGAATCTGATGGTCCATACTCAAAATGCCATGATAGCATTCCATAAAGGGAACAAAGGAAAAGGGACCCATAATATTGGGAGAGTACCAGCGGGATGGCCAGGGTGCCATTTTAGAAAATTTCAGATTGCCTTTGATCTTGGGGAGATTCAGTTCAAGGGTGTCAGCTGTAAAATGATTTTCACCCAGAGCTAATTCGAACTTTCCAATGGAGGGAGTGAACTCACTGACTTCAAATTTGTGATATTCAGCTTTTAGCCTTTTGCCATCCAGAACCTGAATAAATCCCTGCTGGTGACCCTGCTCATCCATGGCGATGCCGGGAATGATTGCAAAAGCATGGGATTCATCCGAACTGACAATCTTGTAGTACCACCCTTCAAAGAATTTTCTGGTCTTTCCCCAACCATGGTATTGCTCAGGGTGAAAGAGTGCCTGTATTCGTTTCAGGGGCATATCAATTAGAACAGGATGCAGACCGGTGTAGGAGCCTCAATTTGATTGACGTATTTCAGGAGGCCGGTCGTCTTATTCCTTTTGAGTGAAACAATGTTGTTGGTGTGCTGGTTGGCAACCAGGATATAGTTTTCATCAGGAGACAGGGCAAAATTCCGGGGGCCATCACCACCGCAGCCTTTGTTGCCCAGTAATTTGAGTGAACCGTTAGCGCTATCAATTTTGAATACGGCGATGCTGTTGTGTCCGCGATTGGAGGCATACAGAAAGTTACCATCAGAGGAAATTTTGATGTCGGCACAGGTATTGTGCTCTGTAAAATTGGCGGGCAGGGTTGATACTGCGTCACCCAGCGTATAACTGGATTCATCATCAAAATGAACCAGTGCCACCTGACTGCTTAACTCATTTACCACATAGATCCATTTACCATTGGGGTGGAAAGCCAGGTGTCTTGGACCTGCCCCATCCTCCATCTTCAGGGTGGACGGATCAGCAGCGATGAGCTTGTTCTGCTCACTGTCGATACTGGAAAACCACAGCTCGTTGGTGCCCAGATCAACTGAGATCACATTGGTTTGAGATTGAAACCAGGCGGAGTGGGCGTGGGGACCTTGTTGTCGGTCCGTAGTTCCCATGCCTTCATGCTGCTGCACATCCAGAAGCTCACTCAGGCGACCTTGTTCCTCTAGCTTGAGCAATCCAACATTGCCACCAGTATAGTTGGCCGCCAGAACATAGTTATCGTCATTAATGGCGACAAAGCAAGGATGGGCTCCACCAGAAGAGCGACGGTTCATTAATTTCAGGGTGTCTTCGGAAATGAGATAGGATTCAACACTTCCACATTGTTCGTATTGATCAATTTCATTCACGGCGATTAGAAATTTATGATCAGAAGTCTTAGCCAGAAAAGAAGGGTTCACCGATTTAGCGGCCAAGCCGACAGCATCCATACTGCCGTCCTGGTGGAGAATGTATTTATAGATGCCCTCACTTTTGCCATCTGTGTAGGTTCCAATATAAAAGGGGGAAAGTGTGGATTGGTTCATAACATCCTTTGTGGTGGTTTGGCAGCCCAAAAAGATGAACAGGGCTGTAAGCGGAAAGATTTGCAGGTATTTTTTCATGATTAAGCAATATAGTCTGAAAATGCTTTGCACCACCCACAATTGAATCAGAGAGACGATTGCTTTACCATATTTCTTTCAGGATTGCCAATTAATTTACATCATCAATTTAACCTTTTGCTGACAATGGCGTATCACTAGCAGGATGACGAACTCAAACACACATAATAACGATGCTGAACTGATTAAAGCTTGCCAGGCGAATGATCATGAAGCATTTCGTCTCCTGGTTCAACGGCATCAAGCCACGGCTTTTCGTTTTGCCTTTCGCCTGGCCTGTGAAAATGCCGATGCAGAGGACCTGTGCCAGATGGCCTTTATTCGCATCTGGAATTACCGTCAGAAGCTTCAACCGGAAGCGCGGTTTTCCACACTGCTGTATACCATTATCAGTCGTTTGTGGATTGATACTGGCCGATCAAAAAAGCATCGGGCGTTGACCCGACATGTTGAGCCACTTAATGATCAGCTGGCCAGCAATGAGCTTTCCCCTGAAATGCTTAGCCTTAATAGCGATTTGGCTGAACGCATAAAACGGTTGAGTAAAAAGCTACCACCCAGACAACTTCTGGTATTCACGCTGAGGGACCTAGAGGATTTAAGCATCAACGAAGTGGTACGGATTACCGGAATATCCACAGCTGGCGTGAAAACCAACTTGAGTCTGGCCCGCCGGAAATTACGTGAACGATTAAAAGCAATTACAGAGGTTTCATTATGAAACACCGTAAATGGATTCGCAGTATCTATCTCCTTAGAAATGATGAGTTAAGTCGCGAAGAACAACGAGCCTTGGATGTTCACCTTAACAGCTGTGAGTCCTGCCGTGCTGTCTATGAAAACATTCAGATGGACTGGGTTAGTGTTATGGGTGAAATGAGTGCCCAGCCAGAGCTGTCAAATCCAGATCTGATGACCCACAATATTCTCTCGAAAATAGAAACCATCACTGCAGCGGTGGTCCAGGAAAAGACAACGGGGTTTAGCTTGTGGGATTTCATGTTTCAACCCAGAACCAGGGTTACCCTGCAATTAGCCACTCTGGCACTCCTGGCCGTCTTTTTGGTGGAGCAAATTCAGGTCACCAGCTCATTGCGCGACCTGGAAATGCAACTGCATTCAGAGTCTTATAAGGCCAGTCATGCAAGAGTAAGCTTTTTGCCCAAAGCATTAAAGTCGCGGGTAATTGTTTCCCTGAAAGGTCGATTGGAGAAACGGGGCTTGCCTGTGGGGAAGCTTGAACAATTCTCAGGAGCGCTTGAGATCGATGCCAGTCAGCTTGAATTCCAGGATTTTAACAAACAGCGTACCCGTCTCTCTGAGAAATGGTTCCATGGGCGTTCAAACCCCTGGTTTTTCAAAGGTCAAAAACAAATTCGGAGGCAACCATGAAACTATTAAGATTTACAGTTCTGCTCGTTCCCTTTTTTATGACGGGTTGTCTTGAGATTGATACAGTAAGTAAAATCCTACCAGATGGATCCATCCAGCGCAGTCTCGAATTGAGGGGCTCGGAAAGCAATATTATGGAAACGGCTTTCAATATTCCCCGGGTAGATGTTGAATTGTGGGAGACGACACAGGACTCACTTCAAGATGATAACTTCCTGTATACGGCCACCCGGACTTTTGAATCTGTGACGGCACTGAATGAGAGCTTTGAAGCCAATTCTGGACCCCTTCGATTCAAAATCAAGGCAGATTTCAAACAGACCGAGGGACTCTTTTTTAAGCGATACTATTATTCCGAAAAGGTATGGGTTGATCTCCCGGGACCTGGACTTCCAGTGGAGAGCTATATAACCGGCAAAGAGATTGAAGCATTGATCATCAATGATACGGATGAAGGTTCAGGGTTGTTAGATAGTGTGGAAGCCAAACGGCTGGAAGATCAACTTGACCTCTATCTGGAGCGCCGGATATTTGAAGATTTTGCTAAAACGTTGAGAGAAGGTGCCAGACGAATCGATGCTCTGGATCAAGTGAATAAAATTCTGGAGACAAATTCAGATTCACTGGCGGTTAAACTTGGCACCACCAATTATTATGACGAAAATGCAGTTTGGGAATCAATTCTGGAGGAATATTTAAACGGTGAATTGGTAGATGCAATTCATGAGGGCTACCCAGAAGGTTTTGAGGACTTTTATAAGCGCTGGCAATTCTTTGAAGAAGTACTTATGAATGACTATGACTTCAGTATTGAGTTGCCTGGTGTAATCAGAAAGACATCCGCCCTGGATGTGCGTGGGAATCGCATGAGCTGGGAGCCCAATGCCTTAACCCTGTTCTTTGGAGGTGCCACGCTTGAGGGTGAATCTTCCATTGTCAGAGTCTGGTCGGTTGTTATCACAGGTCTACTGCTTCTGTTAACGCTTGTTGTCACCATCGTGAGCTTCATTAAACAGCGGCGCAGTTCCAGGCTGATCTAAAGGTTATCACCCCGACCCATCATTGCTTCTCCCGACAGTGTTGTTGGGAGAAGCAATTTTTTGGTTTTTACAACAAATTGACGAAAACAACGAAAGTTTAATTTATTGACTCAACTTACAAGGCATGGATAGGAAAAAGTTTACAGCAGAGGGTTCTTGCCCGAAATAGGTATCGACAAGAAACTGACAAAAACGACTTCCAAAAGACCTTAAAAACAAATTCGTTCAGTTCGTTTAATTCGTTGTAAAAATGCAAAGTTTAAACCTGTTTGATCTCACGCTGTTCGATTGAACCTCTAACCCCTAACTCCCAACGCCTAACCCAAAAGAGGCAGTTTAAAGTCATGCCCGGGACTCGACAGTTTTGCGTCATACCGAGGACAGGTTTATGCAGCCTGCTGAACAATGAGCTGTTCTAGGTATTTTAAAACGGATCATGTTGAACTCCTTCCATCGGTTTGCTGAGGTTAAACCAAAAGACCATGGGCTGATTGGTTGATGTAGTACGGTCCGTGGTCTGCAGAGTCCACGGCGGATTGAAAAAATTGCTTCGAGACTGGTTTTGCTGTGCTTTTTAAGCTATCAAATCTCCAGGATTTTGAGGTGCCCTTACCGACCCGGGTAAAGCTCAGACAGTCCTGCCCACTGCCAGCACTTATGCAAACTTGAGTTTTCATAAAGACGCTCACTTTCTAATGTTTTTATATTTATAAATAGACATATATCTATATGTGGGATTAAAAAAAATCACTTCCGTTTTTCAACCTCCACGAACTGCTCCTGAAACCCATTGCAACAATTTACAATACAGATTGAATCGAGGTGGTAGTAGACCTCTTTTCCCCGTTTGGTTCCAGATACGATGCTGGCATTCTTTAAAACGCTGAGGTGATGAGATACCGAAGGTTGCTGCATGTCAAAATGTTGACAAATTTCGCTCACATTGAGTTCTTTGTCTTTGAGTAGCTCCATGATCTTCACCCGATTGGGGTCGGATATGGCTTTAAAGAATTTGTTAAGGTCATATGTCATAGTTGTTATCTCATAAACGCATAGAAATATATCTATATATCATGATCAAGCAAGTTCTTTTACGAGGAGAATTTTACTTCAGTTAATCCACGCCTAAGGGACGGGGCCATGGTTATTTCAAAACAGTAGGAGTGTAGCCAGCACCGGGTATCGACATAAAGGGACAAAAAGGAAACTTTGGGGAGGTGGGTAAGGAAGAATATGTGACCCCTCGACTCGAGTCTACGCTCTTTTAGAGCTTCGCCTCCGCAGGCCGCTCGGGATGACGAGCCTTAAGATTCGTTCTGTTCGTATGGTTCGTTGTAAAAACCTGAAAATTTAAACCTGTTTGATCTCACGCTGTTCGATTGAAAACAGGTTTTTTTAGGATGCAAGCAGGTCTCACATTGATGCTTAGAGCGCCGAAATTACCCGCTGGAGTTTGTCCTGGACTTCCTGACTCATCTCGGCGAGTTGCTCATTCTTAACCGAAGCCATGGAGGCAACGGGGTCAACAGCAGCTACTTCAATTTTTCCATCGGGTTGTTCGATAACCACCACATTACAGGGCAGGAAAACACCGATTTTATCCTCGTTGATCAGAGCGTGATGCGCATAATGGGGATTACAGGCGCCCAGTATGGTGTATTTCTTAAAATCGACATCGATTTTGTTTTTCAGGGTGGAGGAGACATCAATAGTGCTGATCACACCAAAGCCTTCTTTACCCAACTCGGTAGTTACCTGTTCAATGGCTGATTCAAAGCTTATATCATTTATGGTCGTGCTGGAATAGTAACTCATGTTGTTCCTTCAGATTAATCAGTAATGCACTGTATTGTTTCTTGTCGTCCATACTGAGACGACAAGAAATAGTGAGCGTTACAAGAAATTAAACATGTTATTGTGAATTGGCAGAACTAGCGCCTGCAGCTTGCTTAAGCGCCTGTAGAATCAATGTTTTCGAGGGCATACCCGATGCCCCAAAAGGACATCAGTCCAATCCCGGTTGAGCACCACGTCTCACCCGTGGATCAACATCCAGGCCGTTCACCCGAACAGATGGACTGCCGATAAAACTATATTCGATGGCTTTGTCCCATCCATCGATAAGAATTCTTTGAATGTCAGCATCCAGACCATTCTTTTTACAAATAGCATCCACCTGCTCAAAAGCCTGATTGACAAGGGGGCATTTTTCTGAGTAGAGAATTTCTACCAGAATACTCATAAAGGGAGGTCCATGACACGAACGGAGGCTATGTCTTCAACCGGGAGCCAATCATCCATGTTTCCATAGGCCGAGCGATCAATGGTGAATGGTTCAAGTGACTCAAAATTGTGAACGGTGATCAGCACCAGATAGCGTTTCCCGGCAAAGCGTTTTTCCATTCTTTTGTCAAGACATAGGTCCTTGAGGTGTTGTTGAAGAAGGCTGGTGGAGGTATCAGAATCCATTTTTTCAGAGTGCAGGACTTCCTTCACCTGTGCTTTGGCCTGAATAAGGCCTTCACCGTTATTGCGGATGAAAAACAGCTGATCTCCTACATCAACGCGTCCATGCGGCATTTTTCGTCCCATGGCACCACGGATAAGCATGGATTTTTTGCCTGAAGTAAGGTTTTCCAGCTCCCTGGCTTTGTGGTCTAGATATACAACGTGATCCATAGAAAAGGCTCTCCCCGAGTCGGTTTAAAAGATACCATATATTTGCTTAAATCAAACAATATTTAACTTGACAACGTTCTAATGTACCGATACAATGAAACCATGAGTAAAGTCGGCCCTATACTGAATGTATACTCAACAGGATTCTCCATCCTGAGATGGTGGCGTGCAACACGCTGATCAATACTTCTAAACAAAACCCAAAAATATCAGTCAAACCCCGGAAAGAAATCAATGCTAAGAATTGAAAATATATCTAAACCATCCCTGCTTGTTGAAAAAGACGGCACCATCAAGCTGCTGTCCGGAGACATGGAGCGCCTGAAGACCTTTGCTGAACTTGAAGCACTACAAGAGCAACATGATCAGGAAATTGCATTTGTAATCCCCTTTGCCGCCGCCAGAGAAAATGGGATGGAGGCCCAGGGAGAGGAGGAACTTCTGGCCATCAAAGTTCACCAGACCCAGATCATTAGCCCTGATGCAATCGAAGCGTTAACCCAGGATCAACAAGTAAGCTTTGCGTCAGATTTTCAGCCGGTCATCAGCGATAAAGATTTTGCTGCTGAAGTTACCCGCATTCAAAGCGAGGAAATTGCTGCTGGAAACGCCTGTCAGGTGATCTACTCCAGGAAGTTTGAAGCGGTCTTCAAAGACATGTCACCTGCAATACCTCTGGCCTTGTTTGCCCGACTGTTAAAACAGCAGGGACAATACCTCACCTTTCTGTTTTCTGATGGCGAAGGTCGCTATTTTGTGGGTGCCTCACCAGAACGCCAACTGGAGATTCATGATGAAATCGTGATTAAAAATCCAATATCAGGAACCATGCCTAAAGGAGAGTTACAGGATTTCCCTGATCGACTACAGGCGTTTCTCAGAGATCAGAAGGAAATCAATGAATTGTCCCAGATCCTGGATGAAGAACTTAAAATCATGTCCCAAATCTGTCCCCGGGGTGGAAAAATTACCGGTCCCTTCTTGAGAGAGTCAGGTGCCGTGATTCACACAGAGTACCACCTGGTGGGACATTCAAAAAAATCGGCCACCCTGGCACTTAAGATTTCACTCCACGCTCCAACCCTGGTGGGTAGCCCACTGGAAAGCGCCTTTCGCATCATTGCCAAAAGGGAATCTGAGTCCAGACGCTATTATGGTGGCGAAATAGGAATACTTGAGAAAAATGGCGATATGTACAGCGCCATCATGATTCGAACCGCTGAAATTTTTGGAGATGGTCGCATAGCCATTCAAGCGGGAGCAGGCATTGTCCGTGATTCAATTCCCCTGAAGGAAGCACAGGAAACCCAGGCCAAGGCAGCAGGTCTCATTGCAGCCCTCACTGGTAAAACCGCAAGCACAGAGAAGTACGTTTCAGATGAAATGACAGCTCAATTGCACGATGCACTCCAAGAGAGAAATGCTACACTGTCAAGATTTCACCTGGAGGATCAAATTGGTCACAGAGACTTGAGTAATCTGCACCAGGAAAGTATTACCATCATCAACAATGAGGACAACTTCGCCTATGTTCTCAGTCACATCACCCGCTATCTGGGTTATGACACCACCATTGTGGACACTTTTGACTATGACATCAGCAACGATGTGTCCGATTTGGTAGTACTGGGCCCCGGACCAGGTGATATCAACGATGAAGCCAATCCCCGCATGCAGCAACTTCTGAAAATTACTGCAGAACTGGCCAGCAGAAATATTCCCACCCTGGGTATGTGTCTCGGGATTCAAGCCATGGCCAAGCACATGGGCATGCCGGTAAAGCGTCAGGACATCCCCACTCAAGGTCTGCAGATAGAGATTGATCTGTTTGGCAAACAGGAGCGGGTCGGCATGTACAACTCATTTTCACCTCTCGCTGAAAACGTACCTGACAATTTTGAAATAAGCATAGATGCCGAGAACCGGGTCATGGCTCTACGCAGTGACAATATCTATGGCATTCAATTCCATGTGGAATCGGCCATGACTGAAAACGGGCTGGAGATTCTAACTGATACATTAACTACACTCATGGGGGTCAGGGAGCGTCGAATGTTGAGTTTTGAAAGTTTTGTTGAGAAAAGCATCTCCGGGAAGCTGAACCTTGAAGCTCAAAAGGAATTTCTTCTGGAGCTCAACCAGCGTGGATATTCTGGTAATGACATTGCCGACCTGGTAAGGGTTTTCTATAAGCAAATGCCGTCTCAGCTGGATCTGCCAGGTGCCATTGATCTGTGCGGTACTGGTGGGTCAGGCCTGGCGCGTATCAATACCTCAACTATTTCTTCCATAATTGTGGCCGCGGCAGGTATCCCAGTTGCGAAACACGGTAACAAAGCTGCCAGTGGTCGCTTTGGTAGCTTTGATCTTTTGGAATCTCTTGGGCTTAATATTATGGCAGAGAAGCCTCGTCTTGAATCGCTTTACAGTGAGTTAAAGATAGCGTTCATCTTTGCCCGCAGTTTCCATCCTGTATTCAAGCATTTCGCCCAGGTGAGACAGGAATTGAAAACGAAAACCATTTTTAACAACCTGGGACCCCTGCTCAACCCGGCCAATCCTCAATACCAGATCATAGGAACCTCAAATCGGAACGATATGAAACTCATGATCGAAGCAGCCAGGGCACTGGGCAAAGAAAGGGTCATGGTTCTCAATGGCTCAGATGGTCTGGATGAATTGACCCTGTCAGGTGCAACTAGTGTGATGGAGCTAAAAGATGGAACCATTCATAATTACACTCTCACCCCGGAAGACTTTGGATTGGAACAGGTGGACTTTGCTGAAATTTCGGGAGGGGATGAAGCCTTCAATGTGCAGATAACCCGGGATATCCTTGAGGGGCGGTGCAAGACACCTCATCTGGATCTGGTGCTGGCCAATGTGGCGTTGACGCTGAAGTTTATGCGGAAAGTAGACAATTACAAAGCTGGTGTAGATCGAGCTCGAGAGATAATTCAGGAAGGTTGGGCAAAGCGTCTATTAAAGCGCTATGGCCAATTTAGTACCGCTCCTGATATACTCATGGAAATTGCAGCGCATAAGCAGGTGGAGATCGATGCTCAAAAAAAGCAGCTCCCCCTATCAGAGTTAATCCATGATTTAAAACGGTCTGATAGGGATTTTAAGTCAGCTTTAGGCAACCGTAAATCCTTGAGCCTTATTGCTGAAATCAAACGCAGCTCGCCATCTGAGAACGAGATTTTTACCGGTGACTTTGAAGCAGGTGCCATCGCAGAGCTGTATGAGCAGAATGGAGCCGATGCTATTTCAGTGCTCACGGATGAAAAATATTTTAATGGTTCTCTGGAGAATTTACGATTGGCACGAGATGCTACGAAAACCACTCCTTTGCTATTCAAAGACTTTATTGTGGATGAATATCAGGTATATCTGGCGCGGTACTCTGGAGCCGATGCCATCCTGCTCATTGCTGCTATTCTCAGCGAGGATCAGATAAAGCAGTACTCAGCCAAAGCCGGATCTCTGGGGATGGATGTCCTGCTGGAAGTGCATAATATGGCTGAGCTTGAGATGGCGCTGCATGTAGAAGCTGAGATTATCGGTATCAATAATCGTGACCTCCACACCTTTCAAATCGACACCAAAACCTTTCTAAGTCTATACCATCGAATCCCAAAAAACATCAAGGTGGTTGCTGAAAGCGGTTATACTACAACAAATGCCAACCTGATCCAGGGACATGCCAATGCAGCACTGGTAGGTACTACCATCATGAAGAGTCCTGACATGGCAGGTGCCATCAGAAAAATCAAAGCACCAGAGAAGCAATTCAAGGCCTGTGGTATTAGAACCATAGAGGATGCTCAGTATTGCGAGGAGAATAATATCGAATTTGTTGGTTTGAATTTTGTGCCCACCAGTAAACGGCGCATTGATGTCTCAACCGCCAGGGAGATCACCAGCTCACTTGTTTCCACGGTAAGTGTGGGGGTGTTTCAGAATCAGGCTTTGGATGAAATCCACGAGATCGCTGCTTCAACGGGACTGGACTTTGTTCAGCTCTCAGGAGATGAAACTCCAGAGTATTGTAGACAGGTGAACTATCCAGTAATCAAAACCCTGAAACTCCAGGATGTCGATATGATTGACAGTTATAGCGAAGTTGTAGAGATGTTGATTATTGATGGAGCTACTCCAGGATCTGGGCGGGGCTACGACTATAGCCAGCTCAAATCAGTGACTTCCAGCATTCCTGTTTTAATAGCAGGAGGTGTGAGCCAAGATAATGTGGGTGAAATACTGCAAGCACTGCCCGGGGCTGCAGGGGTAGATGCTGCCACAGGTATTGAAACTGTAGGTGTGGTAGATCAAGCCAAGATTCAAAGCATTGCCAATCAAGTCGCAGGGGATGATCATGGGATATCGTGATGTATTGATTAACAAAGATGGACACTTCGGAAGTTTTGGTGGACGCTATGTCCCCGAGGTTCTGGTGCCCATTATGGATGACCTGAGAGATGCCTTTTTTGAAGTCATTGAGGATGAAAGTTTCGTCAATGAACTGCTGAGCTATTCCAGAAACTATGTGGGTAGACCAACGCCCCTGACTTATTGTGAGAACCTGACCCAGAATCTGGGTGGTGCGAAAATATTCATGAAAAATGAAGGCTTGTTGCATACGGGTGCTCACAAAATGAATCACTGTCTGGGTCAGGCACTCATTGCCAAGCGAATGGGTAAACAGAGAATAATTGCCGAGACAGGTGCCGGACAGCATGGTCTGGCTACAGCAACTGCCTGCGCCAAATTTGGTCTGGACTGTACGGTCTACATGGGTGCCAAGGATTATGAACGGCAACGTCCCAATGTGTTCTGGATGGAGCAGCTGGGTGCTACAGTTGTGCCGGTCAGGGAAGGTGATCAGACCCTGAGAGATGCAATTAATGCCGCACTTCGCGACCTTATCGCCAGACCAGAAGAAACCCACTATCTCCTGGGTACAGTGTGCGGACCCAATCCCTATCCAGCCATGAATACCTACTTCCAGAAAGTGATAGGCGAAGAGGTGCGAACTCAGGTTGTTGCCCAGGCTGGAAAGTTACCCGATGTCATGGTTGCCTGCGTCGGCGGCGGTAGCAATGCCCTGGGTTTGTTCTATGATTTTCTGGATGAAAAGGAAGTAAGGCTCATCGGCGTGGAGGCTGGTGGCAAGGGTGTTGATGGAGATGAACATGCCGCCCGTTTTCAAGGGGGTGAAGTGGGCGTGGCCGAGGGGTTCAAATCCTACTTTTTACAGAATGAAGATGGTCAGCTTTCCAGTACCCACAGTATTTCCGCTGGTCTGGATTATGCCGGAATAGGCCCCCAGCTAGCCTATCTACAAGAAAGTGGTCGTCTGGAATTTACTTATGCTCTGGATGATGATGTTATGTCAGCCTATCAATTGCTAGCCAGAACCGAGGGTGTTTTTGCTGCCATGGAATCCAGTCATGCAGTTGCTGAAGTAGTCAGGCTGGCACCTACCCTGGACAAGGAAGATGTGGTTGTGTTCAACTGTTCTGGCAGGGGTGATAAGGATTTGTTTATCGTAACCAGAGAGTTGGATGATGAAGGGTTTAAAACCTTTCTGAAGGAGCAAATATAATTATGATGGTCGCACTGAGATTGTGTCATCCCGAGCGGAGTCGAGAGACTAGATGCAAGGCCATTATGTTAACCCTTCGACAGGCTCAGGGAGACACGCATTGAGTTTTCTAATTAATGAGAGATATCATGGAAAAACTGAACAAACAGCTAGCTATTATTAAAGCGTCTAATAAACCTGGTTTCATGATGCACACCGTTGCTGGTTATCCTGACATGAAAAGTAGTGCTGAAATTGCCAGCACCATTCTGGATGCAGGTGCTGACATTCTGGAAATACAGATTCCCTTTTCCGATCCTGTGGCTGATGGTCCGGTGATCGCCGCAGCCAATGAAATAGCTCTGAGAGGAGGTGCTACAGTAGAAGACTGCCTCGATTTAATCAAAGATGTCACCGACTCTACGGATAAACCAATTTTGATCATGACCTATTTCAATATTGTCCATCATTATGGTGTGGAAAAATTCACACAAAAAGCCAGGGAGATTGATGTTCAGGGATTGATTGTGCCAGATTACCCCTTTGATGAGGATGGTGGCAATGGACTCATAGAACATTGTCACAAAAATGACCTGGCTTTGATTCAGGTGATGGCATCCACGACCCGTCCAGAGCGACGAGCAGACATCATTGAACATGCCAGTGGCCTGGTCTACTGTATGGCAAGAACAGGAACCACGGGTGAAAAAACCGTGATCAGTTCTGAAACAAAAACCTATCTGGAAAGCGTTAAAAGGGTTTGCCCTTTGCCCCTCGCTGTGGGTTTTGGACTCTCAGATCGGGAACAGGTTCAAGCGTTAAAGCCCCATGCTGATATTATGGTGGTGGGCAGCGCCTTGATAAAGGAATATGCTGACAAACCGCTGGATGAGGGCTTGCAGGCAGTACGAAATTTCATGCGAAACTTAACGTCCAAACCTTAAGCAATGTATCATGCTTAGCTAGCGTACCTAACGCATATAACCAGCTTATCACGCATTCGATTCAACCACTCTCTGGCAGGCTGTTTCGCTATCATTTTTTTGAAAAAATAGCTTTTCTAGTGAAAGCAATTAATTATAATTGGGTACTTAAAATATTTTCGCAAAGAAAACAATTATGAGTACCCTTTATGATATAAAAGCCGCAGCAGCTTATTTAAAAATTACACCTCAACAAGTAAGGAATTTATGCAGAAATGGAAAAATAGAGGCTAGGAAAAAGGGAAATGCTTGGCTGGTTGATGAGGATCAACTTGAAAGGTTTTATGATACATCTATATGTGGGATTGCAGAAGATCACCCGACCTATCTTAAAAGGGATAAAATTCTAGAGGGCGGACCAATTGCATTGAGTTTTTTCTCAGGAGCAATGGGCTTAGATATTGGATTAGAAAAAGCGGGCTTTAACGTCATCCTGGCAAGCGAAATTGATAACGCAAGTAGAAAAACAATTATTAAAAACAAACCTGAGATTGCACTTATTGGAGACATTCTGGAGTATACCTCGGATGAAATTAAAAAAATTAGTGGGTTAAAACCGGAAGATGAAATTGATTTAATTGTTGGTGGCCCACCTTGCCAAGCTTTTAGCACAGCCGGGAAAAGAAAAGGATTCACAGACAAAAGGGGGAATGTCTTTTTAACATATATTGATATAATTACTTCCTTAAGGCCGAAGTTTGCAGTTATTGAAAATGTGAGAGGTTTACTTTCCACACCACTAAAGCATCGTGCTCACAAAGAGCGGGGGGAGGCATATCCAGATCTCTCTGTAGAGGAATTGCCAGGAGGAGCGCTTCATCACGTACTTGGTTCGCTCCGAAAAATTGGATATTGTGTCACCTTCAATCTATACAATGCAGCAAATTTCGGATCACCTCAAAAAAGAGAAAGAGTTGTCATAATTTGTTCTAGAGACAGAAAAGTGGTTCCATATCTTGAACCAACACATTGTGAATTTGGTGACCGGGGATTAAAGAAATGGATTACACTGAGGAAAGCTATTGGGGATTTAAAAGATATTGAACACACTCATATCAATTTTCCTGCAAAACGACTAAAATATTACAAGTTATTGCAGGAAGGTCAAAACTGGCGAGCTTTAGATGAGGATCTCCAAAGAGAAGCATTAGGTGCATCTTTCAATTCAGGCGGGGGGAAGACAGGCTTTCTTAGGAGGCTTGCGTGGGATAAGCCTTCTCCAACTCTCGTGACTCATCCAGCAATGCCCGCGACAGATCTAGCGCATCCAGAGGAAGACAGGCCACTAAGTATCGAAGAATATAAGCGGATACAAGAGTTTCCCGACAATTGGGTGATTGAGGGAAGCACTTTGGAGCAATATAAGCAGATTGGCAATGCTGTTCCAATAAGTCTTGGTGTTGCAATAGGGAAGCACATTTTAAAAATGCTAAGCGATGAAAAAATCGAGCAGATTGAAGACTTCAAATACTCACGATATTTAAACACAGACGAGTTGTCATGGGAAAGAGAATATTTAAATGGGGTTGAAAAACAAAGACAGCTAGAGCTACTTTAATTTTTGGATTTGTTCTCTAGTCTCTTTCCCCACTGTAGCAAATATTTTTAACAAATCAGAGTAAGTATTCTTTCCTCCAAGAAAATCCCAGTATTCGTTTCCAATTAGAACACAGGGATCTTTTTTCATATCAAAAAGCTTAAAAGGAATTGTCCAATTATATTCACCCCTTGTATTGCCCCCAGGATTGTAGAATAGCCCAAAATATGTTTCATAATGTGAATTGTGTGCTTTTAATAATAAGAGATCACGTTTTGCTATTTCGGTTTGGTCTAGATTTGGCTTAACAGTTTTTATAGAGATAAAGATTTCATTAGCTTCTTTCTTTAACCAGAGGTCGGAAATTACCCTTCGAATGACGGTATCGCCTTTTTTGTGAGCGAGTACTCTTTGAAGTTCTTTCTTCCAATCGGGATTTTTGCTACCTGATCTTAGATCACTTAATATTCTTTCAATCTCATCGTTGGCACCCTTGTATATATTGACCAGAGATTCTTTTTGACGGACTGCTTCAAACCCGTTTGATAATGCAAGTATTTTTGAGATTTCTTCGATGGGTCCTTGTCCAAAAGAGGTTGAAAAGGAACGCTCAAAACTTGAATAAAGAACAATCTGCTTTGTCAGTAGCGCTTCATGAAAAGGGCGGGATGAGGCACCATTGCGAACCCTTTCAATGGCTTTTATAACACACGCATTAAGAATATGTTCTATCTCTTCCTTGGTGATGCTTTTCATTTTTGCTCCTGCTTAGGATCAACTTTTTATGTTTAAGAATATATTGGAATATATGTGGCTTACTTTCAAATAAAATACAATTCATCCGAGTTAGGACTTCATTCTTTGCCTCCAGTTAGTACAACCGTTCGCATATTTTCCTTATTCCATCACCAACAGGGGTTATTTTCTGGGCCATGAGTCTTTTTAATAATGCCGACAATCCCAGCACGCTGCCACCCCTGGCTGAGCGGATGCGACCCAATACACTGGAAGCCTTCCTTGGTCAGCATCACCTCGTGGCAGAAAACCGACTCCTGGCTAAAGCCATCAAATCCGAGCGCCTCTTTTCCATAATTCTCTGGGGGCCTCCCGGGTGTGGTAAAACCACATTGGCCAAGATTATCGCCGGTCAGAGCAAATCGCATTTTTATGAGTTATCGGCTGTTTCATCTGGAGTGAAAGATGTACGTGAAGCCATGGCCAAAGCCAAGGCCAATCGGGAACTGGGGAAACCCAGCATCCTGTTTATTGATGAAATTCATCGGTTCAATAAAGCGCAACAGGACGCCCTGCTCCAGGCCGTTGAAAATGGGATTATCACACTTATTGGCGCCACCACTGAGAACCCCAGTTTTGAGGTGATTTCACCCCTCCTCAGTCGCTGTCAGGTGCTAAAGCTCCAACCCCACAGCAAAGAAGATCTGGATCAGATCATTTCCCGAGCCGTGGAAGAAGACCTGTTTTTAAGCACCCAGAAGATCGCCTTCACCGAAGATGCCCGTGATTTTATTCTGGAATCTGTTTCCGGTGATGCACGCCGACTCCTGAATGCGCTGGAAATCAGCATTTCTGTGGCTACGCCAGATCGAGATGAAGATGAACTGATTACCATTAACGAAGAACACGTCCGGGAAGCACTGCAGAATAAGCATCAGCTATACGACAAAACTGGCGACTACCATTACGACACCATCTCCGCATATATTAAAAGTGTGCGGGGCAGTGATCCCGATGCAGCCCTTTACTGGCTTTCCATTATGCTGGAAGGGGGCGAGGATCCCCTGTTTATCGCCCGCCGCCTGATCGTGCTGGCTTCCGAGGACGTTGGGAATGCTGATCCTCAAGCCCTGACACTGGCTACTTCAGGATTTCAAGCAGTCCACGCTATTGGTTTTCCTGAAGGCGCTATTGTTCTGGCCCAGGTAACCACCTACCTGGCCTCCACCACCAAGAGTAATGCCAGCTACATGGCATTGCGCAGTGCCCAGGCAACGGTTGGAGAAGAGGGCGCACAGTCAGTACCCTTACACCTGAGAAACGCTCCCACCAGCCTGATGAAGGATCAGGGCTATGGCAAAGGCTATCAGTATCCCCACAATCACTCAGGACACTTTACCGACCAGAATTACTTTCCCGAGGACCTGAAAAACAGAAGTTTCTATAAGCCTACTCTAGAGGGCATTGAAAAACGCATTTATGAACGGCTTGTCACGCTCTGGGGTGAACGCTTTGAGGAACCTTCCGGTTCATAACCCATTCAATAGCTAATGTCCCCTCTACTTCCACATAATTCATTCTCAAGACTGTGCTTGCTGCTCCTGTTCTGTGGTCTATCCAGCACCTGGGCAGCCCGAGGTGAAAAATTGGAATTGCTGGGTGCCAAACAGATGAAATCCTTCTCGCGCAGTGGCATTACCTACAGACGTCTTGAGGGCAATGTGAAATTCCGTCGCGGTGACGCCGTTCTCAGTTGCGACATGGCTGAATTCCAGACCGAAAAGGACGAAGCCCTGCTTAGTGGCAATGTATCCATTGTGACACCTGAATCTCGACTTACTGGAAAGAAGGCGCGTTATACTGGGACGAATGAATATGTTGAAATTTCAGGCGACGCCCGTTTTGAGGATGACCCCTTCATCGTTACCGCCAATAAACTGGGCTATTTCATTGACCTGAAGCAGGTGGTGGCAACGGAAGCCCCTGCTCTGGTGGACAGTAGCTCTACCCTCATGGCAGATACCATTTTTTATTTTGAAGATAGTCAGCTCGGGGATGCCCGGGGGCAGGCTTTGATGATCAATTCATCTGATAGCCTCAGTGTCGGTGGTGATCACCTGCTCTATTATTCCGGCAAAGATTCATTGTTGAGTTTTGGTGAGGCCGAATTCAAAAAATGGTCCGCCGAAGACACCACACTACGTATCGAATCAGATAGTCTCACCCTTGAAGAAGGCTATTTCTTTGCCTGGGAAAATGTAAGACTTCACAATCGAGATGCGTTGGGTACCTGTGGTCAGGCAGTCTACATGCAGGATGATGATGTAGCCATTATGCGAGAAGATCCCGTGTTAAAAGAGGAAGATTTTATCCTCAAGGGGGATGTCTTTAATCTACACATGCAGGATGGAGACCTTACTTCAGTATATGTTCCAGAAAATCCCCATTTTACCCAGGTCAAGACTGCTGACGACACAAGTTACGTGGATTGGTTGGACGGGAAGGAGATGGCTGTTGAATTTAACGATGGTCAGCCCGAAACCGTCACTCTGGTGGAGATGGCCACCTCCTTTTTTCATGTGATTGAAGAAAACAGCTTCAAGGGATCCAACAAAGTCAGTGGTGATACCCTGTTTATTCTGTTGTCCGACTCCAGTATCTCAGACATAACAGTGACTGGTGGGGCAGAGGGTGAGTATAAGCCAGCTCAGGGTAGTACCGATATCGATATTCCCATCAAATACTGGGCTGATCATATTTCGTACAGCATGGAAAAAGAAACCACCCTCCTGAAGCAAAAAGCCATTATCGACTATGGCGATATGAAGCTCAATGCTGGCCAGGTGGGTGTTTACTGGCGGCAGAATTTATTGAAGGCGCGTAGTCTGATGGATACGCTGGGTGCAGATGACTTTCCTGTTCTCCAGCAGAAGGGTCAGGAAGATTTCAATGGCCATAGCATGGTTTATGACCTGAAAACCCAGAGAGGGAAGGTTGCCGCAGGAAGAACCAAGATGGATGATGGCAACTATTACGGCGAGGAGTTGACCCGCATCAATGAGGATATTTACCTCATGGAAGATGGGTACTACACCACCTGCAGCATAGAAGATCACCCCCACTTCTACTTTTACAGCAGGCAGATGAAATTGTTTACAGACAAGATTATTATTGCTAAACCCGTGGTGTTGTACATCGCTGAAATTCCACTTTTTGCCCTGCCTTTCGCAGTATTTCCCCAGAAGAAAGGACGGACCTCAGGATTCATTCTCCCATCCTATGATTATCGCCCCAACAATGGTGGGCGAGCACTCAAAGGCTTTGGCTATTATTGGGCGATTAATGATTATTCTGATTATAAGATGACCGGAACCTTTTGGGATCAATATGAAGAATTCAATTTGCGAAGTGTTTTGAATTACAAAAAGCGCTATTCAATCAGTGGCAAAATAGATGGCTCCATGATCTCTGAACGAGATGCCCTTGATGATAGCACCACCAACTGGAAGTGGAAACTGAACTTCAATCACTCCCAGACCATCGATCCAAGTTTTACCATTAGAGCAGATGGTGCCCTTTCAGGTGATGCCAATTTTGACCAAAAATACAGTCACGATCAGGAAGAACGCCTGAATACAAAACTGCATTCTGGAATCTCAATCAACAAAAAATTTGAATCTATAAACAGTACGACCTCCTTGAGCGGTACCTATGATGAAAACCTGCAGGTTACACGCAGGGTAGGGGACACACCGGAGTCTGCCGGCTTAAATTTGGCAGGACCTACGTTGGCCCTGCCCTCATTTCGGTTTAGCCGGGCTTCTGCACCCATCATTAAGGCCAAGGGGAATGAAACCAATTGGTACAATAATTTTCGCTGGAGTTATAACAACGCCCTGAGTAACAAACGTAAATGGAGTTACCTCTCCTACGAAAACCCTGATACTCTGGAAGGCGACAGTCTGTTGTGGGATGAAGACATTGTTGACACCAGAAGCTGGAATCACAATATGAGTTTATCCGGAAATACGCCCCTTTTGAAGGTCTTGAAACTGGTGGGGTCCATCAGTTATAAGGATGCCTGGGGTTTTCGGTATCTGGATCCAGTTTTGAATGAATCTGGCCTGGCGTTGATTGACTCAACCACTGATGACATTCAGACCAATGAAATAGAAGGCTTTATCCGTCGTGGTACCTTTAGCACCTCGGCCAGCCTGAATACCAAAATATATGGAATTTTCCCAGTACGGCTTGGTCCCCTGCAGGCCATACGTCACACCCTAACACCCTCAATTTCTCTGAAATACACACCTGACTTTTCCACTGATTTCTGGGGCTACTTTGAAGATGTAGCTGCTGTTGACGATAGTGTTCACCGCTTTGATCGCTTTGCCGGAACTGATCTGGGCAGCACATCCAGCAGAGATGCCCTGAGCATGAGCTATAGCCTGAATAACATGTTTGACTACAAACTCTATAGAAACGACCAGGAGAGTAAGGCTCAATTTCTTACTGTCAATATGTCAGGATCATACAATTTTAAAGCTGATTCGCTCAAGGCCTCAGATATCTCCAGCAATATGAAAATAAATCTGGGCAAAAGCTTCAAGTTAAGCCCGCGCATGACATTTGAACTCTATGAGCGTGATTCTACAGGTAGCCATAAAATCAATACGTTCAGAACTCCGCGTATGACACGTGCAAGCTTCAGTTTTGGCTTTAATCTGAAGGGTGCAAGTCCTGGAGGACTGAGAACCGCACCTCAGGAAGCATTGATTATAGATAGTAGCGATGTTGATTTTATGGAAGGCTTTGACCAAGGGGGAACCCGTAACGCTCCAGGAAAAACAAAGCCAAGCGGAGCGGCCTGGACCGGTAATTTCAACTTCAGTTATAACTACAGTCACTCAAACCCTCTGGATGAGGCCAAACAGACCTTTAACCTGGGCACCAGCTTCAAGTTCAATCTTTCTGAGAACTGGGCGGTGACTTACAATCCCAGATTTGATCTCATGGAAAAGAAGCTGACCAGTGGTTCCGTAGGGGTTACCCGAGATTTACACTGTTGGAGAATGACCCTGAACTGGACACCCATGGGGCGTTGGGGTGGACTCAATCTTCTCATCAGACCCAAGGCCAGTCAGCTGCAGGACTTAAAACTGGAACATACTGCTAATAGACGATATTAGGCGTAGACTTTTTTTTATACTGGATTACTTTTAGAACTAGCTATTCAAAAACCATAAGCTCGGAGTCTCTGTTGTCCCAAGTAATTGAGTTGAAGTCTCATCCTCTCGTCTCACACAACTTAGCCCTTCTCAGAAGTAAAGATACTGACAGTCAACGATTTAGGGAGTCCGCTCAGCGTCTGAGTACCATGGTTATGGTTGCCGCCACCGAATCTTTGAATACGGTGGAACAGACGGTAGAGACCCCCATGAAATCCACCAGTGAAATGATATTGGCCGAGGATGTGTGGTTAATTCCTATTCTTAGAGCTGGCCTGGCCATGGTGGATGTTGGCTTGAACCTCATTCCAGAGGCCCACGTTGGCTTCATCGGCCTCTATCGTGATGAGGCAACACTACAGCCCAAGCATTATTATAAAAACCTGCCGGATTTTTCTGAATCTGCCCATGCCTGCCTGATCCTGGATCCCATGCTGGCAACTGGCGGTAGCTCGGTAGCTGCCATTCAGATGCTAAAAGATGAGGGTGCCTCAGATATTAGCCTATTGACTTTGATTTGCGCACCTGAAGGAATAAAAGAAGTCTTTGCAAAGCATCCCGATGTCTCCATTTTTACAGCATCTGTTGACGAGCATTTAAATGAAGTTGGATACATCGTCCCTGGTCTCGGGGATGCAGGTGACCGATATTTTGGTACCTGAGTCTTAGGCTCAGTCCCAAAAACGGCGAAGGGGAGGACAGTCCGGGCGGACGCCTCCCCTCCTATCTCGCTAGTGCAGGACAGCGGAGATTTCTTGTTCAGCCATACTATTCGATAAAGTCAGCCTCAGCGAACTCTTCGATACTGAAATCATTAGTAGGATCAGCGTCCATTGCCAGGATGTGTTCCACAACCTTCTTTTGTGCTGCTTCTACCTGCCTGCGAGCAACTGGTTTTTCAATAGGCTCATACATAGCCTGTCTTCTCTGAGCCATGGTTTGCACTACCCGATCGCATAATTCCTGGGGTTGTCCCTTCAGGGCCAGGGCGACCTGATCAACATCAAACTCATTGAAGACTTCTTTTAAAACTTCATCTGGAAGCATGGGTACACCTTCAAAAGTGAAGTGATGCTTCTTTACTTCCTTGGCCAACTCAGGATCTTCCTGGGCGAGGTATTCAAGAAATTGCTTCTGCTCTTTACTATCCATGGTACTTAACAGGCCGGCCATGGCTTTACCGCCACCCTCCTGGTATTCAGCCTGAGATGGAATTTGTTTGGCCTTTTCGCGAAATTCTGCAGCGACTTCAAGCACGGCTTCAAGGGGAACATCTTTGATTTTACCAAGATCTACCATGGCTTCTGTACGAATTTCTGTCGGCAGTCGTTGTAAAAGGCGACCCTGCATTTCCAGGGGAAGCTGTGCCAGCAATATGGAGATGGAGCGGGTTGGCTCGGAGCGTATGAGATAGGCCAGATGAACTTCTGACATGCCTTCCAGAAATGCGAAAGGTTGGGAAGTCTCATCTTTGGCTTCACTGGCAAATTTTTTGGACATGAAGGAGAAATAAAATTCTTCAAGCACCATCTTTTTGAGTTCGAAGGGGGTCTTCTTAATCAAGGGAACCCGCTGACGAACCGCGATAACATCTTCATCGCTGAGGTTGGGGAACAATTGCCCTGCCAGACGTGCTCCCAAAATATCAAAGAGGACGGCAGCTTTATCAATACCGGCCAGTATTTTTTGAGAAGCCATTACTTTTCCCCCTTCTTTTTCTTTTTACCATTGGTCTCTTCCTCGACAGGCTCATCTTCGGTTTCTTCCTCTTCGGGAGTGCCTGTATCCTGGAGCCATTCCTTCACAATGCTTGATGCTGAACCTGGTTTGCTGACAGCTAGAGAGACCACAGATTTCTTAATACTATCGACTTCACCAACCAATTCCGGGTCTTCTTCAGGCTCTGGAAATTCTTCTTCTTCGGGTTCGAGCTGTTCTTCTGGCTCTTCAGGTTCAACAGGTGCTGGAGGCATTTCACCACTTGATGGTGGTAAGTCCGGCGTGCGTCTGCGGCCACCCATAAGGGCACCAATGATAATGGCCAGGCCAACCAGTACGCCGGCGCCGATGATAAACAACCAGAGTAAATCATCTTCCTTCTCAGGAAGCATGGTAGCCTGCAGACGCTGATTATCCAGGGCGTCCATCTGTTGTTTGAGTTTGTCTTCTCGCTCTTTGATGGCGTTTTTTTCAGCTTCTCTGCGTTTTTGTTCAAGCTCAAGTTTGAGTCGCTGTTCTTCTTCAAGGTCAACGGCAGAGAGTTGGTTCTTTAAATCATCTAATTGTTCAGAAAGTAAGGCCAGTCTGAGTGAATCCTGACGTAGTCGTTCACGAGCCTGAGTTTGTTGGGCTTCAAAGAGTTCGCGTCTTTCTTCAGCCAGGCGATTTTCCTCCTGCTGTCGTAAGTCGCGCAATTCCTGTTCGCGTGCCTCAACACGGTCTGCTTCTTCCTGTCTGATGCGGGCCAGTTCAGCTTCATGCTCTTTTTGCTTCTCAGCTTCTTCTCTACGAATCCGCTCCATTTCAGCATCCTGGGCAGCTTTGTTGGCCTGCTCCAGTTTCATTCTTTCTTGCTCAGCCTCTAAATCTTTGATCCGTTTGTTTTCTGTTTCTACTTTTTGACGGGCCTCAATGGCAGTCATTTTTTCAGCAATGGATTTAAGCAAGAGCTGTTCAGTATCAGGCTTGTTGTCAGTGGTTCCCTGGAAGTCGGCAGTCATGACCTGAAGTTTATCACCACGCTCACGATTGAAGTGCGCAGCCACCATAGCAACAGTACGGATGTTTTCGATTATTTGAGGGGAAATTGGATCTTCAAGAATGACGGTTAATTCCATCTTTTTAACTTTGAGAGAGGGACCGCTTATGCTGGCTACAGTATGCCTGGACATACGTGGAGAACCAGTTTCTGTGTAGTCTGTCAATGACTGATCTTCTTTTTGCTCCGCCACAGATTGGATATCTTCTTCAAGAATAACTTCATTTTCATCCAATGTCAGGATGGCTTCAGCAGCCACTTCTGTTTTTGTAGTATCATTCACTGAAGCCACTCGATCAAGATCTTCTGCGGCAGCATAGACCACATCTTCAGTGTTATCATCTTCAACTGGAACTTCTTCTTCATAAAGTTCGAATCCAGGAGATTGAATCCCGGGGAAACCGGGGATATCAGAAGGTGTGTCAGTTTTTATGGGGCGCTTTTTTAATACAGTTCGGGTTTTCTTCGCCTCTACATCGCTTGCAGCACTACTGGTTGAAAGGGGCAGGCCAGCAGCTTTTTTTACAGATTGTGAGTAGATTTCCTGTTCCGGGCTGACTTTTCCTTTGACGCCAGGTGTTTCATAAACAGTTGTATATTGCTGAGAGGGGGTGGCTTCCATGATTACGTTGACATTTACAATGAAATTCTCATGACGCAAAATGCGATAGACAGCATCGCTTACCCGTTGGTGGATAGTATTTTCCAGCAGGATCTTCTGAGAGAGAACCTCTTTGTTTGTGTCTGGCAAGGCAAATACCTGCGAGATCAACATCAGCGAGGTAATTGCTACTCCTGTTATGATGTGTTTAAATGCTGGATACTTCATAAGCTTCTCCTCGTTTCTAGCGATGGCTTCATTAGCCGATCGTTAGAAATGTTATGTCGACGCGTCTATTTTTAGCTTGATTCTCTCTTGTATCATTCGGGGCAATTGGTACGGTATCGCCAAACCCGATGGCTCTAAACTTGTCAGCTGCGATTCCCTGACTTGTCAAAAACCGAATTACAGCACTGGCACGAGCTGCAGATAACTCCCAATTAGATGGAAATTGGCCTGAGCGAATGGGCACGTTGTCAGTGTGTCCTTCCACGGCAATGGCGTATGTCGCTTTTTCCATGGTTCCTACCAGTTTTACCAGAAATGATTTTATGGAGGCAGATAGGTTGGCGGTTCCAGAGGCAAAAGCTAAATCGCTGGCAATTCCAAGGGTAACACCCCGGGCATCCATAGAAACTTTGACCTGACTCTGTAACTCCTGGCTTACCACGAGTTTTTTTACCTCTTTGTTGATTTGACTCAACGAAACTTTTTTTGCTTTCTTTTTGGTGCTGTGTTTCTTGGTAGAATCACCGAACTGTTCCAGCTTAACCGGATCCAGGGTGGACATGGCGAACAACAACACAAAAAATGTCATCAACAGAGTCATCATATCGGCATAGGTGGTTAGCCAGCCGCCTTCATCTGATTCTTGCTTCTTTTTTGGTGCCATTGGCATCTTTATTAGTCCTCGTAAACCCTGTCACGTGGTGCCAGATAGGAGTTCAAAAATTCTCTAACCAGAAGTGGATGTTTTTTGACTTTCAACATGACAATTCCATCAATAATCATGTTCTGTGTGATGTTTCGTTTATCAATTCGAGATCGTAATTTTGCGGCAATAGGTAGAAAGATCAGGTTGGCTAACAGTGCGCCATAGAATGTTGTGATCAAGGCTACACCCATGGCCTGGCCCAGTTTGGCTGCTGGATCCTGATCACCACCATCACCACTGGAAGGCGCACCCATGGCAAAAAGCATGGCTACCAGACCCACCAGGGTCCCCACCATACCAAAAGCAGGGGAGAAGACACCCATGGTCTTAATAACATTGGCTTCTGCATCTTCACGTAGCTCACGATTGACAACACGGGTTTCCATGATGTTGCGGATATCCTCTTCGGGTAGCCCGTCAACAATCATTTGAACACCATCTTTCAAAAAGAAATCTTTAATATTTGGAACGGCTTTTTCCAGGTCACTGGTGCCTTTGCGAGCTACTGCTGCCAGATCAACCAATTCTCTCAGGGTGTCACCATCATTGTGGTTGTCTCCCTTGAAAACAGCCCAGAGATTGGTGTAGAGTGATAATACCTCCTTTACAGGAAAGGCCATGGCTGTGGCTGCAATGGTACCACCAAATACAATAAAGAACGATTGCAAGTCAAGGAAGGTCATAATTCCATCAGGAAGAGCTTGTGAGACACCAAACATGGCGTACCCGATCAATCCAGTGCCCAGTAGTAATCCTATTATGGTTGCAAAATCCATGTGTTAATCCTTTTCCTGTTAATCCCTTGCTGAAACAGCTGAACGCAGTCTGTTCTCATTCAAAGCACGCAGGATGTTACGCACTTCATCATATCCAGGGTCGATCTGCAGGGCGATATTCCAGTTGATTGTCGCTCTGTCTATCTGATTTAATTTATAGTAAATGGAACCGCGCCTGGCATAAGCCAGAGCCAGATTCGGATTGTATTCCAGCGCCTCGTTGATCTCAACCAGGGCATCTTCGAATTCTTCATTGTAAAATAGGCGCAAGGAACGGGATAAATGTTTTAAGGCCTGATTGATCTGAGCATCGGATACGTGACGGGCCAGTTGCATGGTCGCTACTGAATCTTCAAGCACCTGATTGCGCTGTTCAAGCTGCTCAACCATACGGTTTAAGTGTTCAATCTCAGCGCTGGACATTCTCAGCGAATCCCGCAATACCAGGAGTTGACGTTCCTGGGCTTTATGCCAGCTGGAGTCAATCACTGTACGAACGGGCAAACCATCTTCTGTAACCACACCAGAAACCTTGATACCTCCACGCTGTTTGCTGGCTGAAGATTTGACGCGAGGCAGGAAATAATCCAATCCGAATCCAAGTCCAGGAGGATTATCACGATCTTCACCCAGATATGGTAAATTCTGAATATTTGAGAAACCAAAATTAATATGGTATTCCTGAGTCAAGGGCAGTTTTACACCAGCATTGATACCCACACCATCCCATTCAAGAATGAAATCAAGTCCACCACGATCAGCCATAATATTGGTATTAAGCAATAAGCCGAGAAAGAAGCCGATGCTATTTTCCTTGGCAATTTTCAGGGTATCACCAGGTGTGGTGGTTGTATCCAAATCAAATTTTCCAAAATTGGAACCATAGCGACCTGAACCAATACCCAGATAGGTTTTCAAGTTATAATCAGAAAAACTGTTCTCGCGACTGAGCAGCATGTAGTAGGAAAGATTCTTGACGCGTTCTTCCAGGTCAGTTGAATCGGTTGTGCTACTGGTAACACTGATGTCATTAACACCAATTCCTACAGCCGTCTCACCATAGGTAAGCAAGCGATTCTGGATATGGAGTGAAATATCAGCCTCATTGGCATCTGCTCCAGATTGAATGGCAGATAGACCCAAACGAAAATCACGGGTAATGTCCGTTTCCAGAAAAGCGCCCTTATTCCATAATTCTGTGTCAAAAGCCCCTTGCGTGGATTGACCGGCAACACCGAGGCGCAACAGATAGGATTCATTGTATAAACTGGAGGTGGGGATGTGCATCATGGGTCCAGGTCTGGAGTAATTCAGAGATGTCTGGGCGTTTAGAGCCAATCCAGTCGCGGCAAGAACGATGATTAATATGTTTTTCAGTATCTTCATTTCACGATCTCCGGGATCAGCCTCTCATCTCTTATCAATCCTGCACAAAGCGTCTGGCCAGGGTCAGGTATTCACTGCCAGGATGGCGTGCAACCAGTTCTTGAAAAGCCAATTTGGCCTCTGGCAGACGATCTTTATTTTTAAAGGCCAAACCAATCATTACCAGGGCATCATCCAATTTGTCTGAATGTTCAAAGCGTTGGACTTGCTCCAGCGCACTGATAGCTTCATCATAGAGGCCTTTTTCATAGTAACAACGTCCCACCCAGTACTGGGCATTGGCGCGCATGGTCAGGTCAACACCTCGCTGAACAATGCTGTTAAAATCCTCGATAGCCTGATAGTAGTATTCCTGATGATATTTGGTCAATCCGCTTCGGTAAGCAGCTTGCTCTTCCGATGTTGTCATGCTTGGACCCTGTTGCTTTTGCACGGGACGGGTTGTGACATTAACGGCTTTCCAGGGCGTATCTAATTCTGCAAAAACACTATCTGAAGTCAGACTGGTACCAGGTACAAACCGGGGCTTTGCAGCCGCTTTTTCCTGCTCACCGACCAGGCTGGTAATACGTGTGGAGAGAAGCGCTCGGTCTGTTTCACCGGCAGCCTTTATCTGGGCGATTTCAGTCTGTAGGCTGTCAATAATTTTTGTCTGATAGCGCAGACGTACTTCCGTATCAGCCAGTTTCTGCTGATAACTGTTTAATTCTTCTTCCAGGGCAGCCTGCTCTTGATTGAGAACAGGAGTATTGCCATCTTCGAGCTCAGCTTCAGGTGCAACCTTGTTGCTGTCTTCGATCATCAGACCAATATCATAGAATAGACTGCCAGGGTTGGTCTGTGCCGAAGCAAAGACACCGACAAGCAGTATAAATACAACAATGATATGTGAGGATCGGCGCATCATGATGCTAGTTCCGTCCATTCCCCTCTAAAAAATCGCGGGCTTGGGAGACCAGGTCGCTATCGGGATAGTCATTGATAAATCGCGTCATGTTCTCACGGGCTTTCAGGTAGCGTCCCAGTTTCTGATAGCTGATGGCAATTTTAAAAAGTGCATGATCGCTTTTATTGTTTTCAGCGAAAATGAATACCTTCTTGAATTCAGCAATGGCTGATTCAAAATCTTCCAGCGAGTAGTAGCATTCACCAATCCAGTACTGAGCATTATCTGCGTAGGCGCCGTCGGGCTCACGTTCAATCAGAACGCGGAATTCCTGGATAGCTTCCAGGTAGTCACTGTTGAAATAATTATTCAAGGCATCATTGTAAGCCATGCGATAATCAGTATTGTAGGCGTAACCCCGGGCTTTTGGCTGGGGGGCCATTGCTGGCTCTTCCATGAGAACGGGGGATGTATCAACAGGAGCTGCATCAGCAACCGCTGGCTTTTCTGGAGCGACAGGTGTTGCCTGCACGGGTGCTGCGGCTTGAGGTTCCAGCCTGACAGCTGTGTGCGTTTCCACTGCGATCTGCTCAATCTGTATCTCCAGTGAGTCATTCAGCTTTTGCAGGTTTTTCATGCCCTGTTTGAGGGAATCTATTTCACGAATGAGGACATAAATATTGCCCCTGAGATTTATAATGTCGGGATCGCGAGGGGTTGCTACCAGCTCAACAACAGGTTCTTCCGCCTTTTCAGCCAATTGGGTCTGGTAAACAGCTATCTGGGTATCCATGGCAGCAATGTTGGCTTTGAGTAACTCTACCTCCAGGCGGGATTCTCTAAGCTTGACCACTTCAGCAGCCAGTGCCTTCATCTGTGATTGCATTTTTATCTGCTCAATACTGGGAGCCGGTGTGGCGGGCTCTTTTGGAGTACAGGCCATGATGCCCATGAGGGCTGTCATGAAAAAGGCAATTTTGATGTTGTGTCTAGATATCATGTTCTTCCCAGTCAATGGAGTAACTGTAACCTATAAAGGAGCCAAAAGAGCTGGGCACGTAGAGTTCAAATTCGCCACTGGCACCAGGAAAGAGCGATGTGTCAGTATTGACGCCACTGGAAAAGACGTGGTGCGAACCCTTGACAAATGCTGTGAGTTCGCGGGTGTCACCACTCCAGTTGATCCTAAATAGAAAGTTCACTTTGACAAAGTCAGCTCTGCGGCCGCCAATATTTTTGACCACACCCGAAAGGATAGTGTTGCTACTACGGTCTTTACGCTCTTTGATACTTCCTGACAAAACCACATTGCCGGTGTATTTACTCTGCCGGGTGTCACCTTTAACATCCTTAGTGGTTGTCATGGCCGCACGATCGTTGTTCATATTCATGGGCGCATCGCCACGGGCAGGTTGTCCCGGCTCAGTAACAGCAGCTGCATCTTCAACAGTGGGAATATTATCTACAATGCGTAGCACTTGATCGCGGGAAACAGAAAGCACGCCAATCAGAGTCTTGACTTGAATGTTTTCCTTGTCCTGATCAATGACATCACCAAACAGTTTGGTGCCATTCTCTAAATGTACTTCTTTACTATATATACTTAAGGGGTTGGTCCAGACTTCACTTTGAGATTGGAGCTCGGTCAACTTCTTTTTGACATACTTGAGTTCAGCAGCCAAACGCTTGACTTCATAGTTGATTTCACTGGTGACAAAGTCAGCAGATTCACCGGCATCCGGTTTTTTATTTCTTAACTGATCTAGATTGTAGATCAGATTGTCAGCTTGTTCTCCACTCTGCCAGGCTGATTCATCAGTGCCCTGGGCATCTACTCCTACAGCTTCAGCTCGACTCAATGAGTCTTGTTGAGTTCCCTTGCCATCCCAGGATTCTTCTTCCGGTTTTGATTTTCCACCGAACATTGAACACTGTACAAACGTCAGGGTTAGAGCCAATACCAGTACTTGTAAGCTGTATCGCTTCATACGCAGCCTCTTCCGACTTTACATCGCTTCCAATTGTTATGCGGAGTGTAACCTG
>JAERTH010000004.1 GCA_016844955.1 Fidelibacterota bacterium | reverse complement strand
ATTTCATTTAGTTTCTCGAAAAACTAAGGGCCAAAACCTTAAGACTATCGATGAATGGTGTGAATCTGAAGGGTTTATTGCAGCAGTAAACGCCGGTATGTTTCAACTTGACTATGTAAGCAATATTGGATATATGCGCATGGCTGGCATCCTCAATAATTCCCATAAAAATGCTTACCAATCAGTATTTGTCACGGATCCCCTTAAACCAGGTCTACCTTTGGCTCAGATTTTGGATTTGGATGAAGTAAAGTTTCCGGAAGTCAAAGCAGATTATGGAACCATTGTTCAAAACCTGCGGATGATCAAAAAACCAGGAGAAAATAGATGGGCTCAACAGAATAGGCGATGGTCCGAATTAGCCCTGGCCCAAGATAAAGAGGGCAATATCCTATTCATCTTTACACGTCAGCCATATTCTGGACACGATTTTATTGAACTTCTTCTGAGCTCGAATCTCGGGATTATTGCGGCTCAACATCTCGAAGGAGGACCTGAAGCCAGTTTCTACTTAAAAACCGGTGATATGTTTGTACATGAAGTTGGGAGCTATGAAACCAGTTTTTACGAAAACGACAATAACTATGAATCCTGGCCAATTCCCAATGTTCTGGGTATAAAACCGAGGTAAAGTTGAGAGCGACCTTATTGTATAGGTGTATAGTATATGTAACTGTCTGCCTGTGCAACGTGATTCTGGTATATGGACAAAATTCCACTCTATGGCTGGATCTATTACGTGAAAATCAATTAGCTGTTAACGAAGAACAATTTGAAACCCTGAAAGAGGATCCCCTGGCGTTTGAATCTCAAAGAGCGCAAATGGCAGAATGTTATAATCAGATTCGTGCCGCTATTGAAGAAAAACGAGGAGTTCTGGCTATGAACCTTGCTGGCAATAGCGACAGAGAAACAGGTCTAACTGAAGCGGAAGAAATTTTGATTCAAGGAATCGAGAGAGTACTCATACCCCTCTGGGTTGGCAATACCTGGGATTTTAATGGAGTCCCCAGGGATAAGCCTGACCTGGACCATCCCATAGCGTGTGGGCATTTTGTTCAAAAAATCATGAAGGATGCCGGATTCAACCTGGTACGCAATGGCTCCACCCAGATGGCCTATCTATCTACAAAACACTGGGTTCAGTCATTAACTGGTACCGACCCGGTAAATTATCGGAATTGGTCAGGAACGCTGGCCAAATTTAAGGCAGAGGGTCCCGGATTATATGTGATGGGAGTTGATGTTACTTCTGGTTGGGGGCACATGCTGTTTGCCCGATACTATGGAGAGGAAGAAGTACTGCTTTTGCATGCAGGTATTCATCCAGGTTGTGCCAGTATGCATCTGGATGAGGGGAAGTACTATCTGGATGAATTCCTTGACCTGCAAAATGTTTGGCTGGCCCGCTTTGATTCCCAGTTGGTAGAAACATGGTTGTTGGGAGACGCTATTAAACCGGCAGTGAGGATGGATTAAAGGTTTACTAGCGTCACAACTATCGTCTAGCTCTGAAAGACAGGAAGAGGAGCGAGGAGAATGATTAAAAGCTTTCAAATCAGAATGTTGTTAATATTCAAGTTTGTAATGAATCCACTATCTGCTCAGCACTATTTGTGGAAGAATGTGATTTCACCGAACGCTGAAACTGTAGAGTCAATATTATTGCCAACTGGTTATACACGAGTGATGGTCGATCCAGATTCATTTGCAGGATGGCTAAGAGGACTACCCTTGAAACCAACTGACACACCAGTCTTGCTATTTGATGGAAGAAAAAAGTACAATCAAAACATTCATTTTCGGGTGATAGATATTGATGTTGGTGACAAGGACTTGCAACAGTGTGCCGATGCAGTAATGCGACTGCGGGCAGAATACCTATACTCAGTTGATCAAAAAGATAAGATCCGCTTTAATTTTGTTAGTGGGCATATCGTAAAGTATAGCGACTGGATAAATGGTAGACAGCCCATCATATACGGTGATCAATTGCAATATGTTAGATGGTCTAATCGCGAACCCACTCGTGACACTTATGATGAGTTTCGGGAAAAATATCTAGAGAAAATTTTCATGTTTGCAGGCACACAGTCCTTACAGCACGAACTTCAGAGTGTATCAGATCCAATCAGTATTGAAATTGGAGATGTTTTCATTCAGGGACCAGGCCATACCGTTATCGTACTGGATGTGGCGGAGAATCAAAACCATGACAGGATATTCATTGTTGCCCAGAGCTATATGCCAGCCCAGGATATTCACATACTGGTAAATCCATTAAATGCCAGATTTAGTCCCTGGTATTACGCTATCGATGATGGATCTGGTTCTCTCCAAACACCTGAATGGGATTTTCAATGGAGTGAGTTGAAAAGATTCTAGGCAGAGTGTGGTGTGGAGAGGAAGAGTTGCATCCATAAGGAGTGATTGACCACAAAACATGAATGCCTGGGATTATCTATGACATAAAGAACCTGACAATGTATAGCCGATTAGCAATCAAAATTCTGTTCATCCTAACATGCCTTGTATCTGTAGGGTTGTGTCAAAACTATAGTGCAAAAGATCTCTTGGGTCAAAAAGGGTTCCCAAGGGCGCAAGTTGACTCACTCATTCGTTACAAAGTTATTGATAAACATGCTCTGGCAGCTTCCTATTACGAAAAATCATCAATACCAAAACTTGCTGCTTATTTGATTGAACCCGCCCAGAACGATTTTGAAAAAGCGAGAGCAATCTATCGCTGGGTTTGTGATAATATTAAATATGATGCACTTGCCTATGCAACCAACACAATAACATATCAATCAACCCTGACTGAGAATGTACTAAAGACCGGGAGAACAGTGTGTTCAGGCTATTCCTCAATATTTGGTGACCTGGCCACAGAAGCAGGGTTGGAAGTTGTTTCTATTGGAGGTATCGCTAAGGGCGCTGGCTACAAACTTGGGCAGAAGATTGACGAATCGAACCATGCCTGGAACGCGGTTAAGTTGGATGGCCGTTGGTATTTCATAGAGAGTACATGGGGAGCAGGAGGAGTTTCAGGTACGAGATTTATCAAGAAATTTAAAGAATCCTACTTTCTCCCAGCTCCTGAAGTGTTCGTATATTCTCATTTTCCAGACAATCCGAAATGGCAACTGCTTGAAAAACCTTTTGATCTGTCAGATTTTCAAACGTCCCCACATGTTCGATGCAAAGCCAGTATTTTGGATGTTAAGGGATTTGAAAAATATAGTGGTGAAATTCTGGTAAAGGATACTGTGGACCTGGTTTTCAACTGTCCATCAGATGTGTACTTAAGCTCCTACATCTCACTCGCCAGTGGCAAGTCGATCTCTGGCAATTTTACTTTCGTAAAGCGAGGTGAGGATGGCATTCATGTTTTCGCGCGTTTTCCCGGTGCCGGGAGATACGTCCTGACCATAAATGGTAGAACCCATAAGGATCATTCAGGCGAGCATGTGGCAGATTACATCGTAAAACCTGATTGGCGTACTTCCATGCCAGATCCATTCCCAAGAACTCACCGAGCATATGAAAATAATGCGGTATCACTTGAATATCCCATGCAAGGACGCCTTAGAAGGGGATCATCCACTAAGTTCAAAATACAGGTACCAAAAGCAGAACAAGTTGCAGTTATATTGGATGATGAGTGGATCAAGCTGGAAAGGGTAAAAGAAACCTTCAGCGGTAAAGTGATATTGGACCTCAAAGGGTCCAGTATCATTTTAGCAGCTCGATTTGAGGGTGAGGAAGTTTACGATAAATTGGTTTCATACGATGTACGATAAGCTGTCAATAACAATCATTGAAGAATGCCTGTAAAGGTTTTGGGGCAGACTGAAATACTGTGTGGAGAGTGCTAATGGAAAACAGACCAAATATATGCTGACCGACGAACTTCACCCCAATAGCACACTAATAGACATTCCCCCGGCCTTTCATTCTAGCAGTACTGGGAAATTATTCACGAGTTGTGTTGCCTGTGGGGTGCAACTCTTCGATGAGGTTTTGCCATATATAATTGAGAAAGCATATTTCCGTCCAAACCTCTCTGAAAAACCTAAAACGATGTTTGAATATTCAATATGCAATCCATGCTTTGAGGACTACGGTGCAGGCTTCTCTGACAAATCGATTGCACGGTTAGAAGAGTTCTGGGATTTACACTATAAACAAGAGGAACGCTTGGAGTCATTTCTAATTAAGGATGAAATCAATTATCTGGATTGGATGGAGAGATGTTGCCTTCTGGATCTACCCAGATCTGAATTACCAATGTATCAGGTCAATGGGCTCTTCATCGGCAAAAAAATGCTCCTGGAAGAGTGTCCCTGGTTGGTGAGTGGCAAGGCAATGGATGAAATGATGCAAGGATATTCAAAAGAATCAAAGCTTCGAACCCTTTGGTTTTCAAAAAAGTACCTCAATATCCCTGAGGAATTTCAAAAGTATTTACCTAAGGTATAACAACTACTATGCATTAGAAGTTTTCTATTCAACCCTCATACGGAATTTTTATATAAAAGATATTCCCCGTTGGCTCATTTGGCAGAATCCCTACTTCAGCGTCATGGGCCTCTGCAATCCGCTTGACAATGGCCAAACCCAAGCCACGACCCCTTTTTTTGCCCTTGGCCAGTTGAACACTGCGCTGAAATACCCTATCACGCTGCTCCTTTGGAATGGTCACTCCAAAATCTCGTACACGCACTATGAGACGGTCTTCTTCTTCAATCTGGTCAATTGTCAGACGCTTACCCCCTGAGGCATACTTGATGGCATTACTGATGAAATTTTTAAAAACTTCCTCAATGATTGGATTTGCCGTGACGATACAGTTGATTGGAATGTTATTCTCTAGAAGCATTTCAGATGCCCCCAGGAGTGGTTTAAAGCCATTTAGCATATTTTTTATTAGGGGGTACAAATTGATTTCGTTCATGGCAATTTTTTCTCCCATGGACACCCGTGCCAGTGTGGTGGCATTCTCCATAACCACCAGGAGGTTCTGACTGCTGGACCTGATGAGACCCAATCCTTCATCATCTGGATTTTCAGAAAGCATATAGTCTGACATGCTGTCAATGACCCCGATGGGATTTTTAAGGTCATGGGTGATGATATCGAGGAGGAGCTCTTTCATGCCATTGGCAGACTCTAACTCATTGTTCACACCTTGCAGAACGGCGGTCTGCTTCTGTACCTCACCTTGCAAAAGCCGAGTTCTGATGTGTAACAGCCGGACACGATAGAGATATAAAGAAGCCAAAAGCCCCAGAATTAACAGCGAAAGACCAGACTTAAACCACCAGGTTTGCCAGTAAGGAGGAGTAATTGTGAGACTTAACTCCAGAGGTTGATCACCCCAAATTCCATCGCTATTGGTTGCTTTTACCTTGAATGAGTACTCACCTGGGTCGAGATTGGTGTAGGTAGCAAATCGTCGGTCACCCACATAATTCCAATCGCTTTCAAAACCCTCCATCATATAGGCATAACTGATTTTTTCTGGCGATAAGTAGTCCAAAGCTGCAAATGAAAATGAGAAAACATTCTCCTTGAAGGTCAAATCAATATGTTTCGTATTGGCCAGAGATTGCCCTAAAATTACTCTATCATTGAGATGCGCCCCCACGGGTACTGATGCATTAAATATTTGAAAATCTGTCAGGAGAATGTTAGGGGAATACTGACTGTCTTCAATACTATCCGGATGAAATTTATTGTAGCCATTGACCCCTCCCAGGTAGATATGACCACCTGGACCGACGGCGGTGGAATTGACATGAAACTCGTTCCCCTGCAACCCATCTTCGACTGAGAATGTCTTGAATGACTTTTCACTAATATTGAATTTTGACACACCCTTATTGGTTGTTAACCACAGGTTTTCATTTTTGTCCTGAACAATTCCCTGCACAGTACTGCTGGATAGGCCATTCTCCTCAGAATAGCGCGCAAACGACTCTGATATCGGGTCAAAATGATAAAAACCACCTGTAGTGCCGATCCAGATATTCAATTTTACATCCTGGAAAATTGAAAGCACCTTTGTCCCGAGTAAACTTCCCTTTTGATCAGTTTTATATTTAAATGATTCGAACGCCGTCCGCTCCGCATTCAGGCGACTTAATCCACTGAAATCCGTGGCGATCCACAGATTGTGTTTCTGATCTTCCACTATGGACCAGATGGAATTATCCTGGATACTGCGCTGATCATTTCTATCATTCAGGTAGATCGTGAACTCATCGGAAAGTGGATCCAGGCGTATCAGGCCACCACCAAACGACCCAATCCACAGAATGCCTGCATGGTCTTCACAGATGGACCAGGCCATATCCACAGGTTCTTCGCCAGTAATTCTGGGACTGAAAAAGTAGCGCTTGAAATTATCACTCATCGGATTGTAGCGATTGAGACCACTTTCGGTTCCGGCCCAAATATTGCCGTCACCATCCTGGAGGAGCGCTCGAATAGAATTGTTGCTGAGGCTGAGAGAATCAGACACATCTAAATAGTAGGGGGTGTAATCTCCAGTACCCTCATTGAAGCGGTGCAAGCCGTCACTAGTTCCAATCCACAAGTCATTTACATCACTTACCAGTAAGGCTCGAACATTATCATTCTTAACTGCCCCCAGGGATGCAGGTCTTGAATGATGGCGTTCAAATTTGTCGGAATCCAAGATGAGTTTATTTAACCCCCCAAAATCAGTTCCAACCCAGAACACATTCGATCTATCCTTGTAAATACAGGTGATCTGATCACTGCTTATGCTTTCTGGATCGGCTGGGTTTTGACGATAGAGAACAAAATTGTCCCTCTCCGGCTCATAACGAAAAAGACCTGATCCCCAGGTTCCGATCCAAAGGTCACCTCGACTGTCTTTTCCAATTGCCCTGATTATGCTGGCATTGACTTCACCGCTAAGGCGACTCAAGTCATAGCGCTTGAAAACACCAGTTTCCTGATTGAAACGATTGAGCCCTCCTGACCAGGTACCCACCCAGAGATCACCATTCTCCTCAAGGAAAAGCTGAAAGACATTATTTAAGCTGATTGATTCGGGATTTGATGGATCATGGGTAAACCTGGTGAATTTTTCAGTGGCAAAATCGAAGCGGTTCAATCCACCATCAGTTGCTATCCAGAGCCAGCCTCTCGGGTCCTCTATGATGTTCGAAATTGTATTATGACTTATACTTCGTGGGTCATCAGGATCGTATAGATAGTGTTTAAACTTACCCAGTTGTTGATCATATCGATTCAAACCCCCTCCGCGGGTGCCGATCCAAATCCTGTTCTGACTGTCCTCAAGCAGCGCTCTCACCATATCGTTACTCAGACTGCTGTTATCCTCAGGATCATGCTTAAAACGAGTGAAGGTCTCAGTATTTGAATTATACAAATTCAGGCCATTGTCAGTTCCTACCCAAAGATTACCTCTGTGGTCTTCCTGGATGGCACCAATAAAATTGTGACTGAGAGATAGGGAATCTGAAGGATCGGGTTTGTAGCTTTTGAATTCATACCCATCAAAGCGGTTCAGGCCATCATAAGTCCCAAACCACAAAAACCCATGCGAGTCCTGCTCAGTACATAAAATTGTACTCTGAGACAATCCATCAGCAGCAGAGTAATGCTTAAAACGTAAATCGCTCTGTTCAGCATGAAGTGTGACTGACAAAAGAAGTAGAGTCAAATTGAGCAATATGAATGAGCTAATAAATTTCGAAGTGCTCCTCATGATAGGTATGGATGTTCCAAGACGTCTTGATGCAGTGAAGTGGATGGTCTGGTCCTCACATCTGGATTAAAAATGTACTGCTTATACTGACTACGGTGTACAATGATAAGTCCCCCTTAGACTTTTCCTATTTAATTATCGGCCCAAAGTTGATATTGTTTATTAATTCTTTTTAGCTCCAGGGCCGATTCAGGATTAACAGGGCATCCGTGACCCTTTCTCTGTTTGGCGTGATGCCGAAATTACCCAAGAGCCGGGCTTCTGGAGGCTTACTCTTGTTGAGCTTCTCTGCTCGGTTCTGTTATTCCTGGCCAGCTATCTGTACGAAAGGGTGAAGCTGGCAACCCAGCTGAGTTTTGGAGCGTGCATTCTGGATTGGCAGCCCAAGCGTATCGCACCGCCAGAGGATTTTGAATATCTGGATGTGAGACCACTACTTCATCACCCAGGATTTCTGCCTCAGCCCATTTAAACACCCTATCTGCACCCGCAATGGAGAATCGCCTGGGCTGTTTGCCATCAGAAGTCTGTAGGCCCTCTCCAACATGCTGGAACTTTATGCGTACCTTGGAGTCAACTATTGAATATCCGCTATAGATGGGACTGGAAAAAACAATATCGCGCTCATATACGGACCCCAGGGCTCCTAACGCAAGTCGTCGGCCAACCTCCTGTTTGTTCTTTGGGTGAATGTCATTCGCATCACCAATATCGATGGCGACGGCCATCCCCGTATTTGGAACAGATAAACTCATTAGTTGTGCTTCACGGAGTTCGGCCCAACTATGCTCCTCAGGCTCAGTATTCCTATCCATGAAATTCGCCAGTTGAACGATGAGAAAGGGGAATTCTCCCTGTGCCCATCGACTCCGCCAATCCTCAATGAGCATGGGCATGAGTGAACGATATTCATAAGCGCGTCCAGCATTGGATTCACCCTGATACCAGATCACTCCCCGTATTGCATATGGAATAACTGGCTCAATCATAGCATTGCTCAACAAGGTGGGAAAGTTTGGATTAGGCCCCATAATGGTTGGTACATCCAATTCCTGGTAATCCAGACCGACCTTAAAAAGCCACTCACCGACCAAAGACAAACTTTCCAATGCGGAATTGTCCAGGCGCAGAAATTGAGGATCTCCCCAGATTCCACCACCTCCCTGATCATCCTGAACACGCACCGTGATCAGATTTTCACCTGATCTAATGATTTCTGATGGTATCGTGTATTCCCTGACGCCGTCCCAAACGTTGTCTGTACCTATGAAAACACCATTGAACCAGGTACTGTCCACATCATCCACAGCGCTGAGAAATAGCGTAGTGGCTCCGGTCTGCCATTTTTTAGAAAGCTCAACTGTTTTTCTGAACCACCCAATACCATCAAGAGCACCGTACCCTCGTTCTTCCCACGTGGAAGGGAGCAGCATGGTGGACCACTCACTATCATCCAGATCAGGATCTGCCCAGATGGGACCCTCAGGGCCATAACCTTTGTCATGCTCCGAAAGCACTTTTCTAAACTTTTGCCCGAGGTATTCAAATCTGTCCGTGTTTGGATCCGCTGCCATTGCAGCTTCGATATCTGGGCGAACCTTATCAAGATTTTTCAGCATTCTACCATACTTTGAAGTAGCCAGTAATTTTTCCGGACCTATCCAGGCTTCAATTGGAGTTCCACCCCAGGAGGAATGGATAAGTCCAATGGGGATGTCCAGCTCCTGATGCAGGTGACGTCCGAAGAAATAGGCAGTCGATGAGAATTCAGGAATATTTTCAGGAGTACAGACCTTCCAACCATCAGAGGCGATGGTCGTCATGGGATCTATGTCCAAAGAACGAGGAACAGTGAAAAGCCGGATGTCAGGGTATTGAGCCATGGCGATCTCATTCTCGAAATCCAAAACCTGGCCCCAGCCAGCCAGGGGCATTTCCATATTGGATTGTCCAGATCCCAGCCAGACTTCTCCAACAAGGACATTCTTGTATACCAGAGTGTCGGTGGCAAAAATGGAAAGTGAATTTGGACCTCCAGCTGTTTCAGAGCGAAGGTTTACCTGCCAATCTCCGTTGGCATCTACATCAACAAGAATCTCTTGACTACGAAACTGGAGCTTGAATTGTGAGAGGGGGGTAGCCGTTCCCCATATAGGAATATCCATATTGCGTTGCAGGACCATATTGTCAGTAAACAACGCGGCAGGGTGAACCTCCTCTGCAATGGGGAGTGAGCTACACCCGAATATGAGCGCTGCCACCCCAAATGTGAATATTGGATAAAGTCTGGTTATAATTCGCATGCTAGCTTCCCCTATTATTGTTGATCTGAAAAAGGTGTTCAAATTGTTTGCCAAGGTAGAATTTGCCCTCACTTATTCTCTTGGAAAAATAAATATGAGGCTGCCCCCCCCCCTTGAAGGCGAAAATGTACTCGAGAGAGGCTGAAAATCAACGTGATACATAATTACCTCAAGGCCAGTTAAGTACTGGTTATCATGAATTTCGCTGGAATCCGGGTCGTGTTGTCTCAGGAATATTCTTAATTCGTATTAACGTTGGAGAATTTAGTGCTGTTCAGAAATGCAGGCTTCTAAAATAGAGGAAGCAGGTGTAACCTATACCCATGCCCGGGACACACACAACATCCTTCTCTGTTTTGGCCAAACCAATTGGGCCAACCTGCAATCTTGATTGTGACTATTGTTTCTATCTGGAGAAAGATCAGCTCTATCCTGAAGCCCAACACTTCAGGATGGATTCTGAGTTGCGGGCATCCTTCATAAAGCAAAAAATTGAGGGACAACAAGGTGATACCGTTCATTTCACGTGGCAGGGAGGAGAACCGACTCTTCTGGGCGTGGACTACTTTCGTGAGGTCGTACGGCTTCAGCAAAAGTATTCCGGCGAAAAAAAGATTGAGAATGGCTTTCAAACCAATGGAATGCTGCTGGATGATGCATGGTGTCAATTTTTTAAGGATAATAATTTTCTTGTGGGATTATCAATTGATGGCCCTGAAGCATTCCATGATAGATATCGGGTAGATAAAAAGGGAAGTGGCAGTTTCTCTCAGGTCATGGACGGCCTGGAATTACTAAAAAAGTATAGTGTGGACTTCAATACACTCACTGTTGTGAATGCTTCAAATCAATCTCACCCTGATGAAATCTATGATTTTTTAAAATCCATTGGCAGCAGATACTGGCAATTCATCCCCCTGGTTGAGCGCTTACATACTGGGGATGGGATGCTGGCGGCTCCCGATGAAACTGAAGATGTCCCTATGGGAAAATGGTCTGTCGATCCACAAACCTATGGTGAATTCTTAAACCGAATCTTCCAGCGCTGGGTACGGGCTGATGTGGGCGATATATTTATCCAGCATTTTGAGGCCGCACTGGCCAATCAGCTAGGGATGCCCACAGGTGTTTGTGTATGGAATGCCACTTGTGGAACCGCACTGGCCATGGAACACAATGGCGATGTTTATGCATGCGACCACTATGTCTTTCCCCAGTATCTACTGGGAAACATTCAGGAAAAACCTCTGGTTGAAATGATTAATGACCCTGCCCAAATTCAATTTGGCAAAGCTAAAGAAACTCGGTTACCGAAAATATGTCGTGAGTGTGAGGTTCTGGATCTGTGTCATGGTGAATGTCCCAAACACCGTTTTATGTCAGGTGCAGATGGGGAAGTGGGGCTCAATTATTTATGTGCGGGTTATAAAACCTTTTTTACCTCAATTCGTCCTGAATTGGGTGTCATATCAGAATTGTTTGAGCTTGGCAAACCTGCAGAGCATATCATGGATTGGATGAAGGAAAAGGATATGGGCTTTCCTTCCATTGATGTAGCGTTGAAAGACCCATGTCCCTGTGGGAGCGGACACCCCTTTAATCAGTGTTGTGCAATCAAGCCTTGAGCAGGGTCGCCTGAACCTCACACACAGCTCCACCTGAAGCCAGCGGAATTACATTTCCTTCAATTTTCTCACCATCCACATTCAATTCAACGCGTCCTTTTTCCAAACCATGAGGATTGGAAATTGAGATGCGATAAGTGGTACCCCGGAAGCGACGTTCGATGATGAAATCATTCCAGTCAGGGGGGATACATGGATCCACTATGATTCCATCGTAGTCAGGCCGAATACCCAGGATAAAACGGGTGATTGAGAAATAAGTCCACGACGCTGCACCTGTAAGCCAGGAGTTCTTGGCCTGACCTGGTGTTGCTGCATCTTTACCGGCAATCATCTGCGCATAAACATAGGGCTCTGTTTTGTGTAAATCAGAAACTTCCTCCAGGTAGGCAGGAGCAATGGCCTTGTATGTATCAAAAGCGCGTTGTCCATGTCCAACTCGGGTTTCTGCTATGGTGATCCAGGGATTGTTGTGGCAGAAAATACCAGCATTTTCCTTATAGCCCGGTGGGTAGGTAGTAATTTCACCAAGATTCAGTTTATAGCCAGTATAGGGAGGTTGGTTAAGCACGATGCCATGCTCACATTCGAGCTGGGTTTGAACAGCAGTGAGGGCCTTTTCGGCACGACCATCGTCAACACCCACATCAGCCATGATACACATGCCCTGGGGTTCGATAAAAATTTTGCCCTCGTCATTTTCATGGCTACCGATTTTTTCGCCAAAGTGGTCATATGCCCGTAAAAACCAATCACCATCCCATCCTGATTCATTAATTACTGCACGCATGGTATCGATGTGTTTTCTGGAACGACTCGCTTCTTCTGTTGCACCAATTCGTTCACACAGTTTCGCGTATTCAGTACCATAATTGACAAACATACCGGCGATGAAAATGGATTCAGCCTGGCCACCCTCTTTATTCTCAGTGGTTTGAAATGATTCACCAGGTTCGGTGGAAAAACAATTCAGGTTAAGACAGTCATTCCAGTCCGCTCTACCAATGAGAGGCAGTCCGTGGGGTCCCAGGTTGTGGATGACATGATCGAATGATCGCTTGAGGTGTTCCAGCATAGGAGCTGCCAATTCAGCATCATTTTCAAATTCTACCACTTCCTTTAAAATGTCAAAATCACCCGTTTCCTTGATGTATTCAGTGGTGGACAGGATCAACCACAGGGGGTCATCATTGAAGCCGGCTCCCACATCATCGTTACCTCGCTTGGTCAGAGGTTGATATTGATGATAAGCACCTCCATCGCGCAACTGGGTGGCAGCCAGATCCAGAATACGTTCACGTGCCCTGGCGGGAATCTGATGCACAAATCCAATCAGATCCTGGTTTGAATCGCGGAAACCCATGCCCCGGCCAATTCCACTTTCAAAATAGGATGCGCTCCTTGACATATTGAATGTGATCATACACTGGTAGGGATTCCAGATGTTGACCATTCGTTCAAGGCGCGAATCCAATCCGCGTAGACGGAACCCGGAGAGCAAATTATCCCAATGCGATTTTAACACGGCCATGGCCATATCCACATCGGCTGAAGTTGAGAATTGACGGATCATTTTATGTGCAGGGGTTTTGTTGATTACACCCGGCTTGCTCCATTTTTCATCCGCTTCCAACTCAACGTAGCCCAGAACAAACACCAGTTCTTTAGATTCACCTGGTGCCAGATCCATTTGAAGGTGGTGGGAGGCGATAGGTGACCAACCATGGGCCACGGAATTAGTTGATTTCCCTGATGTTACTACCTCTGGTTTGTGCAAGCCATTGTATAGTCCTACAAAACTTTCACGATCTGTATCAAAACCACTGATTTCTTCATTGCAGGAGTAAAATGAGTAGTGATTACGCCGTTCACGATATTCAGTCTTATGGAATAGGGTAGAGCCTTCAATTTCTACTTCACCAGTATTAAAGTTCCTTTGAAAATTGGTTGCATCATCCTGGGCATCCCAGAGCGCCCATTCTGCATAACTAAACAGGTCAATTGATTTTGCAATTTTGCCCAGATTGTTGATTTTTATGCGTTGGACTTCACCGGTGAAATCCAGCGGAACCATATGCAATGCCTCAGCCCTGATATTTCCGCGTTCTCCTGAAATGACGGAATACCCTAAACCATGACGACAGGAGTAATTGTCTAGTTCAGCCTGTACCGGTTGCCACCCGGGATTCCATACATCCTCACCATCCCGGATATAGAAATAGGTACCACTTTGATCCAATGGGACATTGTTGTAACGATAACGAGTGATTCGACGAAGTCGGGCATCTTGATGAAAGGCATAGCCACCACCAGTATTCGAGAGTAGTCTGAAAAAATTCTGGTTCCCCAGGTAGTTTATCCAGGGCCAGGGGGTTCTAGGGTTGGTGATGACGTATTCATGGGTAGTGTCGTCGAAGGATCCAAATTTCATTGCGTGATTGTACTTTCTTTTGCCGTTTTCAAAAACTAATCGTTTTGAAGTTTATCGAACCAGTTCTTCTTGAGTATATAGGATGTTATAAGGGCAATGGCAAGGGCTGTTGCCATGGAGTACCATTCACGGATAATTAGAAATACTGGGGCTACTACCAAGGTAGTCTGCCATACTATACCCACTGCAACATTGAGCAGATCTCTACCTGCAGATGCACCACTCTGGAAATTCGGATCATCTTCCAAAACGGCTTCGGCGACTGGACCCCAGAAACCCCAGGGGCGGACATTCTTATAAAATGCTTTCAGGTCATCCATCTCATCCGGTGCTGTGAGCAAACTCCCCAGAATGCTTGCTACCGCTCCCATTCCCATGGTAACGGGGAAATAATACAGATAATCAGTGGCTGGAACGATCTGAGCTAAAACCATGGCTGTAGCGATACCGCTGACCATTCCCCAGAAATATCCGTAGCCGTTGAAACGCCACCAATGCCATTTCAGGACGTTGGGGATAGTGAATCCTCCCCAGAGCCCGGTTACGATCCAACCCATGGCGCTATGAATACTCTCAGCGCGAGCACCAAGGACAACACCCACAATAACAATCAAGATGCTGGCTGCGTAACTCATCCAGACACTTTCCTTATCGGAGGCATCGGGTTTGATATATCGTTTGTAGATGTCATTAATGAGATAGGCAGCACCAGCATTTACTGTGGAGTCGAAGGTACTCATATAGGCAGCCAGGAGTCCGGCGATCACCAGTCCGGTGACACCAATGGGTATAAATTCGCGAATGATGTAGGGCATTAGGTTTTCAAAGTCGGCACCACCCTGCATGGCGATTAACTCGTCGCTGTAAAAGACAAGACCCAAAACAGCGAGACCACCAATCATTAACCAACGCGGAATCAATGCAGCGGAAACCATTCCGCTCATCCAGGCGGATTCCTTGGGGCTGCGTGTAGCCAGAACGCGTTGCATATCGTAATTGGGCGCGGTACCGGCCATACTGGTTAGAATGCCTTTAAAGAGCATCATCATCCACACAATTGAGAAGAAGCTATAGCCGTCCGTACTGATTTTATCGGTGACTGATGGTATGAGGTTGGACCAGTCGAGATCCAGACGAGCCCCGAAGGACAGGTCTTTCCAGCCAGCTGGTATGACTGCGTTGAGCGCGTCGGGAGCCACCAGGTTCATGGCGATTATTCCAATAAATATGGAGGCAATGGTAAGCATGACAAATTGAAACACATCGGTAATTACCACGCTATACATTCCACCCAGGATCACATAAAATGTAGTAATTGACATTAGAACGAGGGCATAGGTACCGGGTTCCCAATCCCAGGGGAGGAAGGCAGCTGCAAAGCGACCCACACCCTGATAGGCGTATATGAGAAAACTGATTACTGAAATTAGAGCGAAGACCACAATGGCAATTCTTGATAGTTCAGCGCCACGCCCTTTCCCGAAGCGGGTACCAATCCATTCTGCACCCGTCACGACGCCACTTCGACGAATCCAGATTGCCAGATACACCATGAGGAAAATTTGGTTGAAGGTGGGCCAGAGCCAGGGTAGCCAGGTTCCCTTTAGGCCATAGACAAAGAGCATGGTCACCAACCACATGGTGCCCGTAATATCAAACATAGAGGATGCATTGGAAACTCCCAGCACGTACCAGGGAATACTTCTACCTCCCAAAAAGTAGGCGGCCAATCCTTCTCCTGCTCGTCTGCGTAGCCAGAAGCCCATGAATACGACGCCAACCAGGTATACTACAATAATTGAAATATCTACGAAATGGAGTTTCATTATGATTTCAGTTCCTCTGTTTTGTTATGCTGAGATCTAAGATTTTATTTGTCTACTTTTTGTTACGCGTTCACTCAATTTAACTTTTTTTTGAGCAGTTACTAAAACGTTTTCGGAATATAGTAGACTCAATCAACTTTTCAATTATCTTAATTGGAATACTTGTAAAATCTGAGGTGTCAAAATCTTACTTTAGCAGCCTCAGAAACAAGGACCATAGCGGATGTTTCGATGTTTAATTGGATTCCCCGGTCAAACCAGAAGTATACAATAAGAGCGTATCATCCATCTCCTTTCAGAAACTTTGAAAGGTGATAAGTAAGTAAGAGGATTCTATGACACAGACTGTCCCCGGTATTCCACTAAAAGAAAAAATTTCCTACGGCTTTGGCGATTTAGCATCAGTACTCTACTGGCAAACTTTCATGCTTTACTTCACATTTTTCTATACTGATGTCTTCCTGATCCCAGCTGGAGCTGCGGCGACTCTGTTTCTGGTGAGTAGAATACTTGATGGAATCAATGACCCATTAATGGGAATCATCGCTGATAGGACCAATACGCGATGGGGCAAGTTCAGACCTTATCTGCTCTGGCTCTGTGTGCCTTTTGCTGTTACCGGGGTGTTAGCCTTCACTGTTCCTGACTTCGGAGATACTGGCAAACTTATATACGCTTATATCACTTTCTCGCTGATCATGATTCTGTACACTGCGATCAATATTCCGTATACAGCACTCCTGGGAGTCATATCACCTAATTCCAATGATCGCACTACCATATCTTCAGTGAAATTTCTATTCGCGTTCGCTGCTGGAATCATTGTATCCGCAACACTGCTACCCATGGTCAAGGGATTAGGTGGTGGTGATGATGCCAAAGGCTGGCAACTGTCATTTGTAATCTATGGTATTCTGGCAATTGCATTTTTTCTCATTGCCTTCAAGGGGACCAAAGAACGGGTGCAGCCACCTCGGGCTCAGAAACAATCCATCAAAAAAGATTTACGTGAATTGGTTACCAATAGACCCTGGTTGATCCTGCTGGCCACCACCATAACCTTCATTCTTTTTGTTGCGGTTCGTGGTAGTGTAACGGTTCATTATTTCAAATATGTGGTTGGGACACAGCAACTTTCGTTACCTTTCATGGATCCTGGTTCCTACACCTTTGAATCCATCACATCTGCCTATAATACCATTGGTCAAATATCTTCCTTTCTAGGTGTGCTCATGGTGAGCTGGGTTGCCAACAAAATTGGTAAAAAACGAGCCTTCACTTACATCTTCCTCATAGCAATTTTCAGTACGGGAATCATTTATTTCATCCCTGCCAATAGACTTGGTCTACTATTCTTTTTCCAGATCACGGGTTCTCTCACCGGTGGACCACTGAGCGTGCTCCTATGGGCTATGTATGCGGATACCGCTGACTATGCTGAATGGAAAAATGGCCGGCGTGCAACGGGTCTTGTCTTTTCTGCTTCAACCATGTCGCAGAAATTTGGTTGGGCTTTTGGTGCTTATATCGCTCTCATGCTGATGTCACAATTGGGCTTTGCTCCCAATCAGGCACAGTCTGCTGAGAGTTTGAATGGGTTGGTTCTCCTTTTCAGTCTTATCCCTGCGGCAGTGGGGTTAGGGTCTGTAGCTCTGCTCTTTGCCTATCCGCTGGATGATGAGACCGTTGAGAAAATGGGTGCAGATCTAGCTGAGAGAAGAAGTCTCGATGAACAGGCTGAAGCCCAGGCGGGGTAACTCCTGGAAATTGAACAAATGAGTAACACAATTATTGGTGAAAACCTGCCACATATTCCGTGGGAAGCGCGTCCTTCCGACTGCAATGATGTAATCTGGCGTTTTAGTGCTAACCCCATTCTGGGCTGGAATCCAATACCTAAGGCTGCCCGCATTTATAACAGTGCCGTGATTCCTTTTGGTGATGGCTTTGCCGGTGTATTCCGAGCCGATCAGAAAAATGGTCGCGCTACGCTTTTCTCCGGAAGAAGTAAAGATGCCATTAACTGGGAGTTTGACCCGGACCCCATTGAGTGGGTTGATGAAAATGGTGCTCCCAATCCCACCAGCTATTCCTATGACCCCCGTGTCCTCAAACTGGAGGGTCAGTATTACATCAATTGGTGTGATGATCTCAGGGGAGCCTCAATTGGAATGGGAACCACCAAGGATTTCAAAACATTTATACGCATGTCCAATCCCTTAATGCCCTTTAATCGCAATGGTGTCCTTTTTCCCCGCCAGATCAACGGAAAATATATGCTGTTAAGTCGTCCCAGCGATAGTGGTCACACGCCCTTTGGGGACATTTTTATCAGCGAAAGCCCAGACCTGGTTCATTGGGGAAGGCATAAGTTTGTCATGGGTAGTGGTGGCAACGGTTGGTGGCAAGGGTTAAAAATTGGCGCCGGACCAGTTCCCATTGAAACCACTGAGGGCTGGCTTCTGTTTTACCATGGAGTCGTGGGCACCTGTAACGGCTTTGTGTATAGCGTTGGTGCCGTAATCCTGGATATTGATGACCCCAGTAAGGTGTTGTACCGAACTCGCGATTACATCCTTACCCCGGAGAAACCATATGAAACCACTGGTTTTGTACCCAATGTGGCTTTCCCCTGTGCCAACCTTTACGATGCTGAGACAGGTCGGATCGCCATTTATTATGGTGCCGCAGATACCTACACAGCAGTGGCATTTACACAGGTAGATGAACTTTTAGACTATATAAAAAACAATTCTGAGGTGTTTTAAGACTCGTCCAGAGTTATTGACGCTTCCGCAACTGGAGCAACCCCATGCAATACGGATTCTTTGATGATCACAATAAAGAGTATGTGATTGAGCGACCTGATACCCCAAAATCCTGGAGCAACTATCTTGGATCAACTGAGTATGGTGCAATCATCACAAATAATGCAGGTGGCTATAGTTTTTATCAATCTGCCGCCCAGGGTCGTTTTATGCGTCTGCGCTTCAATGCTATTCCGCTGGATCAACCCGGTCGTTATCTCTATCTACA
>JAERTH010000003.1 GCA_016844955.1 Fidelibacterota bacterium | reverse complement strand
ATCTATGAAGGCATTCGAGCGGGTTATTCAGATGTCACCTCAGATTATGCAAAGGCGGCTGGTCGTGAACACATCTCCTGGGAAGCATACTTTATTGGTCAAAGGAAAAGCTGGAAAAACGGCAAAGCCTGACTAACCTTTAACGGAAACGGCCATCCAATATCACCAACCATTAAGACTGTGCTGTCGGGTAGCAATTGGTTCAATCTGACCACGTGAGATACATCATATCCAGAAAAGATCATTAAAATTCTACCTGAACTGCACGATAATTGCAAGTATAACAAGCTTTTGTTAACTGACTATAGCCGGGGAAGCATCAACCCATTCGGTTGATTTCTCCTTCTAGAAAACCACCTGGAGAAACGCATGAGACCACGCTTCCGTCTGTCCCTCTACCTATTTGCCATCCTTTTTACCTTTTCAGCTTCGCTGGCTCAAGCACCTGACTGGGCCTCTGCCAACTCTGCCGGGGGTACGGGCAATGATCGTGGAGCGGCTGTAGCAGTTGACGCAGCCGGAAATTCCTATGTAGCTGGTTACTTCTACGAAGAAGCTACCTTTGGTAGTACTACCCTCACCAGTACGTTGTATCGTGAGTTATTCGTGGCCAAAATGGCCCCCAATGGAACCTGGCTTTGGGCAACGAGAGCAACTGGTAGCCACCATTCCAGTGCCAATGCGATTGCACTTGATGCTGCAGGAAATGCGTACATCACAGGTGACTATCATGGGACGCCAGACTTTGGCGGTCACTCATTCACTTCCACCTCGTGGGGGGTTGATATTTTCGTGGCCAAGATCAATAGCAGCGGGACGTGGCAATGGGCAGCTACAGCCGGGAGTATTCGCGAACCGGAAAAAGGAACCGACCTTGTCCTGGACGCTGCGGGAAACATTTTCATTACCGGTTATTTTGAAGATACTGCTACATTCGGAAGCTCCTCCATCACGAGTAGCGGCAACTCAGACATATTCATCGCTTCGTTGAATAGCTCAGGGGTATGGCAAAACGCATTTCAGGCAGGTGGTCCAGGAAATGATTATGGTTTCCGCATTGACCTCGACGCCTCAAGTAATATTTTTGTTTCCGGCGCTTACCAGGCCACTGCCAGTTTTGGGAGTTATCAACTTACAAATTCGGGCAATAACGGGGGTTTCATAGCCAAAGTAAACTCCGCCGGAACCTTCTTGTGGGTCGATGCCCCTCAAGGAGCTGGAGTAGCTGATTTGGCTGTTGACGGAACTGGGGATGTCTATGTCACAGGTTCTACTGATGGGGAGGCTACGTTTGGTTCCCTCACAGTTACAGGCGAGATGTTTCTGGCAAAAATCAATAGCGCAGGGACATGGACCTGGGCTTACGCCCCAAGTGGTGACTATTATGGGGAGGGTGATGCGCTTGCCGTTGATTCAGATGACAATATCTACTGCACGGGATATTTTAGCGGGGATATAGATTTTGGTGCCACCACACTGCAGTGTGATTGGGACTATGAAGTTCTGTTTGTAGCAAAGTTAAGCACGACTGGGGAGTGGGTCTGGGCAAAACAAACTCAGGATGGCGAGTATCTTGGCAGTGAATCAATCAGTATAAATGAGGATAATGCTGTAGCCATTACGGGCAATTTTGATGATACAATTCATTTGGGATCGCAGCCCATGGTATCAGCTGGGTCTAGCGATATTTTCTGTGCAACACTGCAGGATACCGTCAGTTTTGCGGCTAATTTTTCTGCCGATATCACCGATGGAGAAGCACCCATCACCGTCAATTTTACAGACCACTCCATCGGAAACCCCACCACTTGGGAATGGGATTTTCAAAATGATGGGACCACCGACAGTTATAGCCAAAACCCGGAGTGGACCTATACGGAAGCTGGTGTCTATAGTGTCACGCTGACTATCTCAGATGGATCAAGAACCGCAGCATTTACCAGAACTGACTATATCAATACCGAAGGCACGCCAGGAGAAGTTGTTCCCGATGCAAATTTCCGTGCTGTTCTTAATAGCCTGTTAGGCCAGTCCCCTGATTACCAACCAACAATAGCAGACCTGAATTCTATCACAGGGTCAGTCTTAGCATCTGAGTCTGGGATTCAGTCTATTGAAGGGGCTCAACATTTAATAAATGTTACTGATCTCTTCCTTATGGTGAATCAAATTAGCGATCTAACTCCACTTTCAGGATTAACAAATCTTCAAATTCTTTATGCCTATAACAATGCGATTAGTGATGTCACACCGCTTGCAGGGTTATCAAACTTGGTAGCTCTGGTTCTAGATGGTAACGAGATACACGATATTACTCCGCTTGCTGAACTAACAAACCTAGTGGTTTTCACCCTGGGAGATAATCTCATCGACAACATCTCCATGCTTGCTGATTTTCCAGGCTTGGCCCAGCTAAATCTCAATGGTAATCAAATAAGTGATATTTCCGCTTTGGTAGAAAACACCGGTCTGGGTATTGATGATATTTTGTATTTGTCTTATGAAACTTCCATCAATCCCTTGTCCTATGAAGCCATCAATGTGCACATCCCCATCTTACAGGCCAGGGCCTTCACCACTTTCGATTACAACGAAGTACCAAATGAGTATGCACCCTGTTATCCGGATCCTACTCGTCATGCAACGGTAATTTCGAATCAAGTTGAGTTGAAGTGGCGTGGCAATACCAGCATGACCGGGATGATGTACGAAGTCTGGCTAGGTGAATCTCCAGACAACCTGAGCAATGTCGGCAATGGCAATGTGGTGAATGATACACTTTACAATTTTACTAGCACATTGACTGCCAATACGGAATACTGGTGGAGAATAAAAGCGACTGATAATACGATGACTGTATGGGGCGGGTTATGGCACTTCACAACTGGAGAAGCAGGATCACCTCCCATTGCAGATTTCTCAGCTAACACCTTGTCTGGGGAGTCACCCTTGACTGTCACCTTTAGCGATGAATCCCAGGGTGGACCTCTAACCTGGGCCTGGGATTTTGAAAATGATGGCACTGTGGATAGTGAGGAGCAAAATCCTCAACACCAATATTTGGAAGCAGGTGTCTATTCAGTTTCACTCACCGTCTCAAATTCAGGTGGGAATGATACTGAAGTGAAATCTGCCTATATCACGGTTACTTCTCCAGGCAATACCTTTACCGTCAAACAGGACGGCAGTGGAGATTATACGTCCATTCAGGCAGCCATAGATGGCGTTTCTGACGATCAGGTTGTAGTCGTCTATCCAGGAACTTATTTTGAAACCATTAATTTTGAAGGTAAGGCCATAACTGTAGCATCACTTTTTGCCTCTACCCAGGAGAAATCTTACATAGACCAGACCATCATCAATGGTGATGAAGCTGGCAATGTCGTTCGGATAAATACTGGTGAAACTTTAAGTACTGAGTTAATTGGTTTTACCATTACCAATGGTTATTCTAGCGGTTCCGGTGGCGGAATCATGATGTATGGCACCAGCCCCACCATATCTTATTGCAAAATTGTCGATAATACAGCTGCAGATTATGGCGGTGGTGTTGCCTGTCTCACAAGTGCCAATCCCCTCTTGCACCATTTAGAGATCTCAAACAATACGTCAGATAATGGGGGTGGTCTGAATGTTTATCGATCAAGCCCGACCCTTGAAAACATTCTCATTGCAAATAATGTTGGTACCAATACAGGTGGTGGTATAGCAATCTCCCAGTGTCCTGATCTGTCATTTGACAGGCTAACCATTAGTCAGAATACGTCGGAATATGGTGGTGCTATCATGGTTACCAGTTCCACTATTTCTTTCAATAATACTATTATGTGGGACAATGAGCCCCATGAAATTTACTTCAACAATTATTACGACCCCAATTTTGGAACTTTCTCATATTCCGATATTGAAGGTGGACGAGCCGGTATGTATGCCACCAATGCAACCATCACCATGGGCGAAGGTAACATCAATTCAAGCCCCCGCTTTTCCACTGGGTATAGACTCTCGCCAATATCACCTTGCATTGATACAGGTGACCCGAATTCTGAGCTTGATCCAGACAGCACACGCGCAGACATGGGCGCTTTCTACTACGATCCAGATTATGTTTCAATCGATCCTGTACCAAAGCCTCTGGAATCTTTTGTGCTTGAGCAGAACTTTCCGAATCCATTTAATCCGCGTACCACTTTGAGCTATGCCTTACTGGAAGCAGCAGAAGTCTCTTTGGTTGTCTACAACTTGCGTGGTGAGGTGGTGAGAACCGTATACTCAGGATTTCAGACTGCTGGACTCCACCAATATGTCTGGGATGGAGTGGATGAGTCTGGTCAATCCATTTCAACAGGTCTCTACCTGGCCAGGCTACAATCCCCAGCAGCAACCACCACTATCAAAATGGTGTACCTGAAATAATTCACCCCAATCCTATCTACACAAGCCCCTGACTTCCACACTCAGGGGCTTTTTGTTCGTATCGAGACCTTCCCGCAGCGCACACACCACAAATTCGTAGTGTGCAGGGAGCACATTTAAATGAGGCGAGATCAAGGGAAGCCTTTGGCCCAGCCAGGTCTATCAGACAGAAAAATGATATTGATGACAATATTGATCCACTTAAGTTGACGGGTAAGAAATCATGAAGTCGTTAATCATTATATTGTCCCTGTATTCCATGGTGCTTGCTACTCTACCCTGTTGTCCAGAAGACACCTGCACTGATGAAGTTGAAGCAAGTCCCACAGACAATCATGAACAGACACATGAGCAGGACGAGTTTAGCAATTGCTCACAATTTCTGTCCTGTGGAAACTGCTCAGGGTTTATCATAATGGATGGAAAACCCCAAATCGCCTGTTTATTGATTGGATTATCAAATCTGTCCCCTCACATCTGCTCCATTGATGAATTCATTCCCAACATCTGGCAACCTCCTCAACTAGGCTGATAAAAGCATTACTAGAATTGCACCTCACCAGTTGAATCGCGCGATTCATAATCTGTACCACCAATTTTCTACTGAATAAGGGATTATCTATATGCCAAAATTAATACTTATACCACTTGCCATACTGCTTAGCTCAACAGGGTGGGGTCAAAACACCTTCACTGCCATCATCAAAGACAAAGAACACAAACACCCACTTGTAGGAGCTAATGTAATTGTGGAGGGATCATCACTGGGGGCGAGCTCTGACCAGGACGGTCTCGTTGAAATACAAAACATCCCGGATGGAGAACATGTCATCAATGTGAGTTATGTGGGTTTCGAAGAGAGTTCCACCAACTTCCGATTCCCCATCACTCAATCAAACCCGTTCATTATTTTTCTCCACGGTCATGCGGAACATGGAGAGGAGGTTTTTATCTCTGCCACGCGTTCCAGTCGCACCATCGCTGATATTCCAACACGGGTAGAGGCTATTTCTGGAGAGGAGTTGGCTGAAAAGGGCAACATGAAGCCCGGGGATATACGAATGCTACTCAATGAAAGTACAGGTATTCAAACCCAACAAACCTCTGCAACCTCTTATAATTCAAGCATCCGTATTCAAGGTTTGGATGGCAAATATACACAAATTCTAAAAGATGGATATCCACTCTACTCAGGCTTCTCAGGTGGATTAAGCCTCCTGCAAATAGTCCCGCTTGACCTCAAGCAGGTGGAGGTAATCAAGGGGGCTTCATCCACACTCCATGGGGGTGGCGCTATTGCCGGTCTGGTCAATCTGGTTTCAAAGCGACCCGCTGATCATCGCGAGATTAGCCTGTTTCTGAATGGCACGTCTGCCCTGGGTCTGGATGCCAGTGCATTTTATGCTGAGCAGTTTGGCAATATGGGGACAACAGTATTTGTATCATACAATCTGGGATCAGCCTATGATCCTGCAGGCAATGGATTGACAGCAATTCCCGAGTTTCGCCGCACCACTATCAATCCAAAATTATTCATGTCTGTTTCTGATAGAACCAGCCTCAGCCTTGGATTCAACACGACCCTGGAAGACAGGCTTGGTGGTGATGTTAAATATATTGACGGTAGCGGGGATAGCACCCGCACTTATTTTGAAGAAAATATCACAACTCGATTCAGTTCTCAATTCGGATTGGAGCACAAACATTCGCAGACTTCGAGCATTACAGTCAAGAACAGCTATAGTTATTATGATCGAGGCGTGGTCATTCCGGGCTTCACATTTTCAGGAATCCAACGTGCATCTTTCACTGAAGTTAATTATGGCTTTACAAGTGAAGGGCTTGAATTTGTGGCAGGAGCAAACCTGTGGACTGATAATTTTGTCCAGGAGGCAGATGATGCGACCAGGGTCGTAGATTATGATCATTATACAATGGGTGCCTTCATCCAAAGCACATGGAATGCGTCGGAACAATTGAACCTGGAAACAGGGCTCCGTGTGGACAAGCAGAATGAATATGGGAATTTTGTGCTACCACGTCTGGCATTGCTGGTAAAAGTGAATCCGAAACTGGTTCTGAGGATTGGTGGTGGCTTAGGCTATAAAACACCCACTGTCTTTACTGAGGATGCTGAGAGGTTACAGTTTAGAAATGTCTTACCTATAGATGTGACCAGCACAAAGGCCGAAGAATCGCTGGGGACGAACATTGATCTAAATTTTCGAACACCCCTTTCTGACCTCTTAACCTTGAGCATCAATTCGCTCCTTTTTTACACGCGTATCGATGACCCTTTACTGCTCTCCCCCAATACGGAGGATTCCTATGAGTTTCTACAGCCCGAAGGGACCATCGATACCCGAGGTGTTGAGACAAACATCAAGCTCGGCTATGATCATTTCAAATTGTTCGTAGGTCACACCTTTGCTGATGTAAAACAGCATTATGGTGATCAAACAACCAGTTTTCCTCTGGTATCCAAGCATAGACTCAACAATGTGCTGATGTATGAAAAGCATGATGAAATAAGAATTGGACTTGAGGCTTACTACTTCAGCCCCCAAGAATTGAACAATGGACAAACCAGCAAGGAGTACTGGATTTTAGGATTAATGACCGAGAAAATGTGGGAAGATTTCTCGTTGTTTCTGAATTTTGAAAACTTCCTCGATACTCGGCAATCAAAATTTGAGGCAATCTATACAGGCGCGATTTCAAATCCCCAATTCAAGGATATTTACGCTCCCGTTGATGGTTTTGTCATCAATGGAGGATTGAAGGTAAAATTCTGATATGCAAACTAGCTGAACCACATCTGGCAGCTAGAGTCAACTCTCAGGTTTGCGATTCACTTTTTCGATAGCGCTGATTTCAGCCTCGGAAAAACCGCTATGCTTCAGTAAGGAAAGTAGAAAGGCCGACTTGCCTTCCACATAGGCGTCAATATCGTTTCTGCAACTTTCAGCTAGCTGGTATTTGAGTTCGCTGTATGCTTTTGCCAGGTCTGGACGCTCTCTGAGGGTGTTTCTAATTGTAATATGATTTCTCAGGGGCTGTGAACCAGCCACACATGCGTATAGGTTGTGGTCCGGGTATCCTGGCAGCCGAGTAAATGCCTCACGCCCCTCGATACCGAGATTTCCTATATGGTTAATGCCCATAGCCGCCAGATGCTCGATGACGTTTGAGAGTTTGTCTTTGTTTGACACAACAATTGTCAAATCAATGATTGGTTTTGCGGCCAGACCAGGAACCGAGGTACTTCCAACGTGCTCTAGAGATATGGCTGTCTCTGAGATATGCGGCCAGATGGCATTATATAGCAATTCAAATTGTGCAGCCCATTGCGGGTCATATGGTTTGATAATTATTGTGCTCATAGGGAGAATTTAGCCAACAGGTGTTCCGGTATCAGCTTGCATCAGTATGATAGGTAATCTCAAGAAATTTCGCGCTGGCTTCACTTTCATCTTCACTTGATTTCAACTCTTTTAGAACACCCCCCAGCACCATTCTTTCTGCGGGAAGTCTTTGGGAATCCTTTAGATGGGCAATAAAGAATGTCTCGGCTGATTCCTCATCACGGAGTTCGTATACATCATATTCATCCATGAGGGGGATCATCATGAAGGTTGTGACCGAACCACTGATGATAGGAAACATGATAAACCCTGAAAATTCGGTTTGTGAATCTACCAAACTCGGAATGCCCGTAATAATCGCATTGGAGGAGAGAATACCCCTGGCATTGGCTTCAGAGGGCAGCAGGTATTGCGATTTAAACCTCTGGAAACTTTTCTCAAGGTCACTATCAAAGGTTGAAATGATAGAATTTCTCTCTGCCTGACTCAATTTCAGAATTGACATCTCAAGGAAAAGTATCATCTGTTGTTTATCGTTAAATATGCCCCCGACTTTTCCTAGCTCAGATTGACTTATTAGCCCATCTTTTGCTTTGGTTTTGATATTGTAGAACCGTCCCCCATTGTCCAGAGATTCAATAGCTTCAGTTTTGCTCTGGTATGGCTCAATTTTCTTCATAGTTACCCTTAATTCCTATCGATGATGGTCAAAAGAAATATTTTCACCATGGTTTTGGACAGATCAAATTCGTTAACTCAATTACGCCCCTATTTACATTCCTCCATGCACATTTCTAACTCACAATTTAATATAGAATCAATTTTTGCCTGGACCTGCTCAGTGAAACCGTTGGGGCAGTCAGACTTTTACCCTTCACTTTATTGCATCCACAAACCGGATATAGATGAATGCAACCGCCCATCGAACTCCTGCTATAGGTCGTCCCAGTAAACCTATATTGGTTCAAATTTTATAAGGGGATCTACAATGAATGTAGGAATTGTGTTTTTAATTATCATTTCCGTGGTGATTCTGTCCCAAATTTTTCTTTTATCAAATTCCATGAAAAAACAACATCAGGAACAGATGCAAATTCTATCTGCACTTGTGAAGAAAAATAACGACAATTAACTATTCTGAGGAAACTCTATATGAAAGTTAAGCTGTTTGGTGAAGCGGGCTCGAAAAAGGTTCTGCAATTGGAAGATCAGGTCAATGCCTGGTTAATAGAACATCCACAGCTCAAGATTCATGAGATAAAACAATCTGCAACAGGAGGTAGCTTACATGATACCAAGCTATATATCTCCATCTGGTACGAGGATAATTAACGCTTTCAATTAAAACCGTCTCTGGTCGCCGCCCCATTGACCGATTCTCCAAAAATTACACAAGTAGCTTTGGACTATCTGCCAACGTTAAAGGAGGGCAACCATGCATTACAAAATTCACAAACTTGAGATTAATCTTGAAAAGGATTCAGCCAATCTGGAGCTCTTCCTGAATGGCCTGACTGGTGAAGTCGTTTCCATAATACCCAATATCGCCAGGACGAGCTTCTTTCAAATCTATGGATTGACACGCAAGGTGGACTTTTTGCTCATTGTTGAAAAAATTTGATCCCAAAGTGTTTCATCCACCCCGCCCCAGACTCGACGCTATCAGAGTAAAATTATCCTCATCAGATTCTAGCGGCTGAATATCCCAGCTGATCACTGCCAGATTGCGCAGGAACAGGTCATCATGACTGACCAACAAAAGCGCGCATGGGCTTTCGGATAAGGCTGATTCCAGACAATCAATTGAAGGTAAATCCATGTGATTGGTGGGCTCATCCATGATGATCAAATGCGGGAGACGCGTCATCCCCAGTGCCAACAGCAGTTTTCGAGTTTCTCCTGGACTGGGTGTAGTGCTTTCCAGCAGTCTATCGGGTTCAGATCCAAGGCGACTGATGATAGTCATGACATGGCCCAGTTTCTCATGGGGTAAATCATGGAGGGCAGCCTGAAGTTCTGTAGATTTTTCAGCACTGATTTCCTGGGGGATATAGGTCAAATGGTCATGCGGAATATTCAATTGTGGAATCATGGTAGCCAACAAGGTGCTTTTACCCGCACCATTGGGTCCTGTGACCCCGATCCTGTCTGAGGGTTCTATTACAAGTTCAGGTACACGGAGCTCCCTTTTTCCCATTTTAAGATTTATAGCCGGCATAGATAGGAGATGATCGCGTTGTGAAAATGACCCTGGTAACCAGATACCCAGCTTCTGTTCTTTTTTTACCCTGCTGTTTTTCAGCGCATCTTCTGCCCTTGATAAACGTTTATCCATCTGACGCAATA
>JAERTH010000002.1 GCA_016844955.1 Fidelibacterota bacterium | reverse complement strand
TGTAAAGACAGCATCAAATTCAATTCCGTCCCATACAGTACCGCTAACTGGTGCTGTGATATCGGGAATGATACCATCACCATAAATCGCAGTTGCCCAATTGCCAGCCGAATCAATGGCCCGCAATCCAGCAAAATAGCTCTGATCTTCAGTCAGGGTCTGACGTATGATGGACCAATCAAGGAGGTCCTGGGAATGCCAATCCACGACATCAGAATCACCCGTTGCTGTGGCCAGGGTAAGTTGATAATTTTCAATACCAGACAGATTATCAAGTCCCGCCCAATACAGCGCCAGACTATCCACAGTCCCTGTGAATTCAAGATCGACCAGCTCACCTTCATTGATCTTAGTGAGTGATGGTGGGGTAAGATCCAGAGTCACACCATTTGAACTTAATACTGTAGAAGTGTTACCTGCTATATCAGTGCCACGAACATTGGCAAAAATAGTAGCACCCTCTGCCTGCTCCTCTACACTGGAACTATAGGAGGTCTGCTGATCGACCACAGTCCAGTCCATGACATCAGTGGCTGTTGGGCTGGTTCCAAAACTGAGTTCGAAATAGGCCACTCCACTGACGGAATCATTTGATCCCACCCAGGAGGCAGAGAAATCAGTGCTGGAGTTGCTCCAAATCTGATCTTCTGCGTCAGAACCATCCAGTAGATTGCTCAGCTCAGGTGGATGAACATCGATGGTAAATCCATCTGTGCTGCGCTCTGCTGACAGATTCCCTGCCACATCAGTAGCTCTGACGGACCAACTATAAGTGATCCCATCCTGCAACGATGGCGCATGGGCAACATAGGCAGTATCGGTGCTCACTTCCAGCCAGTCAATGGTGGGAGCGCCAGGCTCGGATGAGTTCAAGGCGACTTCAAAATAATTGATTCCGCTATAATCATCTGGATCAGCATTGAAATGTACAGAAATTGAGTCCATAAAATTCTGATACTCAATATCAGATTCCCATCCATCAACCACATAATTCAATTCAGGCGCAGTTTGATCAACCCCAATCCCATCTGAGCTGACGGTGAGGGATACATTTCCAGCATCATCGTGGGCACGAACATTTCCAAAATAGGTAGCACCTATTTGAAGATCGAGTCCGGTGAATTGGTGTGTGGTATTGGATGCTACATCCAACCATGCTACAACATCATCCGAGCCGGCTGATGTGCCGAGAGATACTTCATAGAAGGTTAGGTTGCGCGTATCCTCGCCTGCCCAAGCCAGATCTATTTCTTCATCGGATTGTTGCCAATCTATATCCTCATTCAGAGCCCCATCATCAACCTGGGAAACTTCTGGAAGTTCGAGGTCCACAAGGATTCCATTACTGGATACAGAAGTGGCTGCATTGTCAACCAGATCATAAGCAATGACAGAGAGATAGTAAGTTGTTCCGCTCTCCAAGGTTGCATTCACGATGGCAAAAGTATCCGCAGTAGTTGTCCAGCTGCTGATGTCCGTTCCACCTGCAGTGGTTCCAAATGCATACTCATAATGATTAATTCCACTTGTTGCATCGGTAAAACCAGTCCAACTACCTGTTAGTTCATCAGCTGAATTCGACCAGTCCTGATCAACGCCATCCAACGCATCAACAACCACACCTGTTGTAGGTGCTGAGATATCGATGGTGATCCCATCGGTACTGCCAGTTGGGGATACATTCCCGACTGAATCGATAGCCTGGATGGAGGTGTAGTAGGTGCTCCCATCTTCGACGAGTCCAAATAAATCTGTCAAGGTGGTTTCTGTAACAAGTCCAACCCCTGTCCAGCCAATTAGATCACTAGCACCTGAAGTAGTTCCAAATGCGTATTCATAATGACTGATCCCAGAACCATCATCACTGAATCCTGTCCAGGTAATATTGAGTGTATCATTGCTGGCGGTGTACTCCAGTCCACCATCAGTTACTGCACCAGCAAGAGGCCTACCCGTATCAATTGTGACTCCATCAGAGCTGAGTACACCTGAGTTGTTTCCTGCATCATCTGTGACCCTGATATTGGCGAAGTATGTGATATTGTCAAGGGCAAGATCGGTGATTACTGCACTGGTGGTTGTACCGGCATCGGTCCAGTCGATGAAATTGGAATCACCTGGAGTCGTACCCACGCTGTATTCATAGGTATGAATATCGCGGGTATCGGAACCTGACCAGAAAATACTCAACTGACTACTATCTGACTGCCAGTCCATATCAGTATCCATTGCACCGTCATATACGTGGGCCAGCTCAGGATTAACCAGATCGATGAGGACACCGTCACTGGCTACAAAGGCAGCTGCATTGCCGGCTATATCAATGGCAATGACTGACAGATAGTAGGTTGTTCCGCTGCTTAAGGTGGTATTGAGCGTAGCGAAGGTGTCTACAGTTGTGGTCCAGTTGCCCATGTCCGTCCCACCTGCAGTGGTGCCAAAGGCATACTCATAATGATCAATCCCACTTGTTGCATCGGCAAAGCCGGTCCAACTGCCTGTTAGCTCATCGGCTGAATTTGACCAATCCAGATCAACCCCATCCAGGGCATCAACTACCACTCCGATTGTAGGTGCTGAGATATCAATAATGATCCCATCACTGATGCTCGGAGCAGAAATGTTGCCAACTGAGTCAATAGCATGGATTGAGACGAAATACGTGTTTCCATCTGCAAAGAGTGCAGATAGATCAGTGAGTGTAGTTTCGGTGATGCGTCCCAGTTCTGTCCACGATACCACGTCAGTTGCACCTGATGTGGTGCCAATGGCATACTCGTAGTGACTTATACCTGAACCTGTGTCACTGAAACCCGTCCAACTGATATCCAGTGTATCGTTGCTGGCGGTATAATCCAACCCACCATCACTCACGGTTCCAGAAAGTGGCGCACCCGTATCTATTGTGACTCCATCAGAACTGAGCACAGCGGAGTTGTTTCCTGCGTCATCAGTGACTCTGACATTGGCGTAGTAGGTGATATTGCTGAGTGCAAGATCGGTTAGCACAACACTGGTAGCAGTCTCGACGTCCGTCCAATCAATAAAAGTGGAATCACCTGGAGACAACCCTACACTGTATTCATAAGTGTGAATATTTCGTGTATCAGATCCTGACCAGAAGATGCTCATCTGGCTGCTATCCGCTTGCCAGTCGATATCTTCGTCTTCCAGGCCATCATAGATGTGCGCAATGACGGGATCAATTTGATCGATAACGATACCATCGCTGGAGACGGTCGCTGCAACGTTGCCCACTTGATCATGAGCGATTACAGATAAGTAGTAAGTCGTTCCACTTTCTAATGGAGTAACTATGGTGGCAAAGGTATCTACAGTACTGATCCAGGTACTGGTATCTGTCCCGCCTACCGTGGTGCTGAAAGCATATTCATAATGATCAATTCCACTTGTGGCATCGGCAAATCCGGTCCAACTGCCCACCAGTTCATTGGATGCGTTCGACCAGTCAAGGTCAATACCATCAAGTGCATCAACAACCACTCCAGTTGTTGGAGCTGAAACATCAAGGGTGATACCATCCGTGGTGCTCAGTGCTGAAACATGACCCACAGAATCAACAGCTTGAATTGAGGTATAATATGTTACCCCATCCACGAGCACATCCGATAGCCCGGAAAGTGTAGTTTCAGTAACGATACCAATGCCAGTCCAATCAATAACATCGTTGTCACCTGAACTGGTACCCATTGCATATTCAAAATAACTGATCCCTGAAACAGCATCGCTGAACCCTGTCCAACTGATATCAAGTGTATCGTTATTGGCAGTATACTCCAGCCCGCCATCACTCACAGTGCCTGCAAGCGGAAGACCCGTATCGATGGTTACCCCATCGGAACTGAGTACTGCAGATTTGTTACCAGCATCATCGGTAACCCTGATATTTGCATAGTACGTGATGTTGCTCAATGCCAGATCGGTGATCACAGCACTGGTTGCCGTACCCACACCGGTCCAGGCAATGAAGCTGGAATCTCCAGGGCTGGTACCAACACTATATTCATAGGTTTGAACATCTCTGGTATCAGATCCTGACCAGAAAATACTCAGCTGGCTGCTATCCGCCTGCCAGTCCCAATCATTTTCATTGTCACCATCATAAACGGTGGATACAATGGGGTCAACCAGGTCAACAATAAATCCATCTGATGTGGTTGTGTCTGACATCTGGGAGTGAGTGTCCATACCGCGTACACTCACTACATATGAATTACCACCAATCAGGGAGAGACCGGTTAAACTTGTCGTTGTATCAATTCCAACAGTCACCCAGGAGACTACATCATTAAGGGTCTCGGCATTGCTACCGATGGCCACCTGGTAATCGATGGGACCATCATCCACAAAAGGTGTCCAATTCACATCCAGATGATTGGCAAAGGTCCAGAAATCTGTATCCATGCCAGCACCGTCTCTGATTTCAACCGCCAGAGGTCGTTGACTGGGGGCACTGTGTTCAAAGGCACCCATATCCGGATTGGAACCAAATGGAGTCGGGCGATCATTCCCCAGTAAATCCGTAGGTAGAGAGTTAGTCGTACTTCCTCCACCAATACAGGGTGAGGTGTTCTGAAGACTGTAATCCCACATGGCAGGATTCATGAATAGCGCATCGGTATCAATATTTCCCGCCAGCCAGTTTACAGATCCATCTGGAGCATCAATATTGCTCTCTCCACCCTCGATATTGGAGTAAGAAATCTCAACATCAAAGTTCGTCATTCCTGAGTTTATCCATATGCCTGTAGTTTCTGCTCCACGGATAATGGAGTTGTGAATGACCAGATCTCCATTGTCTGATACACCATAAATGTTTCCTATAGCTCCCGGTTGTTTATGGTGATGGGTTAAATGATTTAACGAGGTATAATCGTTGTTTAAATATATCCCAACAGTTCCATGCGTAACCAAGAGTGTATTTTCAATCCACAAGGAATCCTGGTAAGCACTTATCCCATAACCTTCGTTATCATAGATTGACAGGTCGCTTATTTTCGTGTCCAGGAAATTCAGGTTGATACAGTCTGAATTGCTTGACCATCCTGGAATAGTCGTATTGCCAGTCAGCGTACTATTTTCCAATAATAAAGGCTCGCCAGCATCACCGTTGGCGTATATGGCCTGCCCTTCACCTGCTTGATTGCTGAAAATGGTACAAGATGATATTCGGGGACTGGAGGAGATCACTCCGATGGCTCCGCCATGCATTTCACTCGTATTATTCCTGATAATGAGATGATCGAGTGTTGGGCTGGAATTGTAGCAATTTATCCCTGCCCCTCGATTGAGGTTTTCATCACCCTCGGTGAAGCCGTTTTGGATAGTCATGCCGCTCAGCACGGTTGATCGCGATTCACCATTCTGGAAGCGCACCACATTGGAAAGGCCACCTCCATCAATAATGGTCTGACTTATGAAACTGGTATCGCCAGTGGTCATAAATCGCGAACCCAGGACAATATCTCGACCAAGGAAATCGATATTCTCAACATAGGTGCCTGGATAAATGAGCAGGGTATCACCATCTGCACTGTAATCAATTGCTGATTGAATACTTGCAAAGGGTTCTGCTTCCAGTCCAACAGAGGCATCATCCCCGTTGGGCTTCACAAAAATGAACGCATTGTGGATGGGTGTTGCAAGCTCATGTTCGTAGGCTCCCATATCCGGGAAAGACCCCAGTGGATTGGGTCTTGAGTTCCCCATGATGTCAATTTCAGGGGCAGAAACATGATCACCGGCTCCAATGGCTGGTGAATAGGCGCTCAGCGTGAAATCCCTTGAGGAGATGTCAGTGAAAAAAGGATCACTGGAAATATTTCCACCTGACCAGTTTACCATTCCTTCATTTGCGATTACACCCAGTTCTCCACCACGCACAATACAGTTGCTTATATCCAATTGAGATTCGTCATAACCTGCAGATATTTCAATATTTCGGTAGTCGTAATTACTCCATACAATACTGTTTGACAGACTCATGCTACTGTTGAAAAACAGTTTAATTCCCAGCTGTGTTTCTAGCGTATTATCATTGAACAAGGTCAACTGGTTTGCCGTGACATATGTATCACCCCAGAGGAATATCCCATTCTCGGCAGTGGAAGTAATCAGAACGTTCTCAAGGGATCCATATCCTCCAGCCACGTACAATGCTGTCCCTTCATTATCAATGATGCTGGTTTGAGATATCCTAAGCGTATCCATAGAAGAGAATAGTGCCGCAGTCGCACTTGAAGCGGTTTCAGTTCTGTCATGCCCACTGAGGGTACAACCTTTAACCACTGCGCCTACAAGTCCCAGAGCCCCATCGTTAGATAAATATAACCCACTTCCCAAGGTACCGCGATTATTGAGGAATTCACAGTCAATGATTTGTGGTTCACCCCCGCGGGAAGCAAGACCACCCCCTCCATTTTCTGAAATATTATTCATGACTACCAGATGCTTCAACGTTGGACTGGTCATTATACAGCGAATTCCAGCTCCACGATTCTCTGAATTGTCACCCAAAGTGTAGCCATTGGTAATTGTTAATCCTTCTAACACTGCTGCTTCACTTTCACCGTTTTCGAAGCGCACGACGGCACCTGTCCCATTTCCATCAATAATGGTCTGGGAGATGTAGCTGGTGTCAGATGTGGTGAGATATCTTGAAGCCACGACAATATCCTTACCACTGAAGTCAATATTCTCCAAATATGTACCGGGATAAACAAGTACGGTATCGCCAGCCAAAGCGTCATTAATGGCTGCCTGGATGGTGGAGTAATCACCAGTCGCATCCGTCTTAACTGTCCATAAATATGCGTTCGGTACACCTGTTACTTCTTCTGAATAATCACTGGTATTTCCTGTCTCATCAACAGCTTTGACTCGGTAATTATAGCTCTGACCATTGGTTAATCCAGTATCCACAAAAAAGGTATCTGCTTCAGATGTGACCACAACGCTGTCAATCAGGGTGATTGCAGGCGAAACATCATCTCGATAAATTAGATACTTAGCCAGATCTGTATCGGCCACAGGGTCCCAGGTCAGTGTGACCTGCACATTCCCGGCCTCCACGGCCAGGTTTTGCGGGGTTCCAGGTGGAATGGCAATTGTAAAGGCTTGATCACTGGCGAAAACGGAAGCTCCCAATCCATTGTCAATGGATTGCACACTCCAGAAATAATCACCATCTGGTAAATCAGATAGTGTCCAGCTCAGGTTGCTTCTGATTGAGCCAGACTTCAAAACCAGTCTGGTTCCTGCCACATCAACTACTTGCCCAGAGTAGAGCAGATCAGGATTGGCAGCACTGCCCATCCGCAAATTATAGGATAAAGCGGAACTAGCATTTTCGGCATCACTGGCGGCCTCCCACTCCATTTGTATCTCATTATCGGTAACAGAATGGCTCAGATTTTCAGGCTCAGTGGGCAGGGTATTAGCAACATCACGCTGGTTTATATAGAGACGTGTATTTACCGAGGTGGAAGTGTGCTCCGTTGTTCCTGAGAGGAAGAAGTCCAAATCTCGGTCATTGTCATAATCACCCCAGATCACATCACCATAGTCTAGACCGACCAGATCCACACCCAGGTCAGAAAAGGTATCATCATTGTTATTGATATAGACATAAGTAACCTTGTCATTGGTTCCATTCTCATAACCTGTGAGGACGATATCCAGATCACCATCATTTTCATAATCACCCCAGGTGGCTCGACCTCGCATGATACGTGGCAGGGCTATCCCACTGGCAGTAAGGGCTTCGCTGCCATTATTATTATAGATCCTGGTATATCTATTATAGAGTCCACCTTCATCACCTGCGACCAGGAGGTCTGCATCGCCATCACCATCGTAATCACCCCAGTCGACTGAACTGTGCATCACGCCATTAATCATACTGGAATTCTCACCAAAGGTGCCATTTCCATTGTTGATATACAGCACTGCTAATTCATCATTCCCGGAACTCTGGCCGGTTGTTACCAGGTCGAGATCACCATCATTGTTATAATCACACCAGGCAGCATCACCATAGCGCAATCCCATAAATTCATTTTCCAGGAGTGTATAAATTTGATCCCCATCATTGCGATACAGGAAAGCGTCATAGAGGCTTGCCCCGGTCACATATCCATGATAGCCACTTATGAAAAGGTCAAGGTCACCATCATTGTCATAGTCACCCCAGGTTACACCACCGGAGGTCACACCGAGGATGGATGTTGGGACAAGCGTGAAGTCTGCTGCGCCATCATTCAGATATAGTTCAGCCTTCTTATCGGATGAATTAACCAGCTCCCCCGTGATAAAGAAGTCGATATCACCATCATTGTCATAATCACC
>JAERTH010000001.1 GCA_016844955.1 Fidelibacterota bacterium | reverse complement strand
GTCTCGTTGTAGAATACTATGGACAAAACGATACAAAACGAAGGCGTCAGCGGTCAAGCTGTTGATATTTTTGTATTTATAGCGTAACAACAAAATAAACGGAGGAAGTATGTGGCGTAAATCGATACTTTTTAGTCTGGTGGCTGTATTAGCATTTAGTTTTGCTTTTGCAGAAGCCAGCAACGTTATCGGTGAAGACAACACCAGAATTGGCTTGATTAAAGCCAAGCTGGAAAACAACGAAATGCTCACTCAGGCTGAAAAGGATATGGCCTGGGAAAATGGTTTAATCGAGGTGCAGCTTGCTCCGACCCCCTATTACAGGGACCGGTGGCAAGAGACTGCTTCCAGTGGAATTCGCAGTGACCTCGAGTTGACTTTTGAAGATGATTCTGATGTTGCAAACTGGAGTCATCATGATGAAGGTAATGTTTACACAACAGAAACCTGGGATGCCACGGCCGGAGTAGATGGCACAGGCGGTCTGGTTTTTGGTGATGCAGGATACACATTTCTGGTCAAACGTCCCGTAGACGTCCCTGCCGGTGCTGCATATGCACTTTCCATTGAAATCAAAAACGAAGTTTTCTCGGCAACAAATCCACTCAATCTTTCAATTACTGGTCTTAGTACAGTTGAGCCCAGCATGGATGTGGCTGTTGGAACTGAATTTGTAACTTACACACTTGAAGGTGTTGCTGATGCCGGTACAGCCGGTTATATCCGCCTCCATAGTTTAGGTGGAACAGAAGTTCCCGTTGTAACCATCGACAATGTCCTGTTTGATGAAGAAGTTGTTGAACCTTACTTTGCTGAAGGCTTTGAAGTATGGCCACCTGTTGGTTGGACTCTAGATCCAGCCGATGGCGATGGTGCCTGGTTACAAGATATGGCTGATGATTATGGTCCAGGAACTGTAGTTGAGGGTACATACACAGCCTTTTTTAACGACTATGATTATTCAAGTGGCACAACAGGTACGATGACCTCACCGGCCATCGACTTAAGTGCTGCTACAGGACCAAGACTTTCCTTCTGGTATTATGATGCTGGCAGTTCAGATTTTGTTGACGTTTTAGCCTCAACAGACAATGTGACTTTTACATCAGTATACATGACAGATGCAACAGTATCCCCTTGGGAAGAGCTGGTTGTTGACCTGGCTGCCTATGCTGGTGAATCTACCGTATATATTCAGTTTGCCGGATCAAGTGTCTGGGGATCGAGTAATCCACATATCGATGCAATCTCAATCTATGAAGGACCAACAGATCCTATCATTGGTCTCTCAGCTGCTGAACTGGCCTTTGGTGGTGTTATTCTAGGTATGTCAGCTGATGAGGTATTGACTATCTCCAATACAGGTGGCGCAGACCTGAATGTTGCCAGTATCGTTGCATCAGACGATGCCTTTACTGTTGATGTTTCCTCTGGTGTTGTTGCTCCTGGAGCCACACTGGATGTCACTGTCACATTTGCACCTGCCATGTCCATGGATTACACAGCTGACCTGACTATCACCTCTGATGATGCAGGATCTCCAGCTGTTATCGCCTTGACAGGATCCGGTGCCCCCACCATGGGTGGTCCCGATGCTGCTGGCTACACATGGGTCAATAGTATTGATGGTGACGGTCCAACCTATGCATGGATTGATACCGTAGGCGCCACACAATCTGGCATTGCCGGTGGCGATGACTATCGCGGTACTGTCAACCTGCCTTTTACTTTCAGATACTATGGTAACCTTTATACTGAGATTACTCCTACCACAAATGGTTGGGTTGGTCTTGGACCAAGTACTGATTTTGCCAGTTCATACTGGACAAATACAGACCTGCCAAGTGCTACACTACCGGATAATATGATCGCCCCACTGTGGGATGATTTCAAGGCTGGAGAAGCTGTTGGTAGTACAAGTAGTGCCCATGGTAAAATCATGTACAAAACCCTTGGTGTTGAGCCAAACCGTCAGTTTGTCGTGATTTTTCATGAGATCGTGCGTGGTACATACGATACTGATTATTTCACTTTCGAAGTAATCCTTGATGAAGCTACCAGTGATATCACATTCCAATACCTTGATGTAATGGGTAACACCTCTGCTGATAATGGCGTGGGTGCCACAATCGGTCTTGAGAATGCTGATGCATCAATCGGTTTGCTTTATTCCTATAATGGTGCGCCACAGATGATTTATGATGAAATGGCGATCCAGTTTGTTGCACCACCTCCACCATCTCTTCCCAATATTGTTTTGGATATGATGGATGTTGATTTTGGTGCTATTCCTGCTGGTGCTTCAGCAATGGCTGATGTCATGATTACCAACAATGGTACTGGTGACCTGGTGATTGCCAGTCTTGATGTGGCAGCTCCCTTCTCATCAACATATTCTGGGACTATTGCTGAGAATACTTCAGCGACTGCAACGATTTCATTTGACCCAACTGCAGCTGGTTCATTTGCAGAAACCCTGACAATCACGGTAACTGGTGACTATACTGGTGACAATGAGATCGCTCTGATGGGTGATGCCTATCCTGCTGATTTTACGGCAGAAGGTTTTGAAGGCGATTGGCCACCTTTTGGTTGGACCATTGTCGATGTTGATGGCGGAAGCGCAATCAACCCTGATCTTTCTTACATTGATCCTCATACAGGTGAAGTTGCTGCCGAAGGTATGGGTTGTGCAGATGATTATCTGATCACACCTCTGCTGGCTATCCCAACTGGTTATGCCACCATGTCTTTCTGGCATGGTCAGGAATCAACCAGTTATGAGAATTCTTTTGAAGTTATGGTCTCCACAACAGGAACTGCTCCAGAAGATTTTGTCCAGGTTGCAGATTTCCCAAATACTGTACCTCCAGCCGCTGATGCATGGAGCATGGAGAGTGTTGATCTTTCCGCTTATGCTGAGATGGAAGTATATGTAGCCATTCACGTATACTATAGTGAATCTTCATATTACGGGTTTGGTCTGGATGATTTCATCCTGCCACCTTTTGTACCATCTTCAAATACACTCTTTTTCTCAGAATACCTGGAAGGCTCCAGCAACAACAAAGCCATTGAAATTTACAATGGTACCGGTGTTGAAGTTGACCTCTCAGACTATGTCATCCTGAGATATAATAATGGCGCTATCACTGGTGCGGATTCTACATCCTTAACCGGTATGCTGGCCAATGATGAAGTATACGTAATTGCAAATTCTTCAGCTGACCAGGGTATCCTGGATGCTGCAGATGAAACCGGAACTGTCACCTATTATAATGGTAATGACTTCCTGGGTCTGGTATATGATGCCAATGGTGATGACATCTTTGATATCGCTACTGAAGTAGTTGATGTTATCGGTGTACTGGGTGAAGATCCTGGTTCAACATGGCCCGTTGCTGGTGGTCTTGGCGCCACAGGTGAATACACCTTGATGCGTAAAGAAACTGTAGAAACTGGAAATACCGATTGGGCACTCTCAGCAGGTACAAGCGCTGAAGATTCCGAATGGATGGTTTACGAACAGGATTACTGGTATGGTCTTGGATATCATAACGAAGCATACCCAGGTCCTGGAGATGTCTGTGAACTGGCTATTGAACTGACATTACCTGTTGTTGACCTGGCTGGTACTTCAGATGGTTTCAACGATGATTATTCTGGCGCATCATCCTATATGGGTGGTATTGACATAGTTTACTCTTTCTCAATTCCTGAAGATGGCTCCATTAGTGGTAGCGTCGTGGATGCTGGTAGTGAGTGGACCGGTTTGTTTGTCATGGACGGTTGTCCTGATGATGAAGAAGCTGTTGTCATTGCACAGGGTACTGGAAGTAGTGGTGGCTCATTTATGGATGTTGCTATTGCTGCTGGTGATTACTATCTCATCGTTTCCAACTACCCAACACCAAATGATTTTACCTATACATTGAACCTGAGTTATATGGTTGGACCTCCACCAATGGCTGACTTTATCGTCAATGATATGTGGTCCAATGAAGATACTGTATTTGCCGAGGTCATGAACCAGGGAGATGCAAATTCTGCAGGTTACTTTGGTACTGATTATCACGGTTGGTTTGTAGACGATGCATATCTTGGTTATGCCTCCGGTCCTGCTCTTGAAGCAGGCGCAAGTGAAGTATTTATGCTGACGGGTGTGAATTTTGACAACCTTGGCGCAGGTATCTTCGAAATGAAACTTGTCGCTGATGTGGATAATGACGTGGAAGAGTCTGATGAAGAGAACAATGCAGACTCCTTAGACGTTGAGATTGCGTTCCCACCAAGTGTACCACGTAATGTGACTGCTGAACTGGCCTTCACTACTGCTACACTCATGTGGGAAACAGCACCAATTCAGATGGAAGTTGCTCGATTCTCAACAGGTGCTTCCAACGATTTGGCTGCAGCCAATGCAATTGCTAAGACTGATAAGAATGCTCTGTCCACAGCAATGTTGGAAATGAAAGCTGCACAGCAGGCTGAGGTTAATGCCTATCAGGCCAAGACAGCTTCCTCAATGCGTGATCTGCGTGAAACAGGTGATACCTGTGATGATCCATTTACTCTGACACTCCCCGCAGTGGATGAAACTGGATCTTCTGATGGCTTCGTCAGTGATTATACCTATGCTGGCAACAGCTATATGAATGGTATTGATGTTGTTTACACATTCAATATTCCTGAAGAAGGCTCCATTACTGGTAGCCTGGTCGATGGCGGAAGCCAGTGGACTGGTGTTTTCGTGTTCGCTGATTGTCCAAGTGCAGGTGGCGAGCCAATTGCCATGGGTACTGGTGCAAGTGGTGGTTCTTTTGCTAATATTCCAATTAGTGCAGGTGACTATTACTTAGTTGTTTCCAACTGGCCAACACCCAATGATTTTACCTATACACTCAACCTGACATTTACAGCTGGTGCTGTACCAATGGTAGACTTTGTAGTGTCTGATATCTGGCTTGATGATGGCGCCGTTTATGCCGTTGTTACAAACCAGGGTGATGCCGATTCTGAGGGTTACCTCGGTGGCGGAACTGATTATCACAGTTGGAGCGTAGATGCGGTACCACTGGGTTATGCTTCCGGTCCTTCATTGGCCGCAGCAGCCAGTGACACTTTTGCATTGACCGGTTTTGAATATTCAGCTGTTGGTCCCGGCACCTTTGCCGTTGACTTCATTGCTGATGTTGACAATGACATTGTTGAAAGTGATGAAGCCAATAATATGGCCTCACTACAGGTTGTCATTGAAGAACCAGACTATATCCCAAGCTACAATGTTTACCGTAATGGTACACTTGTCGCCGAAGATCTGCCACCCATCGATTTCGCCTTTAATGGTGGATATGTAGATGCTGGCCTTGAGTTTGGTGAAGCCTGTTACGTGATTACACAGAACATGGAAGACGAAAGTGAATCTGAAGATTCCGATGAAGTCTGTGTCTATGTTACTCCAC